>DGQO01000036.1:6047-10024 GCA_002400445.1 Chitinophagaceae bacterium UBA4412
CTGGGTTCCTGCGCAGGTTACCTACCAGCGAAGCCACTTGCTGTACATCATCTTTTGTTACATCATCTATATTGCCTTCATAGTCGCCGCCGGCAAGTACCTGCCGCCACCAGTTGCGGCGGTTGAGCATTCCTTCTCCCAGGTAAATATCAGAAAGTGGGCCCACGGCAAAATCATCATGCACCTGTAACACTTCACCCTGGAGGCTTGCATCCATTTCTATGGCTTGCTGCAGCACCGCTACATCAGCCGTATTAAAAACTATGTGTATCATCTGTTCTCCTTAATGATCGGGCGTGATAATATAATATACCGCCGTTGTGAAAAAATTTCTTACGAATGGAATAGCTTTTAACAACCGAAACTGCACCCTCGGCTTCCAGCCAAATTTATATTCATACACCGGATTGATGAGCCAGTGTTTGTGTGCCAATACCTTGTACCCTGTTGCTTTCAAAATACGTTCAAAGCGTTCGATACTTATGCCGGTTTCTTTAATCTCTACAAGATCTTCTGAGTACTGTTTATTTGCCCGCATCAGTGCTTTAAAAAGCGGAAGCGGAAGCAAATGCCAGTAAGGGGTTTTGCCCAGCCATCCCTGCATCATTTGCTGGTGGCCGCCATAGGGCATTTGCCATGGTGGAAAGCCAAAAAAGATGACGCCGCCTGGCTTTAAAAAATGTTTCATCCAGGCAATGAGTTTCTCCTGGTCGTGAATATGTTCAATCACATCTTTTAGTACAATAATGTCGAACAATGTACCGAGGTCTTTTTTGGGATCTACATCGTAAATATTGCTGTCTATTAATTTTACGCTGCCTTCTGCCAACTCCGGCACCAGCCACT
Organism: Chitinophagaceae bacterium UBA4412; assembly: GCA_002400445.1. GTDB lineage: Bacteria > Bacteroidota > Bacteroidia > Chitinophagales > Chitinophagaceae > Ferruginibacter. The sequence goes on from DGQO01000036.1 coordinate 6,894, forward strand.
CCCTTGCTTTTTCGAGCCACAATGGATACATTTCTACTCCGGTACAACGGCAGCCTGCCTGGCTAAAAGCCCGCAGCAACGAGCCTTGCCCACAACCAATTTCCAGCAACTCCATGCCGTGGCTAATGGGTTTCACACTGCTGATGAATGGCAACACCCATTGCTGCGCATTCCTTAGCTGGATGTCAAAATACTTTTTATAATCTGTATGAAACTCGTACATGCGTTGCCGGTATTTTTAATCAGGCGCCTGGAGGGATGCCTTCTTCTGCAAGATCCAGTTCTACCCTCAGATTTTCAATGATAAAATCCTGGCGCTGTGGTGTATTTTTTCCCATGTAATATTCCAACAGGTTTTGGATGTGCTCGCCTTGTTCAATCATCAGGCTTTGTTTTTTCATTTCCGTACCAATGAAGCGGGCAAATTCATCGGGACTTATTTCACCCAATCCTTTAAAGCGGGTGATCTCTGGTTTGTTGCCAAGCTTTCTTACGGCAGCCTGCTTTTCCGCTTCGTCATAACAATAAATGGTTTCTTGTTTATTGCGTACCCTAAAGAGCGGTGTAATCAAAATATACACGTGGCCATTCTTTGCCAGATCAGGAAAAAATTGCAGGAAGAATGTCATGAGCAGCAGGCGGATATGCATGCCATCCACATCAGCATCTGTAGCAATCACAATATTATTGTACCGCAAGCCTTCATAGCCTTCTTCAATATTTAATGCATGCTGCAGCAGGTTAAACTCTTCGTTTTCATACACTACTTTTTTCGTAAGGCCGAAACAATTCAAAGGCTTACCCCGCAGGCTGAAAACCGCCTGTGTATCTACGTTACGAGCCTTGGTAATGGAACCGCTGGCACTATCTCCTTCGGTAATGAAAATGGTACTCTCCTGCTGTTTCTCCAAAACCATTGCACGATCCTTTCCACTGGGCTCATCGTTATAATGATATTTGCAGTCCCTGAGTTTTTTATTATGCAGGTTAGCTTTCTTGGCCCGTTCGTTAGCCAGCTTTTTAATACCCGCAAGTTCCTTTCGCTCCCGCTCATTTTGCTCAATGCGTCTTTTTATAGCATCTGCCGTTGCAGGATTTCGGTGCAGGAAATTGTCTAGCTGTTTTAGTAAAAAATCACCAATAAAGTTCTTAATGCTCTGCCCTCCTTCGCTCACAACAAGTGAACCCAGTTTTGTTTTTGTCTGGCTTTCAAAAACAGGTTCCTGAACTCTTACAGAAATGGCAGCGCAAATACTGCCGCGGATATCTGTAGCATCATAATCTTTTTTAAAAAACTCCCGGATTGTTTTTACATACCCTTCCCGGAAAGCCGCCAGGTGTGTACCTCCCTGGGTGGTAAACTGACCGTTTACAAAACTGTAGTACTCTTCCCCATACCCATTCTCATGCGTAATCGCTACTTCAATATCATCTCCTTTGATGTGNNTATTGTTCAGGTTCATCACCAGGCCGGCATTCAGGTAACAATAATTCCAGAACTGGTTATCCAGGTATTCCTGTACAAAATGATAATTCTTAAATACAGATTCATCGGGGATAAAAGTAACGCTCGTACCGTTTTCCTCGTTAGTTGTTGTTTCTTTATACTCTTTAGTGAGCTGGCCTTTTGCAAATTCGGCCGATTTCTCTCTACCCTCCCTGTAGGCAGTNNGTGTTCATTTTACTTACTACATCTACCACTTTGCCCAGGGGAATACCGCGGCCATAATCTCTTACCGTAATTTCTTTTTCGCTGATGGCCACATCTACATGCCTGCCATAGCCCATCGTATGTTCATCTATACAATTGTCTATCACTTCTTTGAGCAGCACATAAATGCCATCATCCGGGCTGCTGCCATCGCCCAGCTTTCCGATATACATTCCTGGCCTCAGTCGAATATGCTCCTGCCAGTCTAAACTCCTGATATTGTCTTCCGTGTAATTCGATAATTGTTTCTCTGCCATATATGGTCCTCGTATTCAGCTCTGCGCTGTTATTGCGCAAGTTACTAAACTTTTTAGTGTTTTTTTGCCGTGGCAAATATAACGAAAGGCAAAGGCTGCATTCGCTGGCTTTTTTAAACAGTTGTGTATAATTGAATGCTTCATTGGATTTTAGCACAGGGTGAAGTAGCTTTGGATACTTATTGATCAGACTAAAAAAATCCCCATCAATGAATTTAGATCTTACTGGAAAAACGGCAATAGTATGCGGCAGCACACAGGGCCTGGGTTATGCTTCTGCTGTAGAACTGGCCTTGCTGGGTGCAACTGTTGTATTAATGGCCCGCAATGAAGTGAGGCTGCAGGAAAAAGTAAAAACGCTGGATACGAAATATGGGCAAAAACATAGCTACCTGGTTGCCGATTTTGACGAACCTCACAATGTGAAGCAGGCTATGGATGGGTTTATCGCCGCTGGTAATACGGCTCAAATCCTGGTGAATAACACGGGAGGCCCGGCAGGTGGCACAGCCCTGGAAGCAAGCCCGGAGGCATTTTTAAAGGCATTTAATAGTCACCTTATTTGCAACCAATACCTCGCACAAGCCTTGGTGCCGGGCATGAAAGCAAACTGTTTCGGCCGCATCATTAATATTATTTCTATCTCTGTGAAGCAGCCTATTCCGGGGCTGGGTGTAAGCAACACGATCAGAGCAGCGGTAGCAAGCTGGAGCAAGACTTTGGCTTCTGAACTCGGCCCGTTTGGCATTACAGTGAATAATGTGCTGCCAGGATTTACTAAAACAGCAAGGGCAGCGTATGTTGTGGAAAAAAAAGCTGCAGATACACAAAGGACCACGGAAATTGTGTTACAGGAAATGATGCAGGAAATACCGGCCAGAAGATTTGGACTACCGGAAGAGTTTGGCGCAACAGTTGCTTTCTTATCGTCTCCAGCAGCAGCCTACATCAATGGTATTAACTTGCCTGTGGATGGAGGTCGCACATCTTGTTTATAAAAGAATGCAGGGATATTAGTAAATAGGTCATACTTTCAACACCGTATTATTCACTTAAAAAATAAACACATGAAAATGGAAAGACTCATACCGGTTTTATTACTGGTAGGCGGTTTGGCATTCACTAGTTGCAAACCTAAGGATGCAGACATCAAAGCTTCAATT
>DGQO01000036.1:10126-11101 GCA_002400445.1 Chitinophagaceae bacterium UBA4412
GCTGATGGTGTGATAACTGTAGCTGGTGAAATTACAAAAGCACGCTGGCGTGTGCTTAAAATGACCCTGGATGGTTTGAAACCAAAACGTGTAGATGCATCCGGACTTACCATTAAATAACTTTTAAAAACTTACAACTATGGCATTACAAGATAAATACCAGGAACTGGTGAATACCGCAACAGCCGCTGGTATCAGCGATTTGCAAGTGCGGGAGCAAGACGGCGTTTTATATGTGGATGGAACTGCTCCGTCTGGCGCTGTAAAAGATCAACTCTGGGATGTGTATAATAAAATTGATCCTAATTTTTTAACAGGCGATATGGTGCTGAATGTGAAAGTAGCCATGGATGCTGCTACAACGCAGGTAAAAGTGATTACCGAAAGTAGTAACCTGAATATTCGCAAAGGGCCGGGCACTGATCAACCCATCGTAGGAAAAGCTGCGCATGGTGAAGTGATCACACTCGTGAACCAAAGCAATGATCAGTGGTGGCTCGTACGCACCAAAGACGGTGAAGAAGGATATTCTTATGCACGATACCTTGAGCCAGTAACGGCTTAATAAATCTTTATTTAAAAANNAGATTTTGGATGGGTATTTTAATTTACCCTACCATTCGCTTTTACAAAATCAGTAACGAGGTAACTGATTAATCTTCCCGTTTGCTCATCTTTTTCACCATCGCCCAATTGGCTTGCGCCCTCGGCAATATGCAGGTAAGCCACTTTAGCATCTGTACCCACGAAATGCACGAACTGCCGGGCTTGCAACAAGGTAATACCGCTGGGAGAATGATTGCTGCAAAGTGCGTATTCAATGGCATCAAGATCAATTTCAACACCGGTATAATTATCTTCCGTAAAGCCGGTAGCCTGCGCCACTGCCTGGATAAAATTTAATCTTTCGTATAAAAAGATATCTTCAAAACTGCTGTATTTTATAAATGGATTTTCATGAATCTCGTGCAACAC
>DGQO01000036.1:11139-14821 GCA_002400445.1 Chitinophagaceae bacterium UBA4412
ACCTTTACTTACGCCCTTAATCAAGGGGTACGCATTATTATGTCCACCGCCGATTACCAGTGGAATTTTTCCGGCCGCCGCAATTGTTTTAATGAGTACTTCAATTTCTTCGTCCAGGGTATGCACTGCATGCCGGTAAGCAATGATGCGCTCTTCGGGATCAGATGCGTTGGTTTCAATGAGATATTTCATATCCCCAAAATCAAAATGGCCCAGGAGCAAAATACTTTCGCCTGTAAAAAAATCATTGCTCTGCTGATTTAAAAACGAACTGAGGAAAGGCACCCAGTTGGTATCTGCACCGCCCATACCCATGTTTGCTTTTACACCAATATCCTCAGGGATGCCCAGCAGCACATATTTTGCCGGAGATTCCACAAGGGCTTCCGGCCAGTCTGCGTGATGGCGTAAATGCTGAATACGCTCTCCAATTTTAGTTTCGTAGCGCCGCACTTTTGTAAGCGATAGAATATCTTTTTTCGAAAAAAATTTGAAATGATTCATCAAGTTAAGATAGTGAAAAAATGGGTGCGTAACTCCGAATTATACTCTTGTATAAAAATACCCGAATCGATGGGAAATACCCTGCGGAAAATTGCTAACCTGTGTTTCAAATCTGAGAAGGAGCGAATCTTTAATAGCATCATTCATTGCAGTTGCCATCTAAACTGGAGGAGCGAAACATCGATAGCATCATTCATTGCCGATGTCATTCAGCTCCGGAGGAGCGGAACGTTAAAAGCATTATTCATTGTCGATGTCATTCAGCTCCGGAGGAGCGACATCTCAACAGCATTATTCATTGCCGCTCCCATAGCTCCCGAGGAGCGGAACGTTAATAGCATCATTCATTGAGGTTGTCATTTAGCTCCGGAGGAGCGACACCAAAATCTTCCAACAGATACTCTTTTTTAAAATCTATGTGATATGCATTTAGAAATTCGACGTATTCTTCCGAGAAGTTCTTTTTTTTGTGATGCGTTTCCTGGTTAAGTATATAATTTACTACAGTCTGAATTTGTGATTGGCTTACTGAGAAAGCTCCGAAACCTGTTTGCCAGTCAAATTTTCCAGTTACAAATTTTTGCTCGTTTATCCATTTGGATGAATTTGCTTTAATATCTCTTATCAAATCTGAGAGCTTACAATCGGGTTTGAAACCTATCAGCAAATGGAGATGGTCTGGCATGCCGTTTATGACCATCAGTTTTTGATTTTTATTGGTGATAATACCAGTGATGTATTGGTATAATTTTTCTTTCCAATTGCTGGAAACAAGGTTGGCTCTGCCTTGTACGGCAAAAACGACATGCACGTATAATTGTGTGTAGGTATTCGCCATTGCTATTTCTTTTGTATCGCTCCCATGGAGCTTTTGGTGATTGGGGGCTTCCTTTTGCTATTAACCTTACGCCCCTATGGGGCTGATTATTCAAATTTAAACCGTTCTTGATAATTATTATTTGCTGGATCTTGTTNNCTATGGAGCTTTTGGTGATTGAGGGATTCCTTCTGCTATTAACCTTACGCCTCTATGGGGCTGATTATTCAAATTTAAACCGTTCTTGATAAATTATTATTTGCTGGATCTTGTTTGTATCGCTCCTATGGAGCTTTTGGTAATTGATGGTTTCCTTCTGCTATTAACTTTTCGCCCCGACGGGGCTGGTTTTTGAAATTTGAATTGTCCTTGATACATTATCATTTGCCCTGTTATTGTTTCTCACGCTCCTATGGAGATTTTGGGGATTGATGATTTGCTTCTCCTATTAACCTTACGCCCCCTTGGGGCTAGTTTCATTTGGCTGTAGGCCGAGCAAAATAGGATTAAATATGAGACTAGAACAATGCCCTAATTGCCGCCCTACCTGTGTGAATAGTTGCAACTGTGCCCGGTTTTCGTCCTTCGTAATTCAAAGTCATTTCAATGTTACCTGCAAGCCGCTTTGTAAACTCCAGATCCCACAAAAAATTCTTTCCCGCTTGTAATCCATCCAATAAAATATATCCTACTGTGGTATTTGCGGCTCCGGGATATGCTTTAAAGTTGATGCGGTTATAAGTGAAGCGGGCAGAAATACTGCTGCTGGAAAGCGCATTATATTTCATTTCAGCTTTTAGCGCATTGCTGTAGGAGCGCTCCATAGAATCAATCCGGTTTTCTCTTAAAGAAAGTACGTAACCAAGGGTTGCCCGGAGGTTTGATTTATAGAGATAAGAAATATTTGGCTCTACTATATGATTCAGCACATCGTAATTGCGGTTGTCAAATTTTGCTGAGGTACTGCTGAGTACATTGCGTACCTGCCGCAGATTTAGCGTACCTAAAAATCCCTTCTTCAAATTGAATCGAATTTTTCCATTCAGGTTTTCGAGTTTGCGGCTCTCCAGGCCATAAGCCAGTAAAGACTTTCCGGCCGACTGGCTGTGAGTAAACTCCAGGCCCCACGCAGAACTGGTACGATTGAAATAAATGGTATTAGAGATAAAAGAAGATTGTGTGATTACAGAAGTGTCTATGAGCTTTTTGCTAAAAGGATTAAATAAAAAACCACCATCACTCAGCATTTTTTTTCCAACCTGCAATGCAGAACTTGTAGCAGTACGATACAACAGTTTCTTCCACCCGTGCCTTGCACTACTTGCTTCCATAATATTCCTGGGTTCCAGCATAACGCTGTAATTGAACTGCAGGTAATTTGCTTTGATATACTGGTTAGACGGGGTATAAACACGGATATATTTTCTTTGGTCCGGGTAGAGCGCTTCTTCAAATTCGTTCAATTCTGCCAGGCCATTGTTGTTATAATCTATCCAGGTAAACTGCCCCTGCCCGGCAGGTACCTCCACGTAAGAAAATTCTCTTTTTTGCTCCTGGCCGCTACCAATTTCGTACAACACATTTCCAATTAAAAAACCCTTCCACTCATTCACATAATATTCAGTGCGGCCTAAAATAGTCTGATCTGCCTTTTGGCGACTCAGCGTAGCATCATCTACCTGAAGATCCCGATAGGTTGCCGTGAATTTTGCCTGGTGATGTTCATTCTTCATCAGGTCTGCAAAAAANNGAAGCGCCAAAACGATTGGGCTTCTGTTGATCCGTACGGATGAAAGCTTCCAGGATATTGAAACCAAAACTGAGGTTCGTAAGGGTGTCCGTCAGCTTCTCTTTAATACGGTTATGTTCCCCGGAATATTTAAAGCCCGCTTCTGCATTTTTAAGTTTTGAGAACATCTTCTTCATCTCGCCAAATGGTCGGAGAAAATTTCCCGACGTGTACAAATCATCCACAGAAGTAATACTCAGTTGGCTACTCAGTTTCCATCCCCTGTATTGATTGAATTGCGCAACCCGATGCATCCATCCATTATAATGATCACTTCTATTATAATTGGTTATTTCGTACTGGAGAAAATTATTATTGCGGTCATACAATTTTAATCCTGTGTTGCTCAGCCGCTCATCTGCGGCAGGCCTGTCATAAGGAAGACTCCAGTCTCTTAAAAATTCTACATTCCTTAATCGTTCCAGGGGTTTAAATCTTTGCTGTACAAATTCGTAACCAGCACTGGTTTGCAAATGCAAGCCTGTAGAGTCACTGCCAAATTTAAAATCGTCACTTAGAAAGCGAAACTTAGCAGCGTATCCATTGTCATTGTTTTTATCCCTGGACGAAAG
>DGQO01000036.1:14931-15496 GCA_002400445.1 Chitinophagaceae bacterium UBA4412
CAGAAATTACAAAAATGGAATCGTGCATTGTTCCGTTATACAGGGTATCTATCTTTTTATATAAAATCTTTCCAGCGGTTAAAGTATCTGGTTCTGCGTTTTGGCTAAAAGCGAGTTGGATACTATCGCCTACATCGGCCAGCAACTGTCGTTGTGCAGTGGACAATGTTTGATCGATAGAAGAATTTTTAGCATCACTGTTTGAGTAAGCGCCCAGATTTACCTGCCATTTCTTGCCTATTTTCATTTCGTCGCTCAGATACACTTGTGCGTTTAAAAAGTTTCTATCAGCATATTCAAACTCAATCTGGATGCGACTATCCTTCGTAATCATCCGTTTGGGCGTGAACGTTATTTCAGCCGTATTGTAATTAATTACATAATCCTGGTCTTCTCCCCGGCTCATGCGAAGTCCATCAATAAACACCCTTTCTGTATTAGCCAGTATTACAAAATAGAGTTCATTGTTTGCGCCTTGCAGGCGATAAGGTCCCTGGTTACCTTCCAATGCATTTACAATGTTCCGGGTAAATTTTCCTTTTGCAATTGCACCACTCAGCAGCAC
>DGQO01000036.1:15596-16180 GCA_002400445.1 Chitinophagaceae bacterium UBA4412
CTATCGCCGATGAAACCATGCAACTGCAAGTTCATCGTACTATTTACTACAGCATCCTGGTTATTCCCAAAACTAATTGCCCGGCCAAAACTTCCCTCAGACTGTAGTCCGTTGAAATTAAACAAGGGATTAGCAGATGCGCTATTGTTGCGTACGGTGAGAGGCTTTTCTGCCAAAAAATTATTGCGGACACTGTCATAATCATAGCGCCTGCTCACGGCATTGAGCCGAACCGGGAAAACCCTGTAATGAGCAAGTACCTGCGGCTGGGCAGGTGGCGAAATCCAGGTGAGGCGTGCATTGATTTCGTCCAGGATGTATGCTTCATTAGAAACTCCTTCAATACTAAATGTAGAGGGTGCAATGCTCAACGAATCTAAAACAACAACGGTCTCTGTAGTGCTGATGATCCTGCTGCGCAGGTTAGACAGCGGATTTTGGGCATGCAAGCGCTGCAGGCTTGTCATACAGATTAAAATGAAAAAATATAGATACTTGCTGCCCAAAAGACGATTTAGAAATGATAACGAAATAAAATTAGCACTATTCTCTTACACCATTAAATACCCGGAAGATGCAGCACA
>DGQO01000119.1 GCA_002400445.1 Chitinophagaceae bacterium UBA4412
CTGATATTGCTCATTAATCTGCTGCCAAAGAATCCGCCGAAGAGATTATTAAGTACAATCACTTTTTTAAAATCCGGGTGATGCCGGTTGGGGAAGGGCTGTGCCAGCCGAATAGCTCCTTGCACAGAGTTCTCATCATTCTGCACCCTGTATTTTTTTTGCGCAGCAGGAGCAGTTCTTATAAAATGATTTTCAAAAACGGGTGCCAGCAAGGGAAGATCTCCGAAGGCCTGGCGAAGTTGCCTTTCTATATCGGCCGGTAAATTTCCGGAAACAAAAATGGCACATTGCCCTTTTCGATAATACTTTTCGTAGAAGGCTTTCAGTTCGGTGGTATTTAAATCATCAAGATGTGCCGCCTCTGTATAGCGACCATAAGGATGCTCGGGCCCATACACATAACTATCTATGAGGCGGCTGGCCACAAACTCTGGTTTTTGGAGGCTTACAGACAAGCGTTGTTTGGCATTCTGTACAAATATTTCCAGTTCTTTTTCCGGAAACTCAGACACCGTAATCATCTCCCGCAGTACCGGCAACACTTTCGGTAAATATTTGGTAAGTGAATGAAGAGTGATTACAGCAGTTTCGCTAAAACAAGAACGGTTACAATAAGCTCCGTAATAATCAAAGGCCTCATTTATTTCAAAAGCGGTTTTGTACTTAGTACCATTTCTCAGCAGAAAGTTTGTGGCGCCTGCCACGCCGTGTTTTTCTTCATACCAGTTACCAGCATAAAATACCAACTCCAGTTGTATTACCTCCTGCGCACCTGCATTAACAGTATACACAGGTACATTATTAGCCAGGGTAAACATTTCGTAAGGCGGCAATTGCAATTTAAAATTTACAGCATCTATTATCGCAGGTGCATTTTTCCGGTTCATCATCTTAGTTTACACACAAATAATGCAGTGTGCTGCAATTGTTTTTATCAAAAATTATTTTGCTTTCTTCCTGGATATCCTTTGCTGTTACTGCGTGGTATTTTTCCAGTTCTGTATTCATCATATTGGCATCGCCCAGCAGCTCATACATCGCAATGCTGGCTGCCCGGTTCATCAGGCTCATGTCTTCAAAAGCCATAGCACTTTCCGTTTTGTTTTTTACTTTCTCCAGTTCTGTTTCAGAAATGCCATGCTCCTGCAGTTTCAGGATTTCTGCCTCCACAGCTGCTTCTGCCTGCTGCATACTAACTCCTTTTACCAGCTTACCCTCCAGTACCATGAGTCCTGCTTCGGTGCTACCAAAATGAGAACAGTCAATACTGCTAAAAAGCTGTTGTTCTTTTACAAGGCTTTGAAATAACCGGGAAGATCCGCCTCCGCTCAGGATATCGGAAATAAGATCTGCAATATAATATCGATCATCTGTGCGGGCATACATATGCCAGGCCTTATACAAAGCATCAAGCGGCACATCTGCTTTTATCTCTTTAAAACGAGGCGCTGTCTGCGGAGGTTCTATCGGTAGGTTCCGATGATATTTTTCTCCTCCCGGGATAGGACCAAACCATTTCTCTGCCAGGTCTTTTACCTGCTGCAGGTTTACATTACCTGCTACCACCAGGATGGCATTGGTGGGCGTGTAATGTTTATGAAAGAATGCTTTTACATCGTTGAGGCTTGCCTGCTCTATATGCTCCAGTTCTTTTCCAATGGTCATCCAGCGATAGGGATGTACAGTATAAGCCAATGCCCTTAGTTGATGCCATACATCTCCATAGGGTTTATTGATATAGTGTTCTTTAAACTCTTCACACACCACTTTGCGCTGTACTTCAAGGCTCTTTTTGCTAAAAGAAAGGCTCAGCATCCGATCGCTTTCCAGCCAAAAAGCTGTCTCTAAATTTTCTGCTGGTAGCTGGCAATAATAATTGGTGAGGTCATTGGTGGTAAAAGCATTGTTTTCTCCACCGGCAAGTTGTAGCGGCTCGTCATAAACCGGAATATTTACACTGCCGCCAAACATCAGATGCTCAAACAAATGTGCAAAGCCGGTTTTATCTTCATGTTCGTCTCTTGCGCCTACATCATATAAAACGTTTAAAACTGCCACTGGGGTGCTTTTATCTTCATGCACGAGTACCTTCAGCCCATTCTGAATTATAAATCTTTCAAACTGAATCATCCTGCAAATTTATGCGAAGCCTGGCTGCTGATCTGAAAAAAAATGAAGCCTAACGGATAGTTCCCGTTTTGAGAAATACCTGGAAAAACGCATTGTTCCTTTGGAGGATCATCTTTATACGCTGATTGGGCACAAGCAGGAGATTTTTGTATTGCTGAATATTCCCAGTTAGATTATTACCTATACCAATTAAGCGGTCGCCCACAAGAATACCCGCTTTATCCGAGGGTGAACCTTCAATAACATCCTCAACCATAATTTTGCCGTCGATATAATAAATACCAAGACCTGTATAACTGTAATCAAAGGGCTCTAAGAAATGACTGTTTGGCTGCAGGAAAATCTCTCTTTGTCCATAATTTATAATCATGTTAAAACGGCGCCATACTTCATTTCCCAATAGCCCGCCTATTGAGGGGTAATTGGTTACGTTGAAGTCGTCTTTATACAGATAAGTAGGCACATTTCTAAATTTATACGGACCCACCTTCAGTTCTTTTATCACGGTAAGGCGCATTTGCAACCGACCCGCCACACCTTCCGCCTGGGTGAGTTTTGGTTTTCTTTTCGATAAAAGAATGGAACTATCCCTTACATATTGGTCGCTCAGAAGCAGGCAGAGACCAGCGCCGGTGTCAAAATAAAAATTGTGAGAAAGTTGTCGCCGGTCCCGGATACCTGCAGCAAGAATGGGAATGCTTGTAAAAGCCGGATGCAGCGTGAATCCCCGCCGGGGATACTTCATTTCTCCCGGGCTGAGTACCTCAATATACAGGCTGTCAAAATTGATTTTTACTACATACTTGCGGAAAAAGCTATACCCTATCACGCCATCAATTTTTTCACCGTATACACTGGTGAGTACATCATAATTATTGATATGAAAGTTAAGACCCTGTAGTTCAAGTCCAGGTAAATGAAGGGTTTTTCCAAAGACAAAATCAACCTTTCGCCGGCCACCTATCCCGTTAATGGTTGTATCCGTAGGTGTAGTGGCAATTTTAAATTCTTCGCAAGTAGAACTGTCTAACGAAATGCCGCCGCTGCCCGTATCCAAAATAAAATTGAGGCTATCTTTTATATTTTCCAGCACAGCCCGAACAACCATGACACCTCCGCTGTATTGTTTAAAAGGAAAACGGGTGATTAGCTTCGGCTCAGGCGCATACAGAATTTCCTGGCCTTGTATAAGCATGGGAAAAAGCAAAAGTGTAGCTAAGATTTTCTTCATAAGTCTATAGCAATGAAATATACAAGCTAATGCATGTAATTTTGTCCTTCATTTTATGTAATTAATTATGAATTTACACGATCTCTATTCTCGTGCGCTGGCTTTAGAATTTCTTTCTGTAGAAGAAGGCCTTTTTTTATTTGAAAACGCTGCCTTGCCCGATTTGATGTATGTAGCAGATGAGCTGCGCAAAAAGCATGTTCCCCATGGAAAAGTTACCTGGCAAATAGATCGGAATGTAAACACCACCAATGTGTGCATTGCCAATTGTAAGTTTTGCAACTTTTATAGAATACCCGGCCACGCAGAAGCTTATATCACCGATATTGAAACTTATAAACAAAAGATTGAAGAAACCATTAAGTATGGTGGAGATCAGCTCCTGTTGCAAGGAGGACATCACCCAGACCTGGGCCTTTCTTTTTATGTAAACCTCTTTAAAGAATTAAAAAGTCTTTACCCTAATATAAAATTGCATACACTGGGCCCCCCAGAAATTGCGCATATTACAAAACTGGAAAAAAGTACCCACCGGGAAGTGTTGATGGCATTGAAAGAAGCAGGCCTGGATAGCCTGCCTGGTGCTGGGGCCGAAATTCTTACGGACCGGGTGCGCCGCCTCATCAGTAAAGGAAAGTGTGGGGCACAGGAATGGCTGGATATCATGCACGAAGCACATTTATTAGACATCACCACATCGGCCACCATGATGTTTGGCCATGTAGAAACTTTGCAGGAAAGATTTGAACACCTGGTAAAACTAAGAGAGGTGCAAAGCCGCAAGCCCGAACACGCCAAGGGTTTCTTAGCTTTTATTCCCTGGACTTTCCAGGATGCAGATACGCTACTGGCCCGTATAAGAGGTGTGCAGAACTTAACTACACCCGAGGAGTACCTGCGCATGATTGCCATGAGCCGCATTATGCTTCCGAATATTCACAACATACAGGCCAGTTGGCTCACGGTGGGCAAGCAGGTGGCACAGTTATGCCTGCATGGCGGGGCAAACGATTTTGGCAGTATCATGATTGAAGAGAATGTAGTAAGCGCTGCAGGAGCACCACATCGCTTTACCAGTAGCAGTATTCAAAAGGCCATTGCAGATGCGGGCTTTGAACCCCAACTGCGGGGCCAGCAATATGAATGGCGGGAGCTGCCACAAATGGAGGAACAGGTGATTAATTATTAAAACAGCAAGACATCTCTTTAAACGATTTATATTTTTCACTCACTAAATGCTTCACAAAATGAAAAAGATTTTCGCATCAATCTTTGCATGCTCTGCCTTACTTGTAGCTATAAGCTGCCAGGCACAGGATAAAAGCAAGCGGCCCAGCCCGCCAGCCACTGTTACCCAAACACTGGAGTCGGGGGCAGTAATAAATATTAACTACAGCCAGCCATCTGTAAAAGGTAGAACAATTGGAAAAGACCTGGAACCAATGGCTGGAAAAGTATGGCGCACCGGTGCAAATGAAGCCACCGTATTTGAAACCAGTAAAGACCTTGCAGTAGAAGGCGGAACGCTACCAGCAGGTAAATATGGTCTCTTTACTATCATGAATGATAATGAATGGACAATCATTTTTAATAAAACATGGGACCAATGGGGTGCAATGAAATATAATGAGGCAGACGATGTCTTGCGGGTAAAGGTGAAGAGTAAGAAAGCGAAGACATTTGCAGAGAAGTTTAGTATAACTGCTGATGCGAATGGACTCATCACCCTTTGGTGGGGCGATAACCAGGTAGCTTTTAACGTAAAATAAAATTTACACCAATTCAACAGTACTGAGGCTGTACGAGGAACTAGCAATTGTTTTCCTTGCACAGCCTCTTTTTATGCGATAAACATGCTGGCACAGTATATGCCCGGGTACTGGTATTACATTTAACAAATCTCTTGATTTCCACCACTTTATGGCATAAATAAAGAGATAACTTTGCAAAACACTTAAAATTTGATTGACATGAACGGAAAAATGCTATTAGCCCTCACTGCGTTTTCAGTGCTCGTACTAAGCTCCTGTGTGAGTAAAAAAGTAATGAAAACAGAAAAAGTGAGGTACGAAACTTTAATGGGTGACTACAACCAACTTCAAAGCCAGCTCAAAGATTGTAATGATCTTGCGGCTGAAAACCAGCGCAAGAGGACTGGACTGGAAGCAGAACTTGATAACCTGAAAAGGGAGAATGCTTTCATTAAAGACAATAACAACCAGGCACTCAAGCAACTGGAAAATCTTTCTGTAATCTCCAGTTCGCAGGCAGAAAGCATTAAAAAATCACTGGAAAACATTGGTAACAAAGACAACTACATCATGGGATTGCAGGCTGCCCTCAACCGGAAAGACTCCTTAAATATGGCCCTGGTGATGAACCTTAAAGGTGCCATTGGCAACCTGGATGATAAAGACATTAATATCAAGGTGGATAAAGGTGTGGTTTACATTGACATCTCAGATAAACTACTATTTAGAAGTGGTAGTTACGATATTAATGATCGTGCTAATGAAGTATTGGGTAAAGTGGCCACGGTGCTCAAAAATCAACCTGATATAGAATTTATGGTAGAAGGACATACAGATAATGTGGCGGTAAAGCCCGGATCTGCACTCATAGACAACTGGGACCTGAGTGTGAAACGTGCTACTGCCGTTGTGCGGGTTTTGCAAAATAAATATGGTCTTAATCCCACGAAGATGGCTGCAGCCGGCCGTAGTGAATATATGCCTGTGGCAGACAACAGCACTGCCGATGGTAGAGCTGCAAACCGCAGAACAAGGATTGTAATTCTTCCCCAGCTAGACCAGTTCTTTAAATTACTGGAAGCAAAATAAAAGCGTTTTCAAATATTAAAAGCTGCTCCACATCGTTTATGTGGAGCAGCTTTTTTTTATCAATGATCCGCCCACAGCAGGCATACAGGGCGGCTTAAAGAAACGTCCTTATTGAGCTTGCTGAGCATACCTGTTTTTTTATTTCGCAAAAAAACCACAATGCTATTGGTATTCTGATTGGCCACTAAGAGATATTGTCCGTCTTTGCTCAGGATGAAATTTCTTGGTGCTGTGCCCATCACATCCTGGAAGCCTACGGTTTTGAGCTGCCCGTTTTTTTTACTGATACGATAGACAACAATATTGTTGGCCACCCCACGGTTAGAGCCGTAGAGAAACTTCCCGTCTGGGGAAATATGAATATCCGCACTGCCGGCAAATCCTTTGCTTCCAGGCTCCATAGTACTTATATTTTGCAACTGCGTGAGTCTGCCGTCGGCATGATGGTAGCGAAAAACGGTTATGGTTCCGGATAATTCTTCAATGAGGTAAGCAAACTTTTTATTGGGATGAAATACCAGGTGCCGGGGACCATTTCCCGGATTCACTTTTACAAAAGGCACCGAGGCCTGCGTTAGCTTTCCATCCTGTGCATTAAAGCGGTAGGTCATCAGTTTATCTATACCCAGGTCTGCTGCGTACACATACTTTTCGTCGGGGGAAAGCACAGTAGAATGCACATGCGGCCGGCTTTGCCGCCCTGGATCGGGGCCAGCCCCAAAATGTTTTATTACTTGTACGGTATCAAGCATACCCGCAGTGGATCGCAGCAAGCTCAAAGTGCCGCTACTGTAATTGGCGGCCATCACCCATCGGCCGGTTTTATCAATTGTGATATAACAAGGATCATTACCTCCGCTTGGGGCAGTACTTTTAAGCGCCAATGCGCCGCTGTTTTTATCAAATGCAAAACTAGTGATGGCACCTGGTCGTTGAGGCTCTGAAGTTTCGCTCACTGCATATAAAAATTTTTGATCTGGAGATAAAGCCATGTAGGATGGATTTACTGCGGAAGCAGAATCAATCAGCTTCAGCGCTCCCTGTTCAAATTTAAATACATAGATGCCAAAACTCCCGGCGTTCGTATATGTGCCTGCCAGCAAATAATCCTGGCCGCTCGCAGTCGCCAGGTAAAAAAGGCACGCAAGCCCTGCAATCATTCTTTTCATAAAGCAAAAGAAAGGCTTTTCAAAGAGATCTTTAATAAGAA
>DGQO01000007.1:0-2768 GCA_002400445.1 Chitinophagaceae bacterium UBA4412
TTGGTTTGACCGAGAAAAAACTATTGGTCTGCAACCGGGGTAAGCGTTGCAGATAAGGTTTCTTCTCTCGTGATATATTCCGTTCCATTCATTCCTTTTTTCTGCTCAATAATTTTTAAAGTGCATGTCATTTGGTATCCTGTTTCCGTTTTTACAATTTGGCAGTGCTTGTCTGCAAGAGCATCACCTCCTGCGGAAGCTGCAATGTTGTAATTGTTATAAGCCTCGCCATAATTCTCCCATTTTCCAGAATAGCGTTGCCCGTTATAATTACCAACGGCATTAAAGTTCAGGGCAATACCTACATATTTATAATCTCTTGAATAAGCAAATTCAATATCTACTTTGGAAATCTCCATTCCCGAAACATTATCGCTTCGTACATCGGCATTTACCAGTGTTCCGTTGATTGCCTCCCGGCGTTTAAAAAATTTATCAGTAAATCCACCACCGGAAACCACCATATGAGGCGGATTATCCGTGTCTGTATGAAATTCAAAGGTCTTTGCCGGATCTTCAGCCTGGTTGGTAATGATTGCAATTACCCTGCCCTTTGATTGGGTTTGAATGCGGCTACTCAGATCCGTTGTATTCATTATCCCACCCATATTGTATGCTAACGATGTATCGCTGTTTAAGGAATAAGATGAAGTGACTTCGCCATTGAGTATCCAGTACTTTGCTGGTGGTGGATTGATCTGAATAATTGCTGTACCCTGGAAAGCGTCGGCGCTGCCAGATGGTTTATGATGCGGGTACCAGGCATAAATTTTTGCAATCTTAGCTATTTTACCTGCTTTGAACTGTACCGTTACTTTTCCGTCTGCATCAGTAATAGCTGTAGCCGGGCTGATCACTCCACCTTTTGTTCCTTTCAATAACACTGGAGTAGTATATTGATTTAGCTGTACTGTAGTATCTCTAAAAATAATTTTCCTGTGGGCAAGCGGGACGCCATCGCAATCTACCATGCTAATATGCAGGTCAATTGTTTCTCCTGCGGCCATCAGATTTTTTTCGGGATCTACCTTAATGTAGTCCACCGTATTTTTTGTCCGGGGGTTTCTAATGGCCACATTTATATCCCGATTACGCTTGCCTTTTTCAAAAATTCTGATGGTTTCCAATAAAGGCATCATTTGCGAAGCAGCATCCTGGCCGGCTCTGTTTGCACTTTCCACATTCCCTATAAAAGGAACTTCGATACTTTTCACCAGCTCTCTTGATACGGCTGCTTCGAGCAGCAAAACGAAAACGAAACCAGCACCTTGAGCCTGTACTTTGCTGCTGATTAAATAGTCGGCACTACGCTGCGGACCGGCTGCTGGTAAATTGGAATAGTCTGATTTAAAAATCAACTTTCCCGCCTGAAGTTCTCTGGCATTTACCATGGCTCCATCTATCCAGGCAATACAATGACTGCTTGCATCATTACCTCGCAAATGACCCCGGGCAGCAACCGCTGGCCAAAATAAAGTTTGCCATTCCATTATTTTTTGTTCCTCTGCCGGGCGGGGAACAAGTACCTGGCAATCGTAAAGCGCCACAAGTGGGGTGGAGCAATTGTCACATGACTGGGCAAAAGAAGTGCTGCCGGCAAAAATCAACAGTCCAACAATCAGTATAGGTTTCATCGCTCACAATTTTTGATGCTGAAAAAAAAGGCAGTGTCTCCATAAGGGATACTGCCTTAAAAAAAAGACTATTGCCTGATAAACTCAACTCTCCTGTTTTTTGCTTTGTTAGATAAATTTTCATTTGGCACAAGGGGTTGGCTTTCTCCTTTGCCATTTGTTTGTATGCGGCTTGCTTCAATACCATAAGTTTCCACCAATGCGATTTTTACATTAGCCGCCCTGCGCTTAGACAGATCAAGGTTTGAGGCGTCATCGCCATCACTATCGGTATGGCCAACAATGGAAATTTTTACGGCGGGGTTATCTTTCAATACCTGTGCAATCTCTTTCAATGTAGCGCCTGATTCCATTTTTAATTGATCTGAGTTTACATCGAAGTAAATACCATAGGAAATCAGCTTGCCTTCTGTAATCAGTTTATTGCGCATATCCGGCAGGCCAGCAGCCACCCTGAAATTGCTGATATAAGGTTTAAATTCATCTCCATTTTCAAAGCGCAGGATATTAAATTTAAGGCCAGTGGGCATTATCCGGGGAGCATCAATTATTTTCTTTTCATCCACATAAATCCGCATTCTTTGTTTTTGAATCCAATAAGACAAATGAATCTTTGCGCCGGGTTGCAGCGTCATCTCTGCCCTACTCTCGCCCGTGTATTGCCCATCGGCATAAGCAGACAAAGTAATATTCCAGGCAGTGATCGTTGTTTTTACGCCACCAATACCGGGTATCGCACCTCCCTCATCAGGCAGTTTGATATTTCCTGCTACCACATAGAAACCAAGGTTGAATGAAGAGTTTTCTTCAAAAGGAAAAACCAGGTCAAACTCCACCGTAAAATTTTCTGTAGTGAGTAAATTTCGTTCCGGGTAATAACAGCCGGTGGCAGTTAAGTTTAGCCACTTGCCCGGAAAATTGCTTAGCGTAACCACTTCTCCTGAGCCATTGGAAAACCATAACGCAGGAAAATCGCCTACGGCATCCTGGCTAAAATCGTCGTAAAAAATAACCTGTTCTCCGGGTACAAAATCAAATTTACTGGTGGAACCATTTGCCTCCTGGGCAAAACAAAGGCTGGCCGCCAAAACCAGGAAAGTGGTGGAGAGTATATATTTCATTGCAAAATGATTT
>DGQO01000007.1:2816-4480 GCA_002400445.1 Chitinophagaceae bacterium UBA4412
ATATCAGCGGTATGGGCTGAGGTGTTATGCAGGAGCGTATGGTGGATCTGGGGTGATGAATGGTTGGGTGCGGGCCCACAATAAAAAAGAAATTTAACCGGAGCCAGCTTAATATAATGGAACCGATCATTTTAAAATGCTAACGCATCATATGGTATAACTTGTTATGCTGCCCATGTAGATGCTACAGGTGAAAATAACGGCAGCGGCTGGTGGCGGCGGTGGACTCGTTATAATTGAAACACAGCATCGGAGGAAAGATATGCAAACATGGAGGCTCTCTGTTGCGTCATACCTTATATATGTGTGCGCTTAACGCAAAAGAAACCAACGGCGCCTGCAAAGAATTGTTTTACCGGCTGGTAGCCAAAGGGCAGCACAAAAAACTAGCTGTAATTGCCGTAGCAAATAAGCTTTTGAAGCAAGTATTTGGAGTTGTAAAAAATGAAACTTTATTCGATAGAAATTATTATAAAAAAATAGCCTGATTTATTTGTTTTTATGTACAGTTCCTATCAACGGCAGCCATTTTGTACACGGATTTAATCATTTAGTTTGTCGTTTAAAAAGTCAAGTATTTCTGTCGGAATTTGGCTATGAAATTTTTCTCTGTCAAATCCAACTGGGTCTGTCGATGGAAGAAAATTAGGGTTTTTCATTGTCGCTGGAAATGGGCTTAAAAATGAAAAGTGTCCTGCATTTTCTATTTCTTTAAATATAACCTTTGATTTGTCTGGAACATAATTTAGCACAATTTCTCCATTCCACTTGGGTGTAATAGGGTCGTGTTCAGCAGTAAACATTAATATTGGAATTGTTACTTTTTCTAACGAATTCATGAACCAACCTGCTCCTGGTGCAAGTAGTACAATTGCTTTAATTCGAAAATCAGGCACAACTTCTACAACATCACCTTCCTTTGTTCTTGGCACACCACCTGCCAACGCCAAAGCAGTATAACCTCCCATAGAGTGTCCGATAACTCCAATTTTGTTTAGTGCAATATTTTCATTGAACCAATTGTCAGAAAGTAAAAAATCAATTGTCAAACTAACGTGTCTTGGTCGTGTTTCAAGATTTTCAGTTGTATTTTCTAATATATTGTTGTTGCGATTATTCCCAAAATGTTCAAGCATTGCAACTATATAACCATTTCTTGCCAAATGTGTGCTAATTGTCCTGTACAAAAGATGTGAACCTCCGTTGCCGTGTGAGATTACTATAAGCGGAAATTTGCCATCAATAATTTCTGCATCAGGACTTACATTCATTGTAAAAGGTCCAAATGCAATAGGTCTCGGTGTTTCGTAAGTGGGGTAATGGATTAAAACAGGAAATGAGATAGTTTTAATTTCATCTTTAATCGTCAATTGTTTGCTACCTACAAAAAATTCTGGCATCTTATAAAATACGTTTACTGTTGTTCTGTCTATCATGTCTTGTCCTGAAATAGGTTGACCTTTTTTGGTTATTAAAATTGCAATTGGTCTTCACAAATTTACCGGAAGATTGGCAAGTTTTTGAAAAAAGCCGGGGGCGCTCTCTTGCACTTCTATCACCCTGAATTAAACTATTGTCTCAATGTCAGGTTGCCTACATACATCATTTGCCCACCTCAAAAATATTTTACCGGCCCGCAAACTGCACCTGTTTAAGCTATGGAT
>DGQO01000007.1:4523-5859 GCA_002400445.1 Chitinophagaceae bacterium UBA4412
CCGCTATGCGGGATCATTTCTTGCCTGTTGGGCAAAACCAAAGCTCGGTTATTAGCAAAAGTGCTTTTTTAATATGCTTGAATTAAAACCTCTGTAGGGATATTTAATCCATCATGGATCTGTCGAATCATTTCAAGAGATAGCTTCCTTTTACGATTAAGAATTTCACTAGCTCTGCTCTTTAATCCAACTATATTCGCTAAGTCACTTTGGTTATATCCAAGTTGTTCCATTCTAAATTTAATTGCTTCTACTGGATCTGGAAAACCAATTGGAAATTTTTCGTTTTCGTAGTTTTCAACCAGGAGACTTAATATTTCTAATTCATCTCCATTAACGCTACCCTTTTTCGAATCAAAGATTATTTCAAGTCGGGCAAGAGCTTGTTCATGATCTTTTTTTGTTCTAATAGGTTTGATGTTCATATTCTAAATTGTTTTAGCATTTATTTTATCATATTGAGAATGTGTCCCAATAAAACGAATCCAAATCATTTGATAATCATAGTTAATCTTCACAATCAGGCGGTAATGATTTCCCTTAATATTAAATACAACTCTATTATCTACTAAAAAGCTTGCACTTGGGTATTCAACCTTAATTTTATTAGGAGTCTTCCATTCAGCTTTGGAAGTTTCTTGATACCAGGCCTTTAATTGCTGTTCACTGTCTGGATGCAAATCCCAAAATTGTCTCAAAATTGCTTTTGCAATGATTCTCAACTTTCACTTTTGACAAAGTTAAGAAAAGTTCCCGAAATGGGAATATCTGTTTTCGTTTCAACGATTAGAGTGTGTCCCGCCCTGAAATAGGCTGACCATTTTTTCTCCGCTGGCGGTGTTCCAAATTTCCCCACTAGCCACACCTCAACCATCACACGCCGATGCCGGTGTTTTTCACCGGTATCACAGCCAGCATACAGCAACGTATTTTCTCTAACTTAGGTAATGAACTTTCTCTATCTCACTGAGTGGCCGCAATTTTTCACGGCTTCTATTAGTGCTAGTTGCCAATTTTGGCTGATGATAAATATAAGCACATCATTGCCGATAGCCTGCATTTTATGATAGAAAACAAACGCCCCATTGAGCTAAATGCTTTTGCACTGATGAAGAATCATATCCATCTAATTTGGCAACCGCTTCCAGGCCAAACGCAATCCTCTATTCAATTGAGTTTTATGGAATTTACAGCACAACAAATAAAATTTGCATTGGCTATTGACATTCCTAACTTATTAGGGCGATTCAAAGTAGATAAAACCGATAGGGCATACCAGATATGGAAACGAAAAGCGCTAAGCATTGAATTGAGTTCTGAAAAATTATTCTTGCAA
>DGQO01000070.1:0-2220 GCA_002400445.1 Chitinophagaceae bacterium UBA4412
AGCCATTAACATGGCCGTATCACTCACAGAAATTTCTTTGTAATTACCATGTATGGATGTACCGCTGCCTGCTGCTGCAGCACCCTTTTTATTTCCGCCAAAGGAGCCTATGAGTACATTGAGCAGCGAGCGGTTCATGGCCTTGCACATCAGGATGGTAAGCAAAGTGCCAGCAGCACCCACAAGGATACCGCCCGTGAGCATGGCTTTGTTATTATACAGAAAACCGCCGCAAGCCGCAGCCACACCGGTAAAGGAATTGAGCAGAGAAATGACTACCGGCATATCAGCACCGCCAATAGGCATTACGAAAAGCACACCATAGATGAGCGCAAAAAAACCAATGAGCATAAAGGGCAAATAAATATTACCCATATTGCTTTGATAAGCCCACACACTGCACACAATAACCAGCAGCAGTACAACCATATTTACAATATGCTGCCCCTTAAAAGAAAAATCTTTTATCCGGCCATTCAGTTTACCCCAGGCAATGATGCTACCTGTATAAGACACCGTGCCGATAATAGCGCCGGCAGCTATGGTGATGTAGGTACCTACAGATACGAGATCAGCAAAATTTACCGCAGGATTATCCTGGTGTAATTTGTAAATATGATAAAATTCTGCTGCAGAAATCAAGGCCGCACAGGCACCGCCCATACCATTAAACAAGCTCACCATTTCTGGCATAGCCGTCATCTTTACTTTTTTGGCGGCGAGTGTACCTACGATACTACCAATGATAAGGCCGGCAAATATCCAAACGTAATTACCAAGATGATGACCCTCATCTTCATATAAAAAGATTGTTGCAAAAATGGCAAGGGCCATACCAGCAGCGGCTATAAGGTTTCCCTTTCTTGCAGTTACCGGATTAGACAACATCTTTAATCCAAGAATGAAAGTAATAGAAGCAATGAGATAGCTTGGGGTAAGTATGTTTAAAACCATAAATTCTAAATGTTAAATTCTAAATTCCAAAGAAAATGAAGTGTGTTCTAATCGCTCAACTATATGAGCATTGCAGCAAATGGCATTTATTTTTTTGTGCTTTTCCCTTTAAACATTTCCAGCATCCTGTCTGTAACCACAAAGCCTCCCACCACATTAAGGGTACCCAGAATTACAGCTACGAAACCCAGCCCCAGGGCAAAATAATTATGGGGCTCTGCTTTTCCCATTACGATGATGGCACCAATGATCACTACACCGTGGATGGCATTAGCACCACTCATCAGCGGCGTATGCAAAACACTTGGCACCCGGCCTATCACTTCAATGCCCACAAAAATCATGAGGATTACGATGTAAATAATTTCCTGATTAGTTGTTATCCAGTTTAAAAAGTTTTCCATTTGTGTATTTAAAAAATGTTCAGAATATATGTTTTCCGCCTATCCGTTCTATTTCCCGAAACCAATTACCTAATGACTCATTTACTAATGACCTATTGCTCCAGTAAGTGCTCCCCTCCCAATCAACCTCTCAACCAATCAACCTTTCAACCAATCAACTTCTCAACACTCAACCAATCTTTTACACTCCCAGCAACCCCAAAACCCGTTCATTCGTTATCTCGCCCCCATCTGCCACGCAAGTGCCTTTCACCAGGTCATCTTCAAAGTTGAGCTGCAAATCACCTTCTTTGCCAATAATCAATTGCAGGAAGTTGAGCACATTTTTACCATATAATTTGCTGGCATCGCTTGGCATAGATGATGGCAGAAAACTATTGCCCACAATGCTCACGCCATGGTAAACCACGGTTTCATCATTTTTTGTTTGCGTTGTATTTCCACCCGTGGCTGCTGCCAGGTCTATAATAACAGAGCCATATTTCATGGCCTGCATCATTTCATCTGTAATAAGGATCGGAGCTTTCTTACCAGGAATTTGGGCGGTGCTGATGATGATATCAGATTTAGCTACACTCTCTGCAATTCTCGCTTTTTGCTTTTCTAAAAACGCCGCACTTTGTTCTACTGCATAACCACCCGCCTTGCTCGCATCTGCTGCCCCTTCCACTTCTACAAATTTTGCACCGAGGCTCATCACTTCTTCTTTTACCGCAGGCCTTGTATCAAACACTTCTACCACAGCACCCAGGCGCTTACCCGTGGCAATGGCTTGCAGCCCGGCCACGCCAGCACCCAGGATGAGCATTTTAGCCGGTGGAATACTTCCGGCAGCCGTCATAAACATGGGAAAATATTTTGG
>DGQO01000070.1:2430-5455 GCA_002400445.1 Chitinophagaceae bacterium UBA4412
ATGCCATTTAGATAAAGTGGCTATATGCTCGGGCAAAAGAGATACTCGTGTTTCTGGTTGTGGTTCCTTGAGAACAGCTAAGATCATAATTGAAATATAATTAATGTAAGACCAGGCCAATTTGCCGCAAAAGAATAGACCTNNCAGAATGGTGCGCAAATTTACAGGAATTTAAAATCGGATACTGTAATGCATCTTTTCTTTAAAGTCATTTCTAAAGAAAACGATACCGATGAAAAATAAATCGATGCTTAGTGTAACAAGGTCATGCTGTTTAATCTGGTGCCAGGCTGCTTCCATTTCTTCGCTCCAGTGAATATCATCGAAAACAAAAATACTTTCCGGCGTGGCTTTTTGCAGCAGCATTTCAAAATATTGCAGCGTGGGAACTTTGCGGTGATTGCCATCTACAAAAGCAAAATCTACCTGCGGTAGTGCTGCAAGCAGTGGAGGTAATGTGCGGGCAAAATCGCCAGGAATAAGTTTGATATTTTTTAAGGAGAGTTCTTCAAAATGATGCACTGCAATGCCGGCAACATTCGTGGAACCTTCAAGCGTATATACGCTTGCCATTGGGTGAGCGCTGGCCAGGTAAGCCGTGGTAATACCAAAGGAAGTACCCAGCTCAACAATGGTTTTGGGTTGGTAATGTGCAACCATGCGATAGAGCAATTGCGCAAAGCGCCTGGGCTTTAGGGAAGAGGCTGCCATACGATCAACCCTTCGTTCATTGGTTTTGANNTTTTTCTTTTTTGTTTTTGATAAACTTTATGAAATGAAACACAAAGGGCGAATGCACCCCATGGCCTTTTGCATTGGCGGCATGGCGGTAATATTGAAGGTATTTTTTAGCTAATTGAAGGGCAGAATACATGAATACCAGGCTTTACTTTTTCCAAACTTCAAAACTAAAATCAAAAGCGTGTTTCTCATCACTTTCAAAATCTTCTTTTGATTCAAGCTTCCATACGTTGGTATTTAACTCCGGAAAAAAAGTATCCGCCACTGGTCGGGCATGCACTCTTGTGAGATAAATTTTATCTGCCAGCGCCATAGACTGCTCATAAATAGCACCGCCACCAATGATAAAAATTTCTTTGAAATGCTCTGCGGCTGCAAGATCAATGCCTTGCTGCAAGCCGGAAACAACCCTTACGCCTTCTGCTTTCCAGGCAGGATTGGTTGTTACTACAATATTAAGTCTTCCTGGCAGTGGCTTTCCCAGGCTTTCAAAAGTTTTACGGCCCATTACAACCACCATGCCCCAGGTGAGATCTTTAAAAAACTTCAGATCCCTGGGTAATTGCCACAGCAACTTATTGTCTTTGCCAATGGCATTGTTTTGCGCCGCAGCTACAACTAATGAAATCATAAATGCTAAATTATGACGTAAAAATAAACAAGCATTTTCACAAGGCAAGAACTGTTCTACAACTACCGGGACTCCCCTAAGGATTTTCGATAAACGAAACAAATATGCATTATAAACAAAACAATGCTGAATCTGCCCATTGTGGTGACTAAGTTTGTGTTTACAAAAAAGATGATCATGATGCGTACAAACAATCTATCAAACAAAGTAGCCTACATCACCGGCGGAAGCAAGGGTATAGGTTACGGTATTGCAAAAACATTACTGGCACAGGGAATGCGGGTTGCCATTAGCAGCCGAAGCCTTGAGGCAGCAAAGGAAGCCGCCGCTTCTCTTTCTCCAGATGCGGGCAAAGTACTGGCACTGCAATCTGAAGTGAGTTCCATGGCACAGGAAATAGCGGCCGTTAAACGGGTAGTAGATCATTTTGGTCAACTGGACGTATTGGTGGCCAATGCGGGGGTAGGTCATTTTGCTGCAATTGATGAGCTCACGGAAGAGCACTGGAAAGAAACCGTTGATACCAATCTTACCGGGGTGTTCAACAGTGTGAAAGCGAGTATAGATTCACTGAAAAAAACAGAAGGTTATATCATCACGATTGCCAGCCTTGCGGGCACTAATTTTTTTGAAAGTGCGTCTGCTTACAATGCCAGCAAATTCGGACTGGTTGGGTTTACGCAAGCCGTGATGCTCGACCTTAGAAAATATGGCATCAAGGTTTCTACGATTATGCCTGGTTCTGTGGCCACTCATTTTAATAATCATGTGCCAGGCGAAGGAGATGCCTGGAAAATTCAGCCCGAAGATATTGGCGAACTGGTGCTGGATTTATTGCAGATGAATCCCCGCACATTGCCAAGCAAAATAGAAGTAAGACCGTCAAAGCCGGGAAAATAGCTGTATCACAAAAGACACAAAGAGTATTTCACAAAAAACACAAAGAAGCAATAACCCCTTTGTGCAACTTTGTGCCTTCTTTGTGGCCCTCTGTTACATGGCACAAAAGACACGAAGGTTATTTCACAAAANNAACCTTGCGCTACTTTATGCCCTCTTTGTGACCTAATTTTTTAGAATGGTAAACTCAACCCTTCGGTTCAACTGCCTTCCCTCAGGATTATCAGATCCATCCGCATTATCATTTAAGGCCACCGGTTTTGTTTCTCCATAACCTTTAGAAATAATGCGGGATGGCGCAATGCCCTTTGTTAAAATATAATTCATTACAGATCTCGCCCTGTTATCACTCAGGGTAAAATTGTAATCATCTTTACCACGGCTATCTGTATGTGCACTCATTTCAATTTCAATATTGGGATATTCATTCATGAAACTGACTACCCTGTTTAATTCTGTGAATGATGCTGGCCGCAGGTCGTATTTATCAAAATCAAAAAACACATTGTTTAAGCGAAACACCTGCCCTATTTCTATAGGCACGAGATAGAGGTCTTTATGAATTTCTTTATAACCCTGCTTAACCAGGGAATCGAGATTTAAATTTTCTGAGATAGAAAAGAATTTATCTGCTGATGCACGAATGCTGTAATTTTTATCATAAGGCAAAACCATTTTAAAAGCACCATCGCTTCCGTTACTCTGGCCAGTGCCCGCTTCTGTGCCTTCCGGCAGAATTTCATATACCAGTTT
>DGQO01000042.1:0-9013 GCA_002400445.1 Chitinophagaceae bacterium UBA4412
TTCATCTCCAATAAAAACGGCCCTTGGATTTTTAGTGGAAGCATAAGCGGCACCTAATGCAATCAATACAGGTGGATCAGGAAAGAGTTGCACTGATTTTTCATAAGCTGCAATCGCTCTCAGGGTATCTTCATTTTCGAAATATAAAGTGCCGGCAATATCCCACAGTCTTGCATTTCCACTATCTGCAGAAAGGGCTTCATTTACAGTAGCAATGGCCTTGATGTATTTTCCCGAATCCCGGTAATACTGAATGAGGTTTTCCACAGCAAGTGCAGAGTCCGGAAACGAACGGATTACGGCCTGCAACTCCGCTTCACGATTAGGTGCTGCGGCGCTATCCTGGCTATCATGCTGTTCGTTGCAAGCGAGTAATACTATCGCCAATAAGTAAAAGAGTTTTTGCATAAAATGTTGCTGCAAATGTAATGGAATCGCAGGGCCAATGAATGACAATTCTGTTACAATGGAAGCTATTATGCAGGCTTACCTTTGCCGTCGGAAATTTTTATCCCATAATTATATTTTAAAAGTGATGAAGTATTTATTCCTGCTCCCGGCGCTTAGCCTGTTTTCCTGTTTCAGTAATAAACAGGCACCTGTACAAAAGCAAGTAGATGTACCCGTTGATTCTATTCATTTTCCGCAAGAGAATCATTTTAAGAATGTGCAGCAACTCACATTTGGGGGAGATAATGCTGAAGCGTATTTCAGTTTTGATGGTAAGTACCTGGTGTTTCAAAAAACAAACCCGGCAGAAGGCATCATGTGCGATCAGATTTGGCTGGGGAAAGTACCTGCGCAGGGTGAAGCCTTTCAGCCAAAACTAGTGAGCACGGGTACCGGCCGCACCACCTGTGCCTATTTTTATCCGGATGGAAAGCATATCCTTTATGGTTCCACGCACCTGGGCAGCACCGAATGTCCTCCTTTGCCAGATCGTGCAAAGTATGGCAACCGCTATATCTGGCCGATATACGAAAGTTTCGACATTTTTAAAGCGGATCTTAATGGCAAGATCGTAAAGCAACTTACCCATACTAAAGGATACGATGCAGAAGCTACTATCTCTCCAAAAGGAGATAAAATGGTATTTACGTCTATGCGTGATGGGGATCTTGATTTGTACACCATGGACCTGGATGGCAACAATGTAAAAAGAATTACAACTGCGCTGGGCTACGATGGCGGCGCCTGGTTTAGTCCAGATGGCAGCAAGATTATCTGGCGTGCTTCACGGCCAAAAACAGAAGCAGATCAAAAAGAATATAAAGAACTGCTGGCCTTAAACCTGGTAGCTCCCACTAATATGGAAGTATGGGTAGCCAATGCCGATGGCTCGGATGCAAAGCAAATTACCTTCTTGCCCGCAGCAAACTGGGCTCCTAATTTTACGCCGGACGGTAAGCATATCGTTTTCTGCAGTAACCATGAGTATCCAAGAGGATTTCCGTTTAATATGTACATCTGCGATTTGGATGGAAAAAATATGCAGAAGATCTCAAGAGATAAAGGTTTTGATGCTTTTCCCATGTTTAGCCAGGATGGAAAAAAGATTGTGTTTTGCAGCAACCGGCATAATGGTGGCACAAGAGACACTAATATTTTTATAGCCGACTGGGTAGCCAATTAAAATAAATTTGATGTTGAAATGCCCCGGTAGTATTATCGGGGCATTTGTATTTTGAGTTCTTCCATTGTATTTTGCAGTAGCTTTGAAACAATTACCAAAAACAACCAACTATGTATAACGGCTTACTACACCTTCATAATTTTCTACGCTGGATCATTATTATCTTTTTGCTGATTACCATCATACAGGCATTTATGAAAAATGCTGCGGTAAAAAAAACGAGCCTCTGGCTTGTAATTACTGCGCACCTCACTTTGCTGCTTGGATTGTACCAGTACTTTGTGGGCAACTTTGGCTATAAACTTATACAGACCAATGGATTTGCGGCAGTAATGAAAGATAGCGCTATGCGCTTTTGGGCCGTGGAGCATATTTCCGGAATGATCATAGCTATCATTTTGATAACAGTGGCTCGTAGTAAGTCTAAAAAATCTGCTTACAGCACAACAGGTTTGCTCTGCCTGCTAGCGCTTATCATCATTCTTGCAGTGGTGCCCTGGCCTTTCCGGGAAGGTATTGCCAGGCCCTGGTTTCCGGGTATATAAATAAATAGGATGCATCCCGTTTTCAAAAAACTCAATTATAGTAACCAGGCTGTTTTGCATGTGCTCAACAGTCCAGCAACTTTTCATACCTGCATGGAGGAGATGGGAGCTTTGGCTAACTTGAAAACAGCAATTCGTGCAAATGAAAAAGCATTTTTCATCCTGGCATTTTGCACTAAGCAATCAGAAGTGAATCATTATGCTGAACTGGCTGCAAAAACTTTGGAAGGAGATGGGCTGCTTTGGTTTGCGTATCCTAAAAAAACTTCTAAAAACTTTACTTGTAGTTTTAACAGGGACAATGGCTGGGAAAGCCTTGGTAGGTTAGGCTATGAGCCAGTTCGTATGGTGGCCATCGATGAAGACTGGAGTGCGTTGCGTTTCAGGAAGCTTGAATTCATTAAAAATTTTACCCGTTCGTCTGCCATCAGCGAGCCTGGAAAAGTCAGGCTTTCTAAAAAATAGATCGTGCTATCGTAGTGATCCCCGCTCTCCCAGTTCGATAATTTCCAGATTGCGGATCTCTGCATCGTCTATTTCAAATCGAATCATCGTTTTCATTTTATGCCAGCCATGCTTGCCTGCAGCGCCTGGATTTATATGCAGGCAATTCAATTTCTCATCGAACATCACCTTAAGAATATGCGAATGCCCGCTTAAAAAAAGCCGGCTCCCATTTGCAATGATTTTGTCTTTTACGCCCGTGGCATAGCGGCCTGGGTAACCACCAATGTGGCGCATATACACCGCTACATTTTCACAGTTAAAAAAGTTCTCTTCCGGAAATTGATGCTGGATAGATGCATCATCAATATTGCCATACACGCCTTTTAACGGCTTGAAGTCCTGCAAGGCTTTTACCAGTTCAAGGCTACCAAAATCGCCAACATGCCAGAGCTCATCGCAAGCCGCAAAATGTTCGAAAATCAGCGGATCAATGTAGCCATGCGTATCTGAAAGTAAACCGATTTTTGTCAAAACAATAGGGTTGAAAAGTGTAAATTTGAATGAAGTTACATATCACCAATCAAACGTTTCGCTTTGCCATTTCACCGGAACTTTACTTACCCAATTGACAAACGTACCTGGAAATATTATTTCCTGGTGCAGGCGCTTTGTGAGGGCTGGGCTGCAGATTGATATTGTTCTTCCCCATTTTTAATTTTAAACAATGTATAATGCCACATTATCATAAAGCGGGCACGATACCGCACAAGCGTCACACACAATTTCGTAAGCCAAATGGTGAGCTGTATGCAGAGCAGCTTTTTTCTACCGAAGGATTCTCTAATGATTATGCTTTGCTTTACCATACTTATGCACCTACGCTCATTGTAAAATGCGATGCGCCCATAGATGTATCTCCAAAAATTGCAGAAGAGAAGATGCTTAAGCATCGGAGCCTCGAGGGATTTAAACTAAAACCCGAAGCCGATTATTTGCAAAGCCGAAAGCCGGTTCTCGTAAATGCAGATTGCCACATCGTTTTAGCTGCTCCGCAACAGAGCATGACCAATTACTTCTTTAAAAATGCGGATGCTGATGAAATTATTTTTGTGCATGAGGGAACCGGTATTATAAAAACATGTTATGGCGAATTACCTTTTTCGCCCGGCGACTATATTGTGCTGCCAAGGGGAACTATTTACCAGGCAACCTTCAACACAGAAAACAACAGGCTGTTTATTGTTGAGTCTTTTCATCCGGTTCATTATCCTAAACGATACATGAGCCGCAATGGGCAGTTAATGGAGCATTCTCCTTTCTGTGAGCGGGATATCCGGGTTCCGGAAAATTTGCAAACCCTGGATGAAAAAGGCGACTTCCTTATTCAAACAAAAAAGAAAGGTCAGCTCTACGGTATCCATTATGGTACACATCCTTTTGATGTGGTGGGTTGGGATGGCTGCTGCTATCCTTATGCTTTTTCTATTCATGATTTTGAGCCTATCACCGGGCGTGTGCATCAGCCACCGCCCG
This sequence comes from Chitinophagaceae bacterium UBA4412, assembly GCA_002400445.1. Lineage (GTDB taxonomy): Bacteria > Bacteroidota > Bacteroidia > Chitinophagales > Chitinophagaceae > Ferruginibacter. Next base: position 4,159 of record DGQO01000042.1, read on the forward strand.
TGCATCAAACTTTTGAAACGGATGCTTTCGTGGTATGCAGTTTCGTACCAAGATTGTATGATTATCACCCCGATGCTATCCCTGCCCCTTATAACCACAGCAATATTGATAGTGATGAATTATTGTATTATGTAGATGGTGATTTTATGAGCCGCAAGCATGTTACCCGGGGAATGATTACCCTTCATCCTGCCGGAATTCCGCATGGGCCGCATCCCGGTGCTGTTGAAAAAAGTATCGGTGCCAGGGAAACGAAAGAACTTGCGGTGATGGTGGATACTTTTCGGCCACTACAACTCACCACAGAAGCTCTTGCCATAGAAAACGAAGGTTATGTGATGAGCTGGGCAGAATAGGAAGAGTAGTTTCGCTAAGGAATGTTTCTGTAGTAGAATAGCCATTAAACCCTGATGTAACTGAATCATCAGTTTCATCGGGTTTTTTTATGCTCGTCGCTTCCTTTATGCCCGCCTCATACCTGGTTGTCAAAAAAAAATATTATCTATTCTGGAAATGGTCGCTTACATTTGTTTAACCAAATGGTTAAACTCTATGGTTAAAAACAAGAAGACGGATCAAATAGGAACGGAGGCTACCATACTGGCAGCAGCCCGAAAAGTATTTACCCGAAAAGGTATGGCAGGCGCCAGGATGCAGGATATTGCTGATGAGGCTGGTATTAACAAAGCGCTGTTACACTATTACTTTAAGGACAAGGAAAAGTTATTTGACACCATTTTTATGGCGGAGGCAGCACTTTTCTTTCCTCGTTTAAATATCATTTTTGATGCTGACTTACCGTTGTTTGAAAAAATTGAAAAATTTGTAGATGAATATATTGATGTGATGCTGCAGCACCCCTATATGCCATGGTTTATTTTGAATGAATTAAACCAGGATGCCGATAACTTTCTAAAAAAGGTATGGGCTAAAACTGCAATGCCCAAGCCGATTAAGCTTTTGCAGCAGATAGATGCTGAAGTGAAGAAAGGAACCATTAGGAAAGTAGATCCGAACCAACTTATGCTCAACCTGCTTTCCATGACTATTTTCCCATTTGTAGGTAAGCCCATGTTTCAACTCACATTGAGGTTATCTGAGAAGCAGTTTACTGCCCTGATTAATGAACGAAGAAAATCTGTTCCCCAATTTATTATTGATTCTATTAAAAAATAAACATAATGAGCAAGAAACACCTTTTTTGGTTTTTGCTTTTTCCGATGGCCTTATCTGCACAGCCTACCATGAAGTTGCAGGAAGCTTACGACCTGGCACAAGCGCATTACCCGGTGAGTAAGCAAAAGGAACTGATCAACCAAACCAGTTCGCTTACGCTGGAGAATATTGCTAAAGGGTTTTTGCCGCAGTTCTCCTTAAGTGCGCAGGCCAGCTATCAGTCGGATGTTACCCGGCTGCCCATTCAGCTTCCCGGTCTGCAGGTTACGCCACCTGCAAAAGATCAATATAAGATCGTGGCAGATGCCAGCCAATTGATTTACGATGGCGGCGTATTGAAAGATCAAAAAAATCTTCAGCAATTAAAAGCTCTCACAGAGCAAGAGCAGGTAGATGTGCAACTTTACCAATTGAAGGAACGCATTAACCAGGTTTTCCTGGGTGCTTTATTGTTGGATGCTCAGCTTCAGCAAGTCTCTCTCATTAAAGCCGACCTGCTTCGGGGCATCAGCCGCACAGAAGCACAGGTAGTCAATGGTGTAGCTTTTCGCTCTAACCTCAACTTACTCAAAGCTGAAGTGCTCAAGACAGAGCAACGGGAAATTGAAATCACCGCATCTAAAAAAGGACTTTTGCAAGTACTGTCTTTGCTCATCGGCAAGCCGTTACAAAGTAATACTGTTCTTATCCCTCCCGGTGAAACGATTTTACTGGACAGCATCATCAGCCGGCCTGAGCTAAAATTATTTGAAAGCCAGCAGAAATTATTGGATGGCCAATTGCATTTGATCAGCAGTAAGAATATGCCCAAAGCAAGTTTATTTGCACAAGGTGGATACGGCCGTCCCGGGTTAAATATGTTGCAAAACGACTTTGACCTTTTTTATATCACAGGCTTACGCCTCAACTGGAATTTTGGTGGATTATACACCCGGAAAAATGAAAAGCGCCTTGTGCAACTCAGCCAGCAAATGATAGTCGTGCAGCAAGAAACTTTTTTACTTAATAGCAATACTGCTCTTGCGCAGCAAATGGCAGAAGTGCAGAAACTGCAATCCCTTATCTCAAAAGATACAGCCATCATTAGTTTGCGCACCGAGGTGAAACTTGCAGCAGAAGCGCAACTGGCAAATGGTGTAGCCACTGTAATCGATTACTTGCGTGAGGTAACTGCGGAAGACCAGGCAAGGCAACAACTCATTTTGCACAGCATACAATTAGTGCAAGCCCAAATAAATTATTCAACTATTTCAGGAAAACAATAATGCATATGCAAATCAAACGTATCGCCGCAATCTTTGTGCTTCCCATGCTGATGACAGCCTGTAAAAGCAACCAGCCTGATTTTGATGCTTCAGGAAGTTTTGAAGCCGATGAAGTTATCGTCTCTGCAGAATTGCCCGGCAAAATTCTCCGCTTTAGTGTAGAGGAAGGAAGCAAACTCGCCCAGGATAGTGTGGTAGGCAAGATAGACGCAGAAAATATCAACCTGCAACAGCAGCAGGTAGAAGCAAGCATTGCTGCGTTAAAAGAAAAAACCGCAGATGTAAACCCGCAGGTACAATTGCTGAGGGATCAACTGGCTGTGCAGCAAGCTCAAATTAAAAACCTGATGCATGAAAAGCAGCGAACGCAAAATCTTATTAAAGCGGATGCCGCCACGGGCAAGCAACTTGATGATCTCAATGCGCAAATTGATGTGCTGAGCAGGCAGCAGGCTGTAACAGAACAGCAAATAAATGTGCAGCGAAGTAACGTTGCCACGCAAAATCGTGCTGTGATGAGTGAAACAGATCCGCTTAAAAAACGTGTGGCCCAGCTCAACGATCAGGCGGGCAAATCCAATATCGTGAATCCCGTGAATGGTACTGTACTTACGAAGTATGCGGAGCAGGGAGAAGTGACCGCACCGGGTAAAGCGCTCTATAAAATAGCCGATTTATCTTACCTGTACCTGCGTGCCTACATTACCGGAAATCAATTGCCCCAGGTAAAACTTGGCCAGCAAGTGAAAGTGCTCACAGATGATGGCAACGGTGGTTATAAGTCCTACAAAGGCACCGTAAGTTGGGTTTCGGATAAAGCAGAATTTACACCTAAAACCATACAGACTAAAGAAGAGCGGGCAAACTTAGTGTATGCCATCAAAGTGAGGGTGCAAAATGACGGGTTTCTTAAAATTGGTATGTATGGCGAAATGAATTTTGAGTGATGCTGGCAGTAAGCGTTAACCATATCAGGAAATCTTATGGCAAGAAGCAACCCATTGTTGCGCTTGATGATATTTCTTTCGATGTAGGTAAAGGAGAATTATTTGGTCTCATTGGCCCCGATGGTGCAGGTAAAACTACATTGTTTCGCATCCTTACCACGCTCTTACTGGCAGATAGTGGGTCTGCACAAGTAGATGGTTTCGATGTGCAAAAAGATTACAAGGCCATCCGCAGCAGGGTAGGTTATATGCCCGGCCGCTTCTCGCTTTATCCTGATCTTACGGTTGAAGAGAACCTTTCGTTCTTTGCTACAATTTTTAATACAACCATAAAAGAGAACTACGATCTTATTCACGATATCTATGTGCAGATTGAGCCTTTCAAAGATCGTCGTGCAGGGAAACTTTCGGGCGGTATGAAGCAAAAGCTGGCACTAAGTTGTGCGCTCATCCATCGCCCCTCTGTTTTGTTTTTAGACGAGCCCACCACCGGCGTGGATGCGCTGTCTCGTAAAGAGTTTTGGGAGATGCTGCGTAAGTTAAATGAGCAGGGTATTAGTATCCTGGTATCCACGCCTTATATGGATGAAGCGGACTTATGCGACAGGGTAGCCCTGGTGCAGCATGGAAGCATTTTATCCATCGATACACCTCAGCAAATTGTGAATGGTTTTTCTTACCCCATGAAGGCTGTGAAGTCGCCAAATATGCTGCAGCTCATGAAGAATTTACAAAGGGAAAGTTTTGTAAAGGATGTGTATCCTTTCGGAGAGTATCATCACGTGGTGCTGCAGGATGCACCGGCTATTGCTGCATTACAAAATTTTGTAGATGATCATAAGGAAGAGCAGGTGCAGTGGAGAGATGCAGAACCCAGTATAGAAGATTGCTTTATCGCATTAATGAAAAACACATGACAGATTCAATTGCCATTTCTGCGCATGAACTTACTAAACGCTTTGGTCATTTTGTGGCTGTAGATCATATCAGCTTTGAAGTGCGCAGGGGAGAAATATTTGGTTTTCTTGGTGCAAATGGCGCCGGTAAAACTACGGCTATGCGCATGCTTTGCGGCTTATCATTGCCCAGCAGCGGGACCGCCACTGTAGCGGGTTTTGATGTATTTCGGGAAACGGAAAAAATAAAAAGCAGTATCGGCTACATGAGCCAGAAGTTTTCTTTGTACGATGACCTTACTGTAAAAGAAAACCTGAAATTCTACGGCGGCATCTATCATAAATCTTCCGCCTTTATAAAAACGAAAACAAAATATATCCTGGAGCATTTGCACCTGGAAGCATCAGAAAATGTATTGGTAAAATCGCTGCCCCTGGGATGGAAGCAAAAGCTAGCTTTTTCCTCTGCTATTTTTCATGAGCCGGAAATCGTGTTCTTAGATGAGCCCACTGGCGGCGTCGATCCTGTAACCAGGCGAGAATTCTGGAACATGATTTATGAAGCTGCGGC
>DGQO01000042.1:9083-12060 GCA_002400445.1 Chitinophagaceae bacterium UBA4412
ATGAAACAATTTCGGGCATTTGTAAAAAAGGAATTCCTGCATATCTGGCGAGATAAGCGCACGATTATTATTCTTCTCGTGATGCCGGTAGTGCAAATTATTATTTTCGGTTTCGCCTTAACGAACGAAGTGAAGAATGCAAAGATCGTTGTGCTGGATGAATCTCATGATGCTGCTACAAATGCCATCATTGCACAATTGGATGCAAGCCAATATTTTGACGTTGTAAGCATTGTTCAACAGTATGGTGAGATAGAACCGCAATTCAAACAAGGGAATATTAAGCTGGCTGTAGTTTTCCCCAAAAACTTTGATGCAGACCTAGGGCACTTTAACCAGGCCAGTGTACAGTTGATTGCTGACGCTTCTGATCCCAATGTGGCCAACACGCTTACGAATTATGCTACGGCAATCATTATGGATTACCAGCAACGTATTACCAGCAACCGAAACCTTCCGTACAGCATTAATACCACTTACCGCATGCTGTACAATCCGCAACTGAAAGGCGCTTTCAATTTTGTGCCGGGGGTAATGTCCATGGTACTGCTGCTTGTATGCACCATGATGACAGCCATTACGATCGTGCGGGAAAAAGAAATGGGCACTATGGAAATTATGCTCGTGTCTCCCATGAAACCTTATATCGTTATTATTGCCAAAGCGGTACCATACCTGCTGCTTTCCCTCATCAATATCGCCACAATTCTTTTACTCAGTGTATATGTGCTCGAAATTCCGATCAATGGAAGCTTAGCCTTACTGATAGGCGTGAGTGTATTGTTTATCCTGGTGTCGCTGGCGCTGGGGCTATTGATTTCGGCAGCGGCAGATTCACAACAAACTGCCTTGTTTATAACCCTGGTGGCTCTACTACTGCCCACTGTGATGCTCAGCGGCTTTATGTTCCCTATAGAAAATATGCCGCTGCCGCTGCGTACAGTTTCAAATTTTATTCCGGCTAAATGGTATTATACGATGGTGAAATCCGTAATGCTCAAAGGCCTTGGCATTTCGGTAATATGGAAGGAATTGTTAGTGCTCAATGGTATGCTCTTATTTTTCCTGCTGATGGCCATCAAGAAATTTAAAATAAGATTGACATAATGATATAGAATGAGTATTCTGCCTCGTACAGACCAGCATGGAGCATTACGCACCNNATTCTCCGGCTGATCATTGTTATGCCCGTGGTGCAACTCCTGCTGCTGCCCTGGGCAGCTGATTATGAAATAAAACATATTAAGCTTGCTGTAGCAGATCATGATCATTCCGAATATGCACGGCAGTTAATTCAGAAGATAACCGCATCAGGCTATTTCAACCTTACTACTTATACCGCTTCTTATCAAGATGCGTTGCTGGAGGTGGAGAAAGATCAGGCAGATTTAGTACTTGAAATTCCACGGGGTTTTGAGAAAGACCTTATCAGTGAAAGTAAAGCGCAGCTCTTCATGGCCATCAATGCGATCAACGGCGTAAAAGCAAACCTGGGAGGTGCATATTTGCGCAGCATTATACAGGATTATAATAGCACCGTGCGCACCGAGTGGATTCAGTCGCCACGGTTCAGCCCGGAAGTGCATATAAATGTTGTGCCTACTACCTGGTACAATCCCTTGATGAATTATAAGTATTTTATGGTGCCGGGTATTATCGTACTGCTCATTACCATGGTAGGTTCCAATCTCACCGCTATCAATATTGTGAAGGAAAAGGAAATTGGTACCATTGAGCAGATCAACGTTACGCCCATTAAAAAATATCATTTCATTTTGGGGAAGCTTATCCCGTTTTGGGTGATTGGTCTTTTGGTGCTTTCTATCGGGCTGTTTATAGCCTGGATATTTTATGGCATCGTGCCCGCTGGTAGTTTTATAACCATTTATGTTTTTGGAGCCGTATATCTTTTAGCTGTGCTTGGCCTGGGGTTATTATTGTCTACTGTTTCCTCTACACAGCAGCAGGCGATGTTATTTTCTTTCTTTTTAATGATGATTATGATCCTCCTGGGTGGTCTTTACACCTCCATAGATAGTATGCCTGCCTGGGCACAATGGATTACAAAATTTAATCCGATCACTTATTTTATTGATGTAATGCGGATGGTAGTTCTAAAAGGTAGCAGCCTGTTCGACATTCGACTTCAGCTTTTGAAGATTTTTGGTTTTGCAGTTGTATTTAACGGCTGGGCCATCCTGAACTATAAAAAGCGAAGCTAGTTTTACTGCCGGCTTGCTTGTTGCTTTGGGGAGAGATAGTTATATTGTATAAAACTTATCACTATGATCAATATTAATGAAGTAAAAACCGGCGACTTTTTAATCGTGGATAATGATGGCGATAAGCGCAGGGGAGAAGTAACTGAATTGAATTTTGCTGCAAAGCAGGTTTGCATAAACAATGGCGTACAGGATTTTTGGTATGAAGAAAATCAATTATTTCCGCTTCCCATCAGCGACGAAGAATTGCTTGGCCTGAAATTTCACCGGGAAGTAAATGCCGATGGTACAGTTAAGTATTCAAAAGGTGCATTTCGAATCCTGGTTCCTGCCCAGAATGATTTCTCCAGGATGGAGGTGTGGTACAGGGATGAGCACCGCCATCTCTATCATTCGATACCGTTGCATATTTTGCAAAATCATTTCTTAGAAATGACAAAAGTTCATTTGAACCAGGAAGTTTTCGATTAGGATTTTGAAAATGTTTATTTACAAAAAGCCTCCCGCCCGGGAGGTTTTTGTTTATGTAGAGCTATTGATGCTGGATATTTATTTGAGTATGTTGAACAGCAGTACCAGCAGTGTCGTTGGCCTTAAAATTGTTTTAGGATTAGCAACATTACAGCAGAAAAATTTAGCAGTATGAGCAGGGGATTTGTAAAAGAAGATGACCAGGAAGAAATTCCATTTGTGCCGCAAATGGAATTTCTTCCTGGTCATCTTCTTTTACAAATCCCCTGCTCATACTGCTAAAT
>DGQO01000225.1:0-1726 GCA_002400445.1 Chitinophagaceae bacterium UBA4412
CTGGTCGCTTTTTCCCTCCTGATGTGTTGTTCACGGGTTTGTAATGCCATGCGCAAACAACGGTTGCCCTGGGCATCCTGCGTTACACCAATGATACGTCCGGGGATGTTGCGTTTAAACTCATCTTTTGTGGCAAAAAAAGCTGCATGCGGTCCGCCAAAACCCAATGGAACGCCAAATCGCTGAGCGTTTCCCACTGCTACGTCTGCACCAAGCTCGCCAGGCGAAGTAAGTAATGCAAGTGCCAGCAAATCAGTAGCCATCACCACTAATACGTCTTCGCCATGCGCCATTTCGATAAAATTTCGATAGTCTTCTATGGCACCGTTGCTATTAGGATATTGCACAATTGCACCAAAATAACTTTCGTCCAGTTGGGCAGATTGGTAACTTCCAAATACAAGCTCAACATTTATCGGCTGCGCTCTTGTAATAAGTATCTCTTTAGTTTGCGGAAAAATAGCTTCATCTACAAAAAACCGTGCGGAAGTCACATGCTCGTGGTCTTTATTTTTTTGATTGAAAAGCATTGCCATAGCTTCTGCAGCAGCAGTACCTTCATCCAGCAAANNTATTGGTAAGCCCGTGAGGTCACTCACCATCGTTTGAAAGTTTAGTAAACTTTCTAATCTTCCTTGTGCAATTTCTGCCTGGTAAGGCGTGTATTGTGTGTACCATCCTGGATTTTCAAAAACATTTCGCAGTATTACAGAAGGTGTGATGCAATTATAATAGCCGCGGCCGATATAGGTTTTAAATACCTTATTCAGCGAGGCCGTTTCCCGCAGGGTCTTCAAATACTCCTGCTCACTCTGTGGCGCTGAAGTTTGCATCGGTTTTGGAAGCCGTATGCTTGCAGGTACAGTTTTGTCAATTAACTCTTGCAGGGATTGTACCCCAATCGTTTGCAGCATCTCAGCGGTCTCCTGGATTGTAGGGCCAATATGCCTTTGGGTAAATTCATTTCTTTGTAGCTCAAAGAGATTCATAACGTTGCGTTTATTGGTATGCGTTAATAGGGCGCCAAAGAGGCTGGCAGGGTAGCCAAATCAGGCGCAAATTTACGTCATGTATGCTACAAATATTCTTCTGTAAAGGATTAAGCTCCCTGGTGTGGAAAACTGCAGCACAAACCTGTTCCTGGCTTAGGTTTTTGCCAGTCCCATTATCTTTGCACCATGGAAGATTTTTTCCGCAACTGGCAAAAACGATCGGCAGAGCGTACAAAATTATATAAGCAACTCCTTCAGCGGGCAAACAAAAACGAAGTACTACGGCAGTTGCCGGATTTGCACGAGCAGGCCTTTGAGAACATCGATTGCCTGGATTGTGCTGCTTGCTGCAAAAACTATTCACCCCGGTTTAAGACCCCGGATATCAAACGTATTTCAAAATACCTGAAAATTAAGGAAGGTGAATTTATAGAGCGCTACCTGCAAGTAGACGGTGATGGAGATTATGTGCTGCAAACAAAGCCATGTAGCTTCTTAGGGGAAAATAATGCCTGCAGTATTTACGAGGTGCGTCCTTCGGATTGCAGCCGCTTTCCCTACACTGATGAAGACGTCTTGCTCAAAAGACAGAGCATAACTCTAAAGAATGCAGGTTTTTGCCCGGCAGTATATTTCGTGTTGGAGAAATTGATGGAGAGGAAAAAAGATTAATACTCCATCTTTCGCAAAGAAGGAGCTTTAAACCAGGTAATGATGGTAACAGCGAGCGTCAT
>DGQO01000225.1:1773-5794 GCA_002400445.1 Chitinophagaceae bacterium UBA4412
ATTACTACGCTTATTCCATCCATGCATCCGCTCATCATCAATGCAAAAAACGAAAGCCAGAAACTTCCAGAAATAGCAAAAAGCAGGATACATAAACCAAATGCACCCACGGCGTAAAACAATGTTTTCCCCTGCTTGCCCTTGAGTGGGCGTAAAGTGAGAAAAGTTACGGTAGAAATAGATCCAATATCTGCGGCAGCATTTAGCCATCCAAAGCCTTCCGGACCTATATGCAAAATATCCCTTGCAAATACCGGAACCATTGCCACGGCTCCGCCAAAAAGTACCGCAAAAAGATCAAGCGTTAACGCTCCAAGAATTTCTTTCGTTTTAAAAACATACTGCAAACCTTCCTTTACACTGAGCCAGGTTTTTGTAGCTGCAATATGCAGGATGGGTTTTTGTGCGATATTTCTGAGCAGTAAAAATCCCGCAATAGTGAAGAGAAGAATTGCATAAAAACTTCCATGAATACCCAGGGCAGCTATAAAAAAGCCACCCACTGCGTGCCCCATAATGGACCCAATAAGAAAGGTGGCCGAACTGATGGAAGCTGCAGCGGGTAGCTGCTCTTTAGGTACAATTTGACCAATCATCGCCGAGAAAGTGGGGCCGCTAAAAGCCCGCACAGCACCGGTAATAGCAATTACCCCACAGATGAGAGCGGCCAGCGTCCAGTGATGAAATTGGTTTGTAGCTACGGAAGAGGATAGAAAAATAAAACCACAGTTGCAAAGGATATAGAGCAAAATACAGCGCAGCAAAAGTTTCCGTTTTTCATGAACATCAATATAATGCCCGGCATATAGGGCAAGAGAAAGTGCAGGGATCACTTCAGATAAACCAACCAGGCCAAGAGCCAGCGGACTATTGGTGATCAGGTAAATCCACCATCCTATTACAGTGCCCGTCATGCGCAGGCCCATGATAAAAATAAAACGCCCAATAATAAAAAATTTGAATTCTCTGTGCCGTAGGGGAGCGTACGGATCTTTATGTGCCAGTGAATAAGCCAAATGGTGTATTTCTATTTTTAAGGAAGTACTAAATAGTATTGCCCGTTTTCATATTCTTTATCGAGTGCGTCTGTAATTACTTTCAGGTGGTCTTCGTTGCCCAGGAAATCTGCGTTTGCAGCATCTACAAAAAGCGTTTTAATATTATGTTGTTTAATGTATTGGGTATAGGTTTCCTGCAGGCTGAATAAATAATCATTGGGAATAGATTGCTCATATTGCCTGTTCCTTTTCCTGATGTTTTCCTGGAGTTTGTTTACAGGCGTGTGCAGGTAAATTAAAATTTCCGGCTGCACAATCTGCGGATTGATGATGTCGAAGAGTTTTTGATACAACCGAAACTCTTCATNNTGCTGAAACATATCTTTTGTTTGTAGCAATTCTTTAAGTTGCTTGTACCGCTCTGCCATAAAAAACAATTCAAGCGGAAAGGCGTATTGATCGGGGCTTTCATAAAACTTTGGCAGAAAAGGATTTTCTGCAAATTCTTCTAAAACCAGCCGGGCATTGTAATGTTTACTTAATAAATGAGCAAGGGTTGTTTTGCCAGCCCCAATATTTCCTTCTATGGTTACAAAATTGTATTTCATCCGGCTGCAAAATAACCTCAAACGCTCCAGTAGTTGTTAAATTTTTTTCACATCCAAGGTATCTGTACATGCCAGGAGCAGCGCATGGTTAGATACTTTGTGCACAGGGTGCACAAAGGCCGGGGAAAGTTCATTCAATGGAATAAGCACAAAGCGCCGGGCTGCAATAGCAGGATGGGGCACTTTGAGTTCATCGGTATCAATGATGTGTTTATTAAAATACAAGATATCGATATCAATAATGCGTGGTGCATTCTTTACCGACCTCTTGCGACCCATAGCCGCTTCAATAGTTAGAATAACACGCATAATTTCCGGGGCGGGGAGGTTGGTCTGGCAAATGAGCACCTGGTTTACAAAATCAGGTTGAGCAGTAAAACCCCAGGCCGCAGTTTGATATATACCGCTCGTTCTTTGGATAGCGCCAATTTGTGCAGCTATCCTTTTCCGGGCAATGGTAAGTTGCTCAATACTATTGCCCATATTGCTGCCCAGCAGCAAGTACACTTTATTCATCTACAAGAAAAAATCTTTTGTCAAATGCAAAAGTACTGATGCCTTTGATCTTTATTTTTTTAAAGTCTGCATGTAATGGATTAAGTACGATATTATTTTCTTCGTCAATAATGGCCGAGGGCACTTTGAGGGCTATTGCAGCCGCATTTTTGATAAATTCTGAACCCATAAACTGGGTATAACCAACATCGTCCTTCCATTCTTTTTTCAACTTTGTTTTTGTAATAATACTATTGCTCAGGCTATCGGGGAGTTCGAGTTTCAATAATCGATAATCCGGCGGAAGCAGTCGTTTATCGGTATGCACCAATATCTCCAGGGCAGCAAGAGAGATGGTTTCCGTAGTATAAATGGCAGGAAATCCAACACTATTCCAGCGTCCGCCATAAAGCTTGGCGCCGGTACCACTAAGGTCATCTGCAAACGCTGCGTGTGCAAGGCGGTATAAAATCATGCGAGTATACCGTGTTGAATTCGTGCAAGCTGTGTAAGCACCATTTGAATACCTTCGGCAGAAGTAAGTGATTCTAAAGAGAGACTACCTTCAAGCATTACAGGCTTATTTTTAAGCCAGCTATAGAAAGCATCCTGGCTGCCAAACGTGAATTTTCCCTGGTCTAAAACTTTTGCAACCTGCAGGGCCCGCTCTGCATTCATTAGAGCAAAACTTCCATCGCCTTTTGCATAACGCTGCAGCGTGCGCTCACTCAGGTGGAGGATACCTGCCCACTCGGATTGGGTAAAAGGGGCTTCATCGGCAATTTTTTTAAAAGCAGAAAATGTAAAATCTTTTAAAGCAGGTAGTGCTTTTACAGAATGATAGCGTACCCCCGGATCTTCGAGGCGGGAAACTGGAATCGGTTTCTCATTTTTTTGAGATTTTTTCATAACTGCGACTTTTGTCATCACAATATACGACTTTTGTCTATGATCTTTTCGCTTTCTCATTTTTTTTTCCAATAATTTAGCACACTCAATTTTTAGATAAATGAAATATAGCCAGTTGACCGCCATGTGGGCGATTACAAAAGGTAGCCTTCGATCCATCATGCGGAGCCCATCAGCCCTGGTGTTTAGTTTCATCTTTCCTTTCGTATTTATATTGGTGTTTGGTTTTATAGGGAATAGCAGTGGGAGACAGAGTTACAAAGTAGTGCTTGAGCCCGGCTCTGATACAAGTAACCAATTGTACCAAATGCTCAAAGCTTCTCCTGAGCTGCGTTTTGTAAATTATGCAGATTCCCAAAAATTAAAATTAGACCAGCAAAAAGGGCGCATAGCCGGTATCATTTCAATCCATAAAAATACTTCCGGCCCTGTACCCTATAATTTGCGGATGACGAGTACAAACTCCAGCAATGACCAATGGCCGCAATTAAAGTCGATACTGGATAGTAAAATTAACCAGGCTAGTGATCAAATTTTTAAGGACCGGGAAAGTATTGCTAGTTTTCACTTCGATTACAAAAAAGACATTACCGAAATTCGCCAGTACAAAACCATTGATTTTATCCTTCCCGGCCAGCTTGGCTTTTCCCTTCTGAGTGCAGGTGTATTTGGTGTAGCCTTTATGTTTTTTAATTTGCGAAATACCCTTGTTTTAAAACGCTTTTTCGCCACGCCCATCAGCCGCACTTACATCATTTTAGGAGAAAGCTTGAGCCGTGTTTTATTTCAAATGCTCACTGCAATCGTAATCATAGGCGTAGGTTACCTGTTCTTCGGTTTTACACTCGTGCACGGATGGATCACTTTTGCAGAAATGCTTTTCCTTAGTTTCCTGGGTCTTGTTCTTTTTATGGGTTTTGGATTTATCGTAAGCGGCATAGCTACAAGCGATAGCACGATTCCTCCATTTGCAAATTTGATTACGTTGCCACAATTCCTGCTGGCAGGCAC
>DGQO01000006.1 GCA_002400445.1 Chitinophagaceae bacterium UBA4412
TGAGCCAGTAGTTCAAATTGATACTACGGATATCAACAGCATTTTCAACCCGTCTGTTTATGTATATGAGCGGGGTTGTATGGTCATAAGCATGTTGCGCACTTTATTAGGCGATGCTAAATTCTTCCAGGCATTAAAAAATTACCAGGCAGATCCCTTATTAAAATATAAAAACGCTTACACCGCAGATGTTCAACGCCACATGGAAGCCGTGAGTGGCCTGAATTTATCAGGATTTTTTAGCGACTGGATTTACAACCGGGGCTTTGCGGAGTATAATGCTGCCAAATGGAATAATGCAGGAAATTTACTTGCGCTGTATCTTCCTCAAACCGTAAAATTAGCCACGGTTACAAAATTCAGGATGCCTATTGCCGTGCGGGTGCAGGGAAGTAATCCTGCTACCATGGATACGTTGTTAATCATGTATGACGACAATGGCATTATAAGCAAAGTAGATAATGGAACGCTGCTAAGCGCCGGCGGAAATCTGGTGACGTACAATTTGCCTTTTACGCCTGTTACGGTAACATTCGATGCTTACTCCCAGGTACTGGCCAATGGCAGTTTTGCAAAGGATGCTTCTATCACGGTATTAGCCAATAACGCTGTAAATTTTTACGGTCGTAAAGTTGGTGCAGATGCATCGCTTACCTGGGATATAGAAAATCCTGCTGATTATACAGCCTTTGAGCTCGAAAAAAGTGAAGATGGAACGCATTTTTCCAGCATTGCAATGTTGAAAGCTGCAGATAACCAGGGCAAGAGCAGTTTTGCTTATACAGATCTGCAACTTACAAGCGGTACACATTACTACAGGGTTAAAACACTCAAGCAAGACGGTGTGTACATGTATAGTAAAGTAATTCCCATCACCGCAGATGCAGGCAGTACTCAGTTTGTAATTACACCAAACCCCGCTAAAACCTTTATTAATATTTACTGGAAAGGCAGCCAGGCTGGCCCACTTAAAGTGCGTATTTATGATGCTGGCGGAAAGCTGGTGCGTTTTGAAAGTAAACAACATACAACTACTGGTTCCGGTTTAACGATAAGTGCAAAGGGATTGCAGGCTGGAAATTATTTTGTGGAGCTAGAGAGTGAAACCGGAGAAAAAGCATCTCAAAAATTAGTGATCATCCCATAATTACATCCCTAAGAATCTACCTAATAAACCCTTATAACATGAAAAATTCATTGCTGTGGTATAGAAAACCAGCGTTGCTGCTGTTTCTATTGCTGTGGTTGCAAAGTCAGGCTGTATTTGCACAACCCGCAACAATATCCATACCTGTAGCGGATGGAAGTACCTGTGGTGCAGGAGCCGCCGCAGACTCCATGAAGTATTTTAATTTTAATGCCACTACAAACACGCTTACGCATCGGAGTAACTGTAAGCCAGGCCTTGCAGCACCTGGATTTTCTTCTAATCTTTCTACCGTAACCTTTAATCCTTTTGACGGTAATCTGTATTTCAGCCAGATTTCTTTAGTTGCCGGAGTGTACAATACCTACACTTACCGTTGGTTGCCTACCGTGTGTCCTGGCAGTTCCTACCCCGTTTTCACCACTTTCATGAATCAATTTGTTGCGGGAGTGGAATTTGATCCGGCTACGGGCCTGGGATACCAGATCAATTTTGTAGATACCACAGGTTTACCACCGGTGCGGCCTGCCACAAGTGGAACCATTGGCCAATATGCTTCTGGTGCCATCGTAAATGGATTGCCGGCTGCAGCATTTTATCAATCAAGCAGTGGAGGAAATTTGTATTATGTGCAGGCAAAAGATGTAAATGGTGTGGACTGGCAAGCGCCCGTACTCGTGGCTTCCGGTGGAAATGTTGGTCAGTACGCTACCCTGAGAATGGTAAACGGATATCCTGCTATCGTGTACTTTGATGTAACGAATGCAGACCTGAAATTTGTGAGAGCTACTGATGTAAATGGTACCACCTGGGGAACGCCTGTTACGCTGGACGCAACAGGAAATGTGGGGCAGTATGCATCCTTTGAAATAGTGAATGGTAATCCTGCAGTAGCATATCACGATGCAACGAATGCAGACTTGAAATATATAAGGGCCACCAACGTAAATGGAACTGCCTGGGCTGCGCCCGTTATTGTAGATGCTCCCGGACTTGTAGGTTTGTATGCCTCCTTAAAAGTGGTGAATGGTAACCCCGCAATTGCCTATTATGATCAAACAAATACAGACCTGAAATATGCCCGGGCTACAGATGCAAATGGATCTGCCTGGGGTGTGCCCACGCTTCTTGAATTTTCTGCAAGTAACCGCGGACAGTTTACTTCCCTTGAAGTGGTGAATGGATCGCCCGCTATATCTTATTATGACCTTTCCACCCAGGACTTGCGCTACATCCGTGCTACAGATGCTAACGGTAGCGGCTGGGCTGCTTCTTTGGCCGTGGCTACTGGTGGCACTATTGGGCAATATACTTCGCTGGCTGTAATCAACGGAAATCCGGCAATTTCATTTTACGACGCTACTAATTTAGACCTTAAATATATCCGGGCCACGGATGCTGATGGCGCCGCTTGGGGGCCATTGCTCACACCCGAAGCTGCAGGAACCAAAGGACAGTATACAAGCTTGTTTGTAGTAAATGGTAACCCGGCAATTATGTATTATGATGGCAGTGGTGGAGATCTGAGCTATATACGCTGCCGGGATGCAAATGGTGACGTATGGTACTTTAATAGTAACGTATTCAGCATGGAATTGCAGGAAGTAAACTTTACAACAGGCGTGCTGGGCGCATTGAAGCCCATTGATTTTGGAACCCATTATATCTATCGCCAAAGCGGCGACGTGGTAATGACACCAGGCGGTCAAATGCTTGCCGTGTTCAACAATAAATATTTTACGGTAAACTGGAAAGATTATAGCACACCAAATCCGCTGGTGGCTACCTATATTGATACCATCAAGATGGGGGCTTCAAATGTGGTTGGGCTTGCTTATTCCGGCGGAAAATT
>DGQO01000205.1:0-834 GCA_002400445.1 Chitinophagaceae bacterium UBA4412
ACAGGCTCAATCTGCCGCTTCAGTTGCCTGGGCAGATAGCGTATATAAAACCCTGAGGAACGATGAGCGCATTGCACAATTGATGGTAGTGCGTCTTTCTACGATGGACAGCCGTACTAAAACAGTCACATTTTTTGACAAGCAGGTAGACTCCCTGGTTACAACCTATAATATTGGAGGAATATGCCTTTTCCAGGGCAGCCCTACAGCGCAGGCTACCATCATGAATAAACTCCAGGCCAAGGCCCGAACACCGATTTTTATGTGCATTGATGCAGAATGGGGTCTTGGTATGCGCATGATTGATAGCGTGCTGCCATTACCGCGGCAAATGATGCTGGGCGCTATGCAGGATTCTGCTATTGTGTACGAATATGGTCGCCTGGTGGGTGAGCAATGCAAACGTGCCGGCATACAGGTAAACTATGCACCGGTTGTGGATATCAATAACAATCCTGCAAACCCGGTGATCAATGATCGCAGCTTTGGAGAAGACAAGTATAAAGTAGCTTCTTATGGCATTGCCTACATGAGAGGTATGCAGGATGTGGGTGTAATGGCTTGTGCCAAACACTTTCCGGGGCACGGCGATGTAGATGTAGATTCTCATTATGATTTGCCGGTGATTAATAAAACCATGGCACAATTAGATTCCCTGGAACTCTATCCTTTCCGCCGCATATTTGATGCTGGTGTGGGCAGCGTGATGATCGCCCACTTGTATATTCCAGCCATTGACAATACCCCAAACAGGGCTACGTCTTTATCGCCGGCAAATATTCGTGGCCTCATGCGGGATAGCCTGCATTACAATGGGCTCACTTTTACGGATGC
>DGQO01000205.1:898-4697 GCA_002400445.1 Chitinophagaceae bacterium UBA4412
TGGCTATGGCCTCAATAATTATCAGCCCATAGTGCTGGATAATCTTACTGCCGAACTAAATGAAAAGATACCAGCGATGAAAAGAAAAGTGGCAGAAAATGCCATCACATTGGCGCTGCAATCCGGCACAACATTTTTTCCGCTAGGCACCTGGAATAATAATAAAGCCGGTGATGTGGCCCTGGTTGCTATTGGGGTAAAAAGTGAAAATACATTTGCCACAAGGCTGAAAAACGACTACAATGCTGATGTATTTTATGCTGACCAAAATGTGAAGTCGGTAGCAGATGTTGCGGCTTTTGTAAATCAAGTTTCGGCAAAATATAAGCGTATCGTAATTTCCTTGCACAATCTCAGTCGCACACCTGCGGCTAATTTCGGATTGAGTGCTACGCAAATTGCATTGGTAAATGCGCTGCAACAAAAGGATGCCATCATTTTCCAGTTTGCCAATGCGTATGCTGCAAAAAATTGGTGCGATGCAAAAAATCTGGTGATATGCTATGAAGACGATGAGGTAGTACANNAAATTCGGCAAAGGGGCTGCAGCTATTAAACCCGCCGCTAACCAGTGGAACATGAACTTATCCTTGTTAGATAAAATTGATTCTATCGCCAATGATGCCGTTGCTAAACAGGCAGCACCTGGTTGTGTAGTGCTGGTATTAAAAGATGGAAAAATTGCTTTTGAAAAAGCCTACGGTTATTATACCTACGAAAAACAAGAACCTATGCGTACCGATGCAGTTTTTGATATGGCATCCGTTACCAAAATATGTGCAACTACCCTTTCTGTGATGAAATTATATGATGAAGGGAAAATAGATTTGAATAAAACGCTTGGAGATTATTTGCCCTTTGTGCGTGGTACCAACAAAGCAAGTTTGCTCATCTCCAAAATCTTATTACACCAGGCCGGCCTTGTGGCCTATATTCCGTTTTATAAAGAAACCATTGATGCGGAGGGAAAGCCAATACCCGGCATTTATCAAACAACGGAATCGGATAGTTTTTCTGTGCAGGTGGCCAAAGATTTTTTCGTGGCCAATGCCTGGCAAGACAGTATCCGGCAAAAGATACTGAGAAGCCCGCTGGGCCCGCAGGACAAATACGTGTACAGTGATAACGACTTTATTTTCCTTGGCAAAATTGTAGAAGAAGTTACGGGTATGGGCCTGGACAAATATGTGCAGAAAACATTTTACAAACCGATGGGTTTAACATCAATCGGTTTTAAACCACTACAGTTTGTGCCTGAAAAACTCGTGGTACCTACGGAAGCAGAAACTAAATTTCGCACCCAGTTATTGCGTGGCTATGTACATGATCCTGGCTCGGCAATGATGGGAGGAGTAGCCGGCCATGCTGGCCTGTTCAGTAATGCTTATGATATTGGAGCGCTGATGCAGATGCTCATGAACGGAGGTACTTTTAACGGCTATCGCTACCTGCAGCAATCCACTGTAGAAATGTTTACCAAATACCAGAGCGATATCAGCCGCCGTGGTTTTGGTTTTGATAAGCCGGAAAAAGATAACGCCACCCGCAAAGAAGCTTATCCAACAGCGAGTGCTTCTGCAGCTACTTTTGGCCACACCGGTTTTACGGGCACTTCTACCTGGGCAGATCCTGCATCCAACATGGTTTTTGTATTCCTGAGCAACCGGGTGAATCCCTCTGGCAGCAATACCCTGGGTAATATGAATGTTCGCCCTAAGATTCATGAAACCATCTACCAGTCTATGCAAAGCACTAAATAAAGAATCGCTTAAAAACGCTCATTAAAAAGCGGGCAGGTTTTTTAGAAACCTGCCCGCTTTTTTTATACAAACTTTAAAAGAAATCAATACCCAAAAACTTCTTCGAGGCTCAGCTTCTTTACGTCACCCATTTTATTTAGGTCTTCCATCTTCACTTTATCCTCAGCAGCCAGCACTACATAAGTGTAAGGCTTATGCGCAATATAATGACTGTGAAAATCTTTTACCTGCGCAAAACTAAGTTTATCAATCGCTGCATATTTTTTCTTACGCAGATCATCTGTAAGCCCTTTTTGCTCCGCATCCAGGAAATTGAAAATGATACCGTCCTGCGTAATGCGTTGCGTTTCGATGTCTTTCTTCAAACTGCTTTTGGCAAATTCAAAATTCGATTCAATGGAAGGCAGGTCATTGAGCAATTCATTCATCGCCGTAACAGCTTCATTAAATTTATCTGCCTGGCTGCCCACATAGGCAATGGTGTAATAAGGTTCTGTTTTCTTTTCTGGCGTTACATACACTGCGTAAGTAGAATAAGCCAGGGCTTTAGACTCCCGAATGGTTTGAAAAACAACAGCACCCATGCCACCGCCGAAGTAGTTATTAAAAATTGCAACTTCTGCTTCTTTATTTGCATCGTAAAGCTCACTGTTTCTGATCCACCTGGTTTCCGCTTGCACCATTTTGTAATCTGTAAAAAGCACGCTGTTTTTGTTCTGCGTAGCAGGTGTAAAAACTTTCTGCGCTGGTGCTTTTGCAAATTGTGCCGGTATTTTATGCAGCCTGATAAGCCCCGTCTTCAATGCGCTTAGCTCTGCCGGGCCGTAATATAAGACCTGGTGCTTGTACTGATGTAAGCTATGAAGGAGGTTTACCAGTTCTGTTGCAGTAATACTCTCCAATTCTGCTGCCGTAAGGGCATAGTTAAAAGGATTGTCTGCGCCATAGCGTGCGTATTGCGTGAGGCCATTAAGGATGGCTGCTTTATTGGCTTTTGCGTCCGTCCTGGATTTGGCAATCCTGGCTTTGAGCGCTGTGAGCGCTGCTTCATCTGGCTTGCAATCAGCTAGCAAGGTTTCAAAAAGACTTACGGCTTTTTCAAAGTTATCCTGCAAGCCTTCGATGACCACCGTTGTATATTCTGCTCCTGCGCTCACATTAAAGCTGCAGGCAATTTTATAAAATGCCTTGCTGATATCTTCTGCAGATTGCTTTTCTGTACCAAGAAAACTAAGGTATTGCGCTGCAATGCCCAGCTTCCTGTTGTTCCAGGTGCCCATATCAAAACGATAGCGAAGCCGGAAAATACTATTGTCTGTATTTTTTACATAAAGAATTCTTGCAGGCCCAAGCGTTGATTTTTGCAAATCAGTTTTATAGTTTACCCATACCGGGCTTACGGGTGTGCTGGGCATATTATTAATGGCACGCACAAAGGGAGATTGCTTGGTCGTGTTTGTTTCCACCGCAGTGATGGCAGGCTTTTCAACCTTTACGATATTAGGATCTTCTCCTTTACGTTTAAAAACCGCAACGTAGTTATCTCCAAAATATTTATTTGCAAAATCAACAATATCTTTTTTCTTAATCTTGGAAAGATTTTCTACATAAGCTACCTGCTCCTGCCAGTTGAGCTCACTTGTAAAAGCGTCCATCAGCCTGTTTGCCCTGGAGCTATATGTTTCAGAGGCGAGGATAGCAGCCTTCTTTTGATTATTCACGATGGACATGATAAGGTCATCGTCAAAATTGCCTTTCTTAAGATTGTCTATTTCACCCAGCATCAGTTCCTTTACCTGCTCCAGTGTTTGCCCCTGGGTAGCGTTTCCGCTCATGTACAAAATACTATAATCAATGAGNNCACATCTTTGTCCTTATTTCCGGGTAGCCTGAAACCCATGGTTACACTCTCGGCATCAGGACCTACTACTTCTTTAATGATCGGCGCTGCAATAGGCGTTTCGGGGGTAAATGTGTATTTGGGTACCGGCTTATTTTGCATAAAGGAAAACGCCTTATCAATCTTTTTGATGGTTTCA
>DGQO01000125.1:0-8911 GCA_002400445.1 Chitinophagaceae bacterium UBA4412
CCGGCAGACAGGTAAGCTTTTACTTTAATTAAAGGAATTGTTTCTTCAATAGCGTTTTTCCATTCCAGTAATCTTTTTTGTACCTGTGCGGCAAAAAGGTTCGAACTATCGTACATGATCTCATTGCTTTGTGCCACATCCGGCATTCCGTCATCAGTGGCCCGCTGAATATGCAGGAGGTGAATGGTAGCTCCCGTTGCAGCAGACAATTCCACAGCCTGAGCAACAACAAACTCGGTGCTGTCATCAAAATCAATCGGAACAAGGATATCCTGTAAAGTGTCTGCGGTCATAGATGATTTTTTAAAAGATTTTTTTTGCATTAAAAGTATGCCGGGCTTATGAAGCCCACATTAAATCAATATTAGAAATTGATTAGAATCGCTTAGTTTCAGCGTGCTGCTACAGAGATAATAAGTAAATTGACAACAGATTTATTATAGCAAGACGATGGAAGCAGGTAAAATTTTAATTGTTGAAGATGAAAAGAAAATTGCCGATACCCTCAAGTTTGGGTTAAGCGAAATTGGATTTTTGGTAGAGGTAGCCTATGATGGCAAGCTGGGCTATCATCTGTTTTGTGCCCATAGCTTTAACCTGGTTATCCTCGATGTAAACCTGCCAGGAATCAATGGTTACGATCTGTGTAAAAACATCCGGGCAAAAGACGAACATATTCCCATCCTGATGCTTACGGCAATGAGTACGCTCAACGATAAAGTTGAAGGTTATAATTCCGGGGCAGATGATTACATGGTAAAGCCTTTTGAATTTAAAGAACTATTGTTGAAAATAAGATCCCTGCTTAAGCGAACGATGAGCCAGCATGTGCCGGTGGGCAATGTGCTTAGGGTAGGAGATCTGGAAATGAATCTGGATAGTAAGGAAGTCGTAAGAGATGGAAAACTCATCAACCTCACGGCAAAAGAATTTCAGTTGCTGGAATATTTACTCCGGAATAAAAACAAAGTAGTTTCCCGTGCAGATATTGCCATCAATGTGTGGGATGTGGATTTTGAAACCAATACAAATGTTATTGATGTGTACATCAGCTACCTGCGAAATAAGGTAGATAAATTTTCAGAACAGAAATTGATACAAACGCATGTGGGTATGGGTTATATCTTAAAAGACCATTGATGCATATCAGGATTAAAATAACATTGTTGTTTACCCTTACGATCTCTTTGCTCATGGCGCTCATTTGCAGCCTTACCTATTATTATTTTTATACGGCAAGGATAGAAAGCATAAAGACCCAACTTACTAACCAGGCGCACACTACTTCAGATCTTTTACAACAGCAAGAAACCTACGATGCGCTCCTGATCAATAAAATTGAAGCCGGCACTTCGTCGCTTAAAAACAAAACCGTACAAGCTTATAACAATGCCGGCCAGGAAATATACAGTTATGCCGATAGCAGCGCTGTGGCTCCTGGCGTTAGCCCCACGTTATTGCAGCAGGCTAAAGCAGGCAACACGGTCTATTTTTCTACCGGTATAAAAGACGTAATCCTTTACCCAGACCTTGCAGGCAGCATGCTTATTATAACTGCAGCTTACGATGAGCAGGGAAAAAAGGGGCTTCAATATTTGAGTTTCTTTTTGTGGCTAAGTTTTGCCGGGAGCACGATCATTGCTTTCGCATCTGGTTATTTCTTTTCAAAGTTGCTCTTGCTTCCTATCAGGAATATAGCAGACGATGTAAAGAAAATTTCGGCGCTCAGTCTTGCGCAAAGAATTAAACCAGGCCGCACAAAAGATGAATGGAATTACCTTACGGAAACCTTGAACGACTTGCTCAACCGTTTGCAGGAAAGTTTTGACATCCAGCGTCGCTTCATCTCCGTGGCTTCGCATGAACTTTCTACACCGCTTACTTCTATTTCGAGCCAATTGGAAGTTTCGCTGTTGCGAAACAGGAATGTGAGCGAATACCAGCAGGTGATGCAATCGGTTTACCAGGATGTGCGGCAGCTAAGTAAGCTCACACAAACCCTGCTCGAATTTGCGGCAGTTTCCGGGAATGCAGGTGGCATAGAGCTTAGCCTCATTCGGGTGGATGAAGTGCTGATGCGTTTTCCGGCTGAAATGGCCAAGCTGGATAAAGCCTATATGGTACAGCTTGAATTTGATCAGCTCCCTGAAGACGAAACAAAATTGCTTGTATTTGGCAACGCCACCCTTCTATTTGCCGCTATAAAAAATATTGTTTCAAACGCCTGCAAGTTTTCTGCTAACAGGATGGCAAAGATTAAGTTATCTGTGCTGGAGAAAGACATTCAAATTTCCGTGGAAGATAATGGTCAGGGGATACCTGAACATGAAATGGAAAATATATTTCATCCTTTTTACAGGGTTGAAGAAAGCAGTACGGTAAGTGGCTTTGGTATGGGACTGCCGCTGGTAAACCGAATTGTAAAGCTGCACAACGGTGTGATCAATATTAATTCTGTTGTAGGCAAAGGCACTACATTTTTTATTACGCTTCCGTCTGCTGATAAATATCCCGGATAATTATTCTAATAAGTTTCTAATTCGCCTTTAACCGGCTCCTAAGAACCGGGGAGTACATTGTGCTTTAAATTATTGTTTTATGAACCACGATTATGAAGATACCGAATTTTCGAAGTCCGTTTTAGCGGGTGTATTTGCAGGCATTACGGCTATCTTGCTCAGCCTTATTTATAACACCATCTTTAGAAGAATTACCGGATTTTCTTTATCAGAGATTATCAATGTGTCCACTGTTATTTTCGCACTGCTCATTGCAGTAATTGTAGCAGGTCTCATCTTTTACCTGTTTCATCATTATCTTAAGAGGGGCACAATTATCTTCCAGGCTGCTGCTTTTATCCTTACGGTACTTTTAGTGGTTGGCTCTATGCAGGTACAGAGATCTTCGGATCCGTTGCTCACAAATGAGTTCCAGGGATTGTTGCTGGGTATTGTGGCTATCACAGG
The DNA here is from genome assembly GCA_002400445.1 of Chitinophagaceae bacterium UBA4412. GTDB lineage: Bacteria > Bacteroidota > Bacteroidia > Chitinophagales > Chitinophagaceae > Ferruginibacter. The sequence continues at coordinate 2,967 of DGQO01000125.1, forward strand.
AGCTTGTACTGTCTTTTTAATACCGTTTTTGTACAAACGCAATATTGTATAAATCCTACAGGTGTCACCTTTCAAAAAGGTGACACCTGTAATTATAATTGTACTTTAAACTTCCTGTGGAGGTCTCAATATATAAACAGATGAAGATAGAATAGGTAGTTCCGGTGAAGCTCAATATTATTTTACCTGATTTCCTGCTTTGTCAAAGATGAGCATCTTGCCATCTTTATTCAATGCAACCTGTCCTTTTTTATCGAAATATGGAACAGAAGAATAGATGTTCTTATTCAAGTCATACTCTGCAGGGATAATATTTTTTCCCTGTACATTCCATAAGCCCCATTTGCCTTGCGTGCTTTCGGCAAAAACCAAACCGTCTTTATCAGCTTCCAGCATAATGAAATATTTTACACCTGGAATTACCGTCTTTATTTTTCCCGTTTTATCAACTATTGCAATACCATCTTTTTTGCCTGCTTGCTGTGCAATACTGTATCCATTACTAAAATCAGTTGCATCTTCAAATTGGGCTTTTATAATTTCAATTCCTTTTTTATTAATGAAGCCGTAATGGTAAGAAAATCCATCTGCTGTTGGTTTAGCAATCCTGGCAAAGCCATCCTTAAAATTCCTGGCAGCGGAAAGTGTCATTGGTATCACCAGTTTGAAAGTGGAATCCAGGAAGCCATATTTTGTGGTGGCGTTAGTTGAAAATTCATTAGCTGAAAAATCGCTTGTTACTTTTAATAAGCCGTCAGAAAAATCATCTCCACTAAACACAAAGTATTTAAGTGGTATCAGCTTTTTTATTTTTTTGTCAAAAAACCATGTACTGTCTTTGCCTGCAACCGGGAACTTCCTTTTAAGCTTTTCAAATTTGTCTGTATCTGCTCCAAAATTTCTGTAAGAGGAATGATACATCACATTAAAGGATTTGTCCACCAGCACTTTTCCGGATAGATCCATTATGGGAGTTGTGCTATATGCTTTTGTATCTACAAAGAGTTCATACTTCATATCTGGAGACATTAATTCCTGGCCAATCAATCCAGTATGGATATTATAAACTCTTCCCGGAATTGATGTTCCATAATTGGTATAGAAAAGAAGGATGGGGTTTTTCTTGTGGTCGTAAAAATCATAGCTCTGGTAACTCAATGGAATGAGTTCTTTGCCTTTCTTGTTTAGCAGGTTTAATTTTACTGCATAATTCTCCTTCACCTGTACTAGAAAAAGCGAATCCCCAAAAGTGCCTTTGAATTTATATTTCTCAGGAATCGCTACCTCAAAGTCAGCGTTGATATAGCCAAACCATGCCGGGGACATTTCGGTATCCGTAGAGAACAAATAGCCTTTACCGTATTTCTTCAAATAGGGATATATGGCGGGTATTACCAGTTTCCCGGTATTGTCTATCAAGCCGTATGTACTGCCCTGTGTACTACTGTTATAATTGCGCACACTGGCAGTTTTACCATCAAAATAATCTACGCCTTCAAAGCGGTCATTGCTCAATAGTTCGCCTTCTTTATTAATGAAATTCCATTCATTGCCATAGTTATAAGTCACTTCATTTTTTAACTGGATGGCAGCGAAGCCATGCCTGTAAGGCCATATCCGAACCGCCTGTTTTGTAAACTTCACTTCATTCTTTTGGTTGATGGCCTGCCATGTTCCGGTTTCTTTTGAAGTAAAAGCCAGGCCTTCAGAAAAAGATCGTGTAGCCGTATATTGATAAGGAATCACCAGGTTTCCGGTTATGTTGATGTATCCCCACAATTGATCTTTATTCATTACTTCTGCAAGACCATCAGAGAATGGATTGGCATTGGCAAAGCTTTGTGGGATTTTTTTCTTACCCGCCTTGTCAATGAAGAAATACTGCGTAGAATCAGATACTGCTGCTACCCCACTGGAGAAGGAATTTGCTTTATAATAAACAAGGGGGATAACTGTTTTGCCACTGGCATTGATATATCCATATTTTTCGTTTGCCCTTACCAAACCTAATCCTTCAGAAAAATCCATCGCAAGGGAATAGGTCGGAGCAATAACGACCGTGCCGTTAGAATCCTTATATCCATAAGCTCTTTTCGCTGGATCATAATAGGAAGATAATTTCTGTGCAGAAAGCTGGAAGCTGAGCAGGTAAAAGGCAAATGCCAGGAGAATACGCATGGTTGATTTTTTTTAGAGTGGGCAACAAATGAAAATAGAGAGGAAGACTATTTTCATTGCAATCCTAAAACTATCTAATTGCGAACCCGATCCATATACCGGGTGATGGGTATAATTCATTTCTGGTAAAAGGACATAGCTTTCAAAAAAAACTTTTCAATCCCGCAACAGGAGGAAACGGTGCGAGCGATACCTTTTAAAATTTTTAGTAAAGTTGGTTTCCATTTTTTTAGTCCGGTTCTTTTCACAGTAAATGAAAGATGCGTTAAAAAGAATTTCTTGTATTCGTAGCTTCGCTTTCATGCATTTTCCGCCGGGGTTTATTCCTTCCATCCAAAATACTGAGGGTTTTGATATGCCCGCTTTTGTGCAGGCACATACTTTGCCACCGCCAGTAAGCGTACGCCTCAACCCCGGGAAAATGCCACTGCCACAAGCGGGATGGCAAGCGGACAAAATACCCTGGAGCAGCCATGGTTATTACTTACAGGAACGTCCACTCTTTACTACCGATCCTTTGTTTCATGCCGGCGCATATTATGTGCAGGAAGCGAGTAGTATGTTTTTAGAACAGGCGCTGCGGCAATCCTGTAACTTAACACAACCCTTAAAGCTGCTCGATCTCTGTGCAGCACCTGGTGGAAAATCTACCCTGCTGCAATCCCTGATTTCGGATGATAGTTTATTGCTGAGTAATGAGGTAATAAAACCCAGGGCCAATATCCTTGCAGAAAATATAACGAAATGGGGAGCGTCAAATGTAGTCGTAACCAATAACGATCCTAAGGACTTTGAACGACTACCTGAATTTTTCGATTGCATAGTGATTGATGCGCCTTGCAGCGGCAGCGGTCTTTTTCGCAAAGATGCAGCAGCCATGGACGAATGGACCGAGGGCAGTGTGGCCATGTGCAGTAAACGGCAGCAGCGGATTATCACCGATGTAATCGGATCGCTCAAACCAGGGGCTGTATTAATTTATTCAACCTGCTCTTATTCAGCGGAGGAAGATGAAGATATTGCAGATTGGTTACTGGAAACTTACCCGGTAAAAAGCCTCCCTCTTCAAACCGATCCTGCCTGGAATATTGTAGAAACGCATTCTCCAAAACACAGCGCTGCAGGTTATCGTTTTTTTCCTGACCGGCTAAAAGGCGAGGGGTTTTTCCTGGCAGTATTTAAAAAAGAAGGCGAATCAGACCTGGAAAAGCAATCGTTTAAAAAAATAAAAGAAACGGTTTCTGCAGCAGAGCAGCAATTACTGAGTACTTACCTGCGGCCAGGAGCAGATGTTATTTTTCACAAATGGCAGGAAGATATTTTAGCTTTTCCTACTGCGGTTTATCCGCACTTTTTACCATTGCAAAAAAGTTTATACATCAAAAAGGCTGGCGTAAATATGGGGCAACTCATCCGTGCGGAACTGTTGCCTTCACATGAATGGGCGCTGTACACGGATGCAGCCGCAGCACTACCTCTCATAGATTTGAGCCTGGATCTTGCCCTGGATTATCTCCGCAAAAAAGACATCAGCTTGCCGGCACAGCCATCAGGCTGGGCAGTAGTGCAATACCAAAAAATTTCGCTCGGCCTCGTTAAAATTCTGCCTTCCCGCATCAATAATTATTACCCCAAAGCATGGCGGATTCTTAACAAGTGAGTCCGGTTATCTACCAACTTATTTATGCATCTTTGTGCGTAGCTAAATTTTTATATGAAAAATTTATTGATCCTTTTTCTCCTCGCTTTTCCATTTTTTGCCGGTGCACAAAAGACCCATACGGTGGGCCCAAAAGAAAGTTTGTTTTCTATTGGACGCCTCTATAGTGTGCATCCAAGGGAACTGGCAGAGTACAACCATATTTCTTTTGAAGGCGGACTCACGATTGGGCAGGTACTTAAAATACCGGGCAAGCCCAGCATGGCACCCGTAGGTGAAGCGGCCCCCGCACCGCCGGCACCACCCGCAAAGACAGAAGCTGCAAAACCAGCCGTGGTTAAAACTGAAAAGAAAGCTGCAGGCAGCGCACCGGTTTATCATACGGTGGCACCAAAGGAAGGTCTTTATGGCATTAGCAAACATTACAATATAACGATAGAGCAGATAAAACAATGGAACCAATTGCAGGGTGATGCTCTTGATATTGGTCAGCAACTGATTGTAGGATACAATGGCAATTCAGCTCCTGTAGCCAGCACTCCTGAACCAGCAAAGCCGGCTCCCGTGGCTAAAGTACAACCCGAACCTCAAGCGAAAGCAGAACCGATGGCCCCTGTAGTAACCAGCACTGCAACTGCACCAAAAGCAGAGCCGGTAAAAACGGTAACGGATGCAAAAGGTGGGTTTTTTAAAAACTTGTATAACGAAGCCGAAGGCGGCAAAAATGGTCATACCCGCACCGGTACGGCGGGCGTATTTAAAAGTACCAGTGGCTGGGAAGATGGCAAATATTATTGCCTGCACAATACTGCACCTGCAGGCACTATTGTAAAAATTACCAACACCCTCACCCAAAAATCTGTCTATGCAAAAGTGCTGGACCTTATTCCGGATATACGTCAAAATGAAACTGTCGTGATCCGGGTGAGCAACGCTGCTTCGGGAGCGCTTGGTGGCAGCATGGAAGATTTTAGTTGCGTGGTAGAATGGTAATAATAAACGGAACTCATCTTTTTTATTTATGGCTTAGGCCTCATAAACAAATTTCCTGCATGAAAAAGTTCTTGCTCTCTTTAAGTTGTATTGTATTTGCCGCCGGCGCATGGGCGCAGGGTAACCTCGATCGAAAGTCTGCCGCTGCAGCCATAGAAAATAAGCAGCAGACGGTTGCACTGTCTGGTAACAGTACGGGGCCGCAATTTTCCATTGAAAAGAATAATCCTGCCACACCGGTGAAGAGCCAGCAGCGCACAGGCACTTGCTGGAGTTTTTCTACTACGGCAGTACTGGAAAGCCAGATGCTGCGTAATAATCTTACCGATGCAGATCTGAGCGAAATGTTTACCGTACGCAATATTTATAAAGAGAAAGCCCGCAATTATGTGCTTCGCCAGGGTGCTGCACAGTTTGGCGAAGGCGCCCTTGGCCACGATGTAATTCGTGCAGTAGCCACTTATGGTGCCATGCCGGAGAGTGCATATAGCGGTCATGCCAATGGAGAAAGTTTTTATAACCATGCAGACATGGTGCAGGAATTAAAATCTTACCTGGACGATGTGCTGGCAAGCTTTAATAAAAAATCCCTTCGGGCTGTAAGCGTAACGCCAAACTGGATGGATGGGTATGAGAAAATACTGGATAAACATATGGGCGCTGCCCCATCCGATTTTGTGTACAACAACAAAAGATACACGGCAGAGCGTTTTGCAAAAGACGTATTGAAATTTGATCCGAACGACTATGTGAATATTACTTCATTTACACACCATCCCTATTACGCACCCTATGTGATAGAAGTGCCCGATAATTTTAGCAACGGCAGTTACTACAATATTCCCCTCAAAGAAATGATTGAACTGGTAAAAACAAGCGTGCGCAATGGTTACACGGTTTTATGGGATGCAGATGTGAGCAACCCTGGTTTTCAAAGCAAGGCTGGTGTAGCCATGAGTACCGATTCATCAGGGCTCGTGAACGAAAATGTAAACCCGGATGCAAAGGAAATGACCTGGGATGAAAATATTCGCCAGCGCTTATACGAAACATTGGTTACGCAGGATGATCACCTGATGCAGATCACCGGCCTCTCTAAATCAAAAGGAGGCAA
>DGQO01000125.1:8960-9128 GCA_002400445.1 Chitinophagaceae bacterium UBA4412
TTTTTATATCCCGGAAATCTTTGGTTGCTTATACCCCGCAGGAATCTGTTACAGCTTTACAAGCAATGCAGGTTCCTTCGGTTTTTTGAATGTGGAGCATTAAAAGCGATAACCCCGCAGGAAGTCTTCAATCTTCATTCGCTTCTTACCTTCCAGTTGTAATTCGGT
>DGQO01000125.1:9345-9628 GCA_002400445.1 Chitinophagaceae bacterium UBA4412
CGGGGCAATGGGAAATTTTTCCTGGAGTAATATATTGCCCGTGTCTATAGTATGCTGCAGTTTGAAAGTGGTTACACCCGTTGCTGCCTCTCCATTGATTACTGCCCAGTTAATGGGTGCAGCGNNCCGTTTTTTATTGTGAAAAATTCACATGGTAGCATTGGCCCATTTGCAGGTTATGTAGAAGCATCTGAAGCCTATTTTGCCATCAATACCATTAGCCTTGTTGTACCTAAAGCTTCTATCTCTAAAGCGATGTTAGATAAGCTTGGTATCAAATAAG
>DGQO01000125.1:9691-16387 GCA_002400445.1 Chitinophagaceae bacterium UBA4412
CAGGCAAAGCGCAGGTATGTTTTCTCATCTGTGTTCCATTCGCCAGCCGTTATACCCGGGGTTGTTTGTTCTTTTGTTGCAGACAGTACTTTACATTTTTTACCCTGCAGTGTGCAAAAGGCACCGGGGAAAGGTGCCAGGCCACGGATCAGATTATACACCTTGCTCACNNTCGCTTTGCGGTTGTGGCTGTTCCGTAAGCGTACCTGCCGCAAGGCCTTGCACTGTGCGCAGCAGCAAGGCTGCACCAATGATCTTCATACGGTCGTGCACATCACCTGCCGTTTCATCCGGGGCAATGGGAAATTTTTCCTGNNACTGCCCAGTTAATGGGTGCAGCGCCGCGGTATTGTGGGAGCAGGCTACCGTGTAAGTTTACACTGCCCATGGGGGGCATATTCCACACCAGTTCTGGAAGCATACGAAAAGCTACTACCACCTGCAGCGTAGCATTCCATGATTGGAGTTCGGCTAAAAATTCGGGCTGTTTTAATTTCTCCGGCTGCAGCACGGGTAGCCTGGCTTGCAAAGCATATTGTTTCACGGCACTCTGCTGCATCTGCATTCCACGGCCAGCAGGTTTATCCGGTGCNNGCAAATTCTGGCGTCCCCATAAATACAATCCGTATATCTTCTAAAGCTTTCATGGCTGCTAAGGTAGTATAAGCCTTTTTATGCAGAGAGGCTGTGTATGAATGTGTTGCGCCATCACAACTTTCATCAGTATGAAAATGTGCAAAAAAAAGCCAGGCTTCACACAATAAAATAAAAAACCTTCAGCCGTTTTCGCCCTTGCTTATTCAGTATATTTAGTTGTACTAAAACTTTCCGAATGTGAAAATTTTACTCCTCATACTACTCGTATCCTCTTTCAATTTTACCGGCGCTGCACAATCTTTTACCGCACAAAAAACCAGTCTTCCCGGCAATGCGCAAACTCTACGGCACACGGATGTAGCTGTCGTACAAAATCAGCCCGGACTGGAAAATGAAATTGAGCAAAAACTCAAATTGATCCTGAACAAATACAAGCGATACCCCAATGATGAAACCACCTGGAGTTTGATCCGTTTTGACGCTACCAATATTCTCTATCCTTATTTCCAGGAAGGCCGCTTTGCCGGTGTGAAACCCAACGAGGCTTTTTATGTAAAAATTGGAAAAGAAACGATGACGGCTGCAGATATTGCTAACAAAAAATTGATCCTTCAAGTGGGTATTGCAAAACAAAAACCTGCAGAGTTTACCTTGATCACCGTCTCCAATTAACACGATCGGTTCCTATTTTTTTGCCAGCAATCATGCATAGCCCGGCCGTGGTTGTGTCACTCACTTGTACCGCATTGCACAAAGCAGCATGTCCAGGCCACACCATGACCCACAGTTTCAAACTGCCGTTTATCATTCAATATTTCTATCCCGACTTTTTTGCAGGCTAATATCTGCGCTAAATATCTCGTCCTCTCTTGGTTTTATTTGCCAGTAAAACAAGATATTAGCCTATCCTCTGGAAAAAATCATGTAAAAGGTGTACTTCATGGGCACTATCCTCGCTTACCTTGTAGCTTAATATCATTCTGTAAGTTGTATTAAATGATCAATATATAGTGACCAGGTATCTAACCATTTTTATTTTGTTATTGCTGGTATCTCCCGCCACTTCTTTTGCCCAGGAGCATGACCTTGATAAACTGTTGCAGGAGTTGCCTGTTGCAAAAAAAGATACGCAGCAGGTGCGGCTATTATTAGATATCCAGGCACAGTATTTAGACGTAGAAAATGATTCAGCCCTATACTTTAATCAAAAAGCGGAAGCCCTTATTCATGAACTGCGTGCTGATCAATTTCGTTATGAATGCTACCATGCATTTGTAAGAATTTACCACGCTAAGTTTGACAATCCTAAAGCAATAAACTACTGCCTGAAAGCATTACAGGTAGCCACCGCAAACCATAATGATTTGCAGCGGGCAAATTCTTACCGGGCATTGTTCAGTCTTTATTTTAATGTGCGCAAAAGAGATTCTGCGCTCAAGTATGCTGCCTATGCCATTGATCTTACAGAGCGGATTAAAGACACCAATAACCTCGGCACGATGTATGGAAACCTGTGCAGAATTTACCAGCAAATGGAGATGTACGACAAAGCGGTGGAGCTGGGAAAAAAGGGAGTGGAACTTGGCGAGCGATACCACGATACAAAGGGCATGCTCATCTCTATGAATAATTTGGCAAATACTTATCTAAGCCAGAGCAGGTATGCGGAGGCCCGAACGATACTGGAGCAATTGCTCGAAGATGGAAAAAAGTACAAGCGCATGCGTTCGGTAACCAATGCATTGGTAAACCTTTCCAATGTTTACTATTTCATGGCCGATACCGTAAACCTGAAACGGGTAGTGACGCAAATGAAAGCATTGGAACCTTCATTTGACAAGAGTGATTCTGGAAGTATCATTTACCGCAAACTTGCCTATGGGCGAGACCTCATGCTGCGAAAGCAATTTAGCGAAGCAAAAATATTATTTGCCGATGCCATCAACCTGGCGGAGCGGGATAGTGCAGAATCTGCTCTTGAATCCCTATACCTTGCTATGTCTACGCTGCATTATGCGATGCAAGACTTTAAAACGGCAAATGTGTACGATGATAAATTTGCATCGCTGGAGCAACGTATTAACTGGGCTAAGTTAAGAGAGGTTTCTCTTGACCTGGAAACCAAATATGAAACCGAAAAAAAAGAAGAGCGTATAAAATTACAAGCCAGCCAGATTAAACAGGAGCGCACCATTACCTACCTGCTGGCTGGAGGATTTCTCTTGCTACTCATTGCATCTACATTCGCCTACCGGGCATTTAGAACCAGGCAAAAATTACAAAAACAGCGCATTGCAGAATTGGAAACTGAAAAACAACTCTCTGCCACGGAAGCCGTGCTTAGAGGAGAAGCGCAAGAGCGCAGCCGACTGGCAAAAGACTTGCACGACGGCCTGGGAGGAATGCTCAGCGGCATTAAACATTCATTTACGACTATGAAAGGAAACTTAATTATGACGCCGGATAATGCCCGGCTATTTGAGCGCAGCATGGATATGCTGGATACTTCCATTAAAGAAATGAGAAGGGTGGCACATAACATGATGCCCGAAGCGCTGGTGAAATTCGGATTGAATATTGCCCTCAAAGATTTCTGCAAAGACATGGAACTGAGCGGGGCTTTGCAGGTAACTTACCAGTCGTTTGGTGTGGAGGATGATACCGTGATTGATCGAAGTACGGCCATCACTATTTACCGCATTGTGCAGGAACTCGTAAACAATATTGTGAAGCATGCGGGGGCTTCACAGGCACTCGTACAGCTCAATAAAACAAGTGAGAAACTGCTGCTCACTGTAGAAGATAACGGGCGGGGTTTTGATACCAGCCAGATAGGATCGGGTGATGGAATCGGGTGGACAAATATCAGGCACCGGGTGGATTATTTAAAAGGCACGATGGATGTGCGCAGCAGCGCAGAAGACGGCACTTCCGTCGTAATTGAACTCTCTGTTTTACCGTCAAATCCATAATTATGCGCACCAAAATTTTTATTGTAGACGATCATTACATGGTTATTGAGGGCATTCATGCACTGCTGCAAAAAGCGCCTGGCATCGAGTGGATGGGTCATGCAACCAATGCAGCGTCCTGCCTGGCTTTTCTGCAACAGCAGCAGCCGGATGTAATGCTACTCGATATTAATTTACCTGATATGAGTGGAATTGAACTCTGCGCCCTGGTGAAGAAGAAATATCCTGGCATTGCTGTGCTGGGTTTAAGCACTTTTAACCAACAGAGTTTCATCGACAAAATGATGCAAAGCGGTGCGGCAGGCTACTTGCTCAAAAATGCCACCCAGCAGGAATTGGAAGAAGGAATAACTGCCGTGGCAAGCGGAAAACAGTACCTGAGTCATGATGCGGCTTTGGCCTTGCGAAAACCTTTGTCTGCTACAGGCCTGCCCGTAATTACCCGCCGGGAAAAAGAAGTGCTTGGTCTCATTGCAGATGGCCTCACCAATATGGAAATTGCAAAAAAGTTATTTATAAGCGTTGCCACTGTGGATACGCACCGTAAAAATTTATTGGCCAAATTTGAGTGCAAGAACATTGCACCACTCATCAAACTGGCAATGCAAATGCAATTAATTTAAAGTGGTTTGCCTTATTCAAAATCTTTATACAACAAATATTTTTTTCTTATTGCTTTAAACTGTTTGATCCCTGGCTCCCAGCTTTTGCGAATTGCAGTTTCTGTGAGGCCGTCTTTTATTTGTTGCTGGAACGTAGCATTTCCCGCCAGTTTATTAAAGAAATTATTTTTCAGGAAGAAACTGTCTTTGCCCGGAAACAACCGGTATGCTTCCAGCAAATATTTGATCTGAATTTTTCCATCCAATTGTGCAATGATCTCATCGGGAGCAGCACTTAGGTCCCATCCGTAACATTGTTGGTAAAAACATTTACTGCTCTTTGCACCTGCATTAGGCTTTGGGGTAAAACTAAACATGCTTTTTGGAAGAGTGGGATGCCCAAAATATACAAAGGGTTTATCTGTGCCACGACCTTCGCTAAATACGGTGCCCTCAAAAAAACAAGTGGAAGGAAACCACAGGATGCTTTCCATGCCTTTTAAATTAGGAGAAGGATTTACCGGCAATACAGGACGGCTGTTATGGTCATAGCCTTCGCACTTAATCACCATTAGGTAGAATGGCGTATCTGCTGTTAGTTTGGTGGCACAATTTATTTTATGAATGGCATTGGCTTCGGCACTGAGCCATTTTTCACCAGCCAGCATGAGGGCATATTCACCAATCGTCATCCCATATACGACTGGGATGGGTTGCTGCCCCACAAAACTGCGAAAAGCAGGCTGCATTACAGGCCCATCTACATAAAATCCATGTGGGTTTGGCCGGTCTAAAATGAGCAGCGGTTTATGCTGCAATATTGCCCCTTCCATAAAAAATTCCAGGGAAGATATATAAGTGTAGAATCTTGTGCCCACATCCTGAATGTCAAAAATGAGGATATCTATTCCTTCAAAATCTTTGGCCGTTGGCATTTTATGGTTGCCGTAAAGACTCACTACGGGTATGCCTGTTTTTTCGTCTTTTAAATCATCTACATGCTCTCCGGCATCAGCAGTGCCCCGAAAACCATGTTCCGGGCCAAAGATTCTTACCACTTTAATACCAAGCGCCAGCAGCGTGTCCACGAGGTGGCTTTCGCCTACGGTACTCGTTTGATTGGCAAACACAGCTACCCTCTTATTTTTCAGATAAGGCAGGTACTTATCCATGCGTTCTGCACCCGGCAGTATTTTTGTAGAATTTTTTTTGTTTTGGGCCTGGCAGATGCTGGCGGCGCATACCAATAAGGCAACGGTAAGCAATACTTTCATCTTGCTAAATTGGGCAATCTTTTTCAATCTTTATGGATTTATCATTTACTTTGTACTTGTTGAATTCCGTAACGAAATTACATTTTTAAAACTGCAGCGTATGTGCAGTAACACAACTAAAAAAGATATTATGGCTACAGTAAAAAATGGTGATACTGTGAAAGTGCATTACAATGGTAAATTACTCAATGGAGAACAGTTTGATTCTTCCCAGGGCCGGGAGCCTTTGGAGTTTACCGTAGGTGCTGGTATGATGATCAAAGGTTTTGATGCCGCCCTGCCAGGAATGGAAGTGGGGGATAAAAAAACAATCAATATCCCTGCGGCAGATGCTTATGGTGAGAAAGATCCTGCTGCAATTATCGAATTTCCAAAAGAACATGTGCCGGCAGACATGAAACTGGAACCTGGAATGCAACTTACCCTGAGTAACCAGGAAGGACAGCCCTTTCCCGTTGTTGTAAAAGAAGTAAAAGACGATATCATCGTATTGGATGCAAATCATTTTCTTGCGGGTGAAGAATTGATTTTTGATATTGAACTGGTGGAAATCGCTTAAACTTTTTCCCCTGGAAATAATTGCCCTCCGAACTTTGCCGGGGGGCTTTTTTATGCAGTTTATTTTTATTGGCGGGCTAAACGCACTGGCCATTTATACAATCAAAAAGATCATGTGCCATAGAATATGCATGCCTTACTTTTGTAAAAATGTAATCTTATGCTTTCAATAGATAAACAGGAACTTGCTGCACGCTTCATGCGGTATGTGCAGGTAGATACCCAAAGCGATCCTAACGCTGAAACTTTTCCCACCACAGAAAAACAAAAAGATCTTTCCACCATCCTTTTTCAGGAACTGAAGAAGATGGGTTTGCAGGATGTGCACCTGGATGAGTTCGGATATGTGTATGCTACCGTGCCGGCCACTTCTGCAAAAGAACATGTGCCGGTGATTTGTTATTGTGCCCACGTGGATACAGCGCCAGACTGCAGCGGTACAAACGTAAAACCCATTTTACACGAGCGCTATGATGGAAAAGATTTCATCATGCCCGATGATCAAAGCCTTGTTTTATCTGCAGCAACATCGCCCTATTTGAAGGAGCATATTGGGGGCGATATTATCACCGCCAGTGGTAAAACCCTGCTGGGTGCTGATGATAAAGCCGGGGTGGCCATCATTATGCAAACCGTGCAAACTTTATTGCAGGATACTTCGATAACGCATGGGAAGTTGCGCATTTTATTTAC
>DGQO01000125.1:16397-24375 GCA_002400445.1 Chitinophagaceae bacterium UBA4412
CAGTACATGGCGTGAGCATTCATCCTGGATATGCCAAAGGAAAATTAGTGAATGCCATCAAACTTGCCGGCGAAATTTTAGCCGCCTTGCCCAAAGCAGAATGGAGTCCTGAAACTACAGACGGCCAGGAAGGCTTTGTGCACCCTGTAAGTGTGAATGGTATTGCAGAAAAAGCCAGCGTTGGTTTTATTGTACGGGATTTTAAAACAGCCATGTTACAATTACATCACGATCGCCTTAAAAAAATAGCTGAAGCCGTGATTGCTCAATACCCCGGTGCAGCTATGGAATATACCATCCATGAGCAATACCGGAATATGAAAGATATCCTGGTGCAGCATCCGCAGGTAGTGCAGTATGCGGCCGAAGCCATTGAGCGTGCTGGGCTCAGGGTAAAGAAAGAAAGCATCAGGGGTGGCACGGATGGTAGCCGGCTAAGTTATATGGGGCTGCCTTGTCCCAATGTATTTACCGGTATGCAAAATATCCACAGCAAATTGGAATGGGTTGGCGTAAAGGATATGGAAAAAGCGGTGGAAACATTGGTACATCTCGCCAGCATCTGGGAAGAAAAAGCGTAAAAATCAGACAGTCTTTGAGCGGTCATTTAAAATTGATCTTGTCTGTCTTATGCATTGTTGGAGTTCTCTTAAACTCCAGCGCCTTGCTGGAATTCTGAATCTTTGATTTGAATACATTTGTTCTTATATGAAAACTTTATTCTTCGTTGTGTTCACATTTATGATGTGCAGCATTCATTTTTCACAGGTACATGCCCAGGATATTAAGTTCTCTAAAACTGGTTTAAACTTCTATAGAACCCGTTATGATATTGTGGGCAAAGTGGGTAATCATTATGTAGTTTTTCAAAATACAGGTTGGCGTAATATCCTGCAGATACTTGATGAGGATATGAAAGAAGTAAAGAGCGAGCGACTTCGTTTTTTGCCGGAAGAGCCCATGCATATGAATTTTATACCCTGCGATAGTCAGTTTATTATGACCTGGCAATATCCCCGAAACGGAAAATTGTATATCGAGTCAGTCATCATGAATGCAATGGGTGAGATAGTATCTCCAGTTCAGGTTCTGGATAGTGCGGAATCAGAACAGGTGGCAAAGCCGCATTATAATTTGATCTACAGTGAAAACCGGCAGTATATTTTGTTTTACCAGGTTAACTACACCGGAGATTCAGTAGAGCTTGTGACCAATTATTATGATAGCAGGATGCGTCTTTTAAAGAAAACGGCTTATCATTCTGCTTTTGATGTAAGTAAAGAATTTTTGAATAATTTTTTACTGTTGAATGATGGCACTTTGTATTGTACCTTATTCGAAAGAGCGGGGAGTTCCAATCTTAGCAAGGGCTTTGAACTGCTGGGCAAGGCGTTTGATGCTGATTTTTTCAGCTCCACACCAGTGCCCTTACAACAGCATTGGATCGATAATATCAAAATTAAATACGACCAGGCAAACGATCAGTTTGTACTCAATAGTTTTTACTTCTCCCAGGAAAAATCTCTGGGATTGTTGGGTATTTTTTCGGCCAGAATCAGCAGAGAGAATGGCAGGGTGATTACTGCATTCAATCCACTCACAGATTCACTTAGGAATTTACTTTATACACATAAAGATGATAACAATAAGCAGTTATTTATGCTATCAGATTTTTTTCTCCGGCATGATGGGAGTTTTTTACTAGGCATGGAATCTATGGTATTTAAGTCAAACCAGAAACCCGTAGCGCTTCCTCCGGCAAGGACTGCAACTAACCAGGTCATTATGCGTAGTGGTCCACCACTCGGTCCGCTAAGGTCAGCACCGCAAGTCAGATCCTGGCCTACCTCACCTGCAACGATTGATGCAGTGGAAGCAGATATGGTATTGTTTAGTTTAGATACATCGTTAAAGATGAAGGTTGAATATACGCTTACCCGAAAACATATAAAGTTTACAAAAGGAACCGAACAATTTGCTATTGCCAATGTAAGAGATAAATTATTTTTGTTGTACGTTGATGGCGCAGGTTCAACAACCACTCTTCGTGCACAGATGCATTCTGTTTCTGGAAAATTATTAAACCCGGTGGAATCGCATTTATCCCGCAGCGCACATCAACCTATTTTTCTAAGAGCTAAGCAAGTGAGTTTAAATGAAGTTATTATTCCCTGTATTCATAAGGGGTATCTTTCTTATGCCAAAGTATCGTTTTGATGTTGCCATTAAATGGAACNNATCATTGTTGATATATTTTATGCGATGATACCGCTATTCATTCTACCTTCACGCCCTTAATAATTAAACCCAAAAACCATGGAATTTTTACCTTTTTGGCCCGTCTTGCTCATCTTAATTTTACTGTTTAGCGGGCTGTTTACTGTAAACCAGGCCACCATTGCGGTGATCACCAGGTTTGGAAAATATGTAGGTATCCAGATGCCAGGCCTGCGTTTCAAGATTCCGCTCATAGACCAGATTTATAAGCGGGTAAGCATTCAAAACCGTTCTGTAGAACTGGAGTTTCAGGCCGTAACGATTGACCAGGCCAATGTGTATTTCAAATCGATGTTGCTCTACGCCGTTCAAAATGCAGATGTGGAAACGATCAAGAAAGTTGCATTTAAATTTATTAGCGATCGTGACCTGATGCAGGCCCTCGTGCGCACGATTGAAGGAAATATACGGGCATTCGTGGCTACAAAAAAGCAATCGGAAATTCTCGGCTTGCGCAGAGATATTGTAGAGTTTGTAAAAGAACATGTGGATGCATCCCTGGAAGATTGGGGATACCACCTGCTCGATTTGCAGATTAACGATATCACGTTTGACCAGGCGATTATTGAAAGTATGAGCAAAGTGGTAGCAAGTAATAACCTGAAAGCTGCCGCAGAAAATGAGGGTCAAGCCTTGCTCATCACTAAAACAAAATCTGCCGAAGCAGAAGGTAAC
The DNA here is from genome assembly GCA_002400445.1 of Chitinophagaceae bacterium UBA4412. Taxonomy (GTDB): domain Bacteria; phylum Bacteroidota; class Bacteroidia; order Chitinophagales; family Chitinophagaceae; genus Ferruginibacter. The sequence goes on from DGQO01000125.1 coordinate 19,350, forward strand.
GCCATTAAGATTGCCGCCGAAGCAGAACGCCAGGCTGCACAATTGCGTGGCCAGGGTGTAGCCCTCTTTAGAGAAGAAGTAGCTCGTGGTATGAGCCAGGCTGCAAGTGAAATGAAACAGGCTAACCTGGATACAAACGTGATCTTATTTAGCATGTGGGTAGAAGCCATTAAAAACTTTGCTGAGTACGGAAAAGGAAATGTGATTTTCCTGGACGGTGGCAGCGATGGTATGGAAAAAACCATGAAGCAAATTATGGCCATGACACAGCTCGAAGGTAAAAACCTGTAATTCTAAAAATACTTTGATAGAATGTGCCGTATTTTTGCGGCACATTTTTTTTGTGTCATATCCTGGTGAGGATTAACATTTCGTTGTGCGGAGGCAAGTGGATAGTTTCGTTTACTTGCAAAACAAAGCACAGCCTTCATCGGAATTGTAACACATTATCACTGGTAACTTTTATTTATGTTCGATATTTTATTACAGGCAGACAGCACCGCTGCCACCGCAAATTCCCTCGCAAAAACGGAATCCATCTGGACATTGCTCACCAAGGGTGGCCCGCTGATGATCCCACTGGGATTGCTTTTTGCCCTGGCCGTTTATTTTTTTATAGAGCGTTTCCTGGTTATTAAAAAGGCCAGCCAGTTAGATGAGAATTTTATGAGCATCATTCGTGATCATGTGGTAAATGGTAATATAACAGCAGCCCGTAGCCTGGCAAAAAACACGTCTAACCCTGTGGCCCGCATGATTGATAAGGGTTTACAACGCATAGGCAAGCCCATCGAAGCCATAGAAAATAGTATGAACATCGTAGGCAAGCTGGAAATGTATAAGATGGAAAAAAATCTTACTATTCTTGCGGTGATTGCCCGCATAGCGCCACTATTTGGATTTGTGGGAACGATTATCGGACTTGTTTTACTATTGAAAGAATTTGCCACCATTGGTAATCCTTCCATCAGCCAGATTGCAGATGCGATGTACATTAAGCTCATCACTTCCGCCACAGGCCTTATTATTGGTATGCTGGCTTACCTGGGATATAGCTTCCTGGATACGCAAATCAACAGAAATGCAAACCGGATGGAGGCTGCCAACAGTGAGTTTATTGATATCCTGCAGGAACCTACGAGATAAGCAGCAACCGTTTTAAAAGTTCTTCAACACAAACACATGCAATTACGCAATAACAGATTTAGAACTGAACATTCCGAAGTGGACACCGGTCCACTGAATGATATTCTATTTATCCTGCTCATGTTTTTCTTAATGATATCTACCCTGGCCAATCCGAATGTGATCAAGATGAGTGTGCCCCGTGCCAAGAGTGATACCAAGCAAAAGCAAACGGTAATTGTGAGTGTAGATAAAGACAGGAATCTCTATATCGGCACTAAACCTGTTCCACATGATTCACTGGAATCTGTGCTTCGTAAATTTATTAATGAAGGAGATAGTGTAAAACCTGCCATCGTAATTAATGCAGACTCTGTAGCACAATGGGGAGAAATTGTAAACGTGATGAAGATAGCCCGCAAGCTCGGCGCTACCACTTCAGCCACAGTTAGCGGTACAGAGTAGCGCTTAGCATTCGTCTTTTTTCAAACATATCCAGGTGAATTGCGGCGGCATAATTTTCTGCTGTAAATAAGGCCAATAGAGATTCTGCGAGTGGGTCATGCAGTTCTACCAATATTTTTCCTCCTGCAGATAAATGGTCTTTTCCAAAAGCTGCAATCCTTTCATAAAATATCAACGGTTGTTCATCGGGCACAAATAAGGCTTCTGCTGGTTCAAATTCAACAACATTTTTTTCCAGTATTTTTTTATCTGCCTCCGGGATATAAGGTGGGTTACTGATAATTAAATCAAATACCCCCAGGTTTTCCCATTGCTGTTTTTCCAGGAAATTCATTTGCAGGAACCGCACCGGAGTCTGCAGATCGAATGCATTTTTTCGGGCGATTGCTAAGGCTGCTTCACTAATATCGATGGCCGTAACATCATTGCGCTGTTGCTTTTCTTTAATGCTGATGGGGATGCAACCGCTGCCTGTGCCAATATCTAGTACAGATTTGTAGTCGTTAGCTTTAATCAGATCCAGGGCAATGTGCACCAGTTCTTCTGTTTCAGGCCTGGGAATGAGCACGCCCGGCGAAACTTTAAACCAATTGTTGCAAAACCAGGCCCTGCCTGTAATGTATTGCACGGGCGTAAGGGTTTCCATCTTTTGAGCAGCATCTTCTAATTGTGCGCATTGTGGCGCAGAAAGCAACATATCTTCCTGCCGCAGCAAAGCAGAACGGTTAAAACCTGTAATCCATTCAAAAATGATATTGCTGATGGCGGCAGCCTCGCCGGCTGAATGAAGCGCCCTCGCTCTTCGTAAAAATTGCTGGTACTGTTTACCCACTTGCATGCGGGCAAACTTAGGTTAAATTTGTGTTCCTTATTTTTGCGCTCCTTTTTTGAAACAGCACGAATTATATATGCACCGTTGCTTACAGCTTGCCCGCCTTGGCGCAGGTAATGTAAACCCCAACCCCATGGTGGGCGCTATGCTTGTGCACGAGGACTGCATTATAGGAGAGGGTTATCATGCGCAATATGGAGCAGCCCATGCCGAAGTGAATTGTTTCAACAATGTGCGGCTGCAGGATAGGGAAAAAATTCCGTCGGCTACTTTATATGTGAGCCTGGAGCCCTGCGATCATTTTGGCAAAACACCACCCTGTACTTCCCTTATTTTAAAAGAAGCTGTGGGCAGGGTTGTCATTGGCTGCCGGGATCGTTCAGAAAAGGTAAATGGAAAAGGCATAGAGAAACTGGAAGCTGCGGGTGTGCAGGTAATTACACCGGTGCTCGAAGCAGCATCAATGGAATTAAATAAGCGTTTCTTTTGCTTACAGGAAAAAAAGCGCCCTTATATCTTTTTAAAATGGGCGGCTACCGCAGATGGTTTTATTGCTGGCGAAAACGGAACTCCGCTGGCCATCAGCAATGATTTAAGTAATCGTATCACCCATAAAATGCGTGCTGAAGAAGCTGCAATCCTCGTTGGCTTTCGCACAGCATTAAATGACAATCCCTCTCTTACTGCCCGGCAATGGGCGGGGCCACAGCCACTGAGAATCGTGATAGATATGCAGCTTCGCCTCCCTCATGAAAATCATTTGTTTCAGCCGGGTGCGCCCACACTTGTGCTCAACGGGATGAAGGATAGCGTAGAAGGAAATCTTCATTTTTTTAAAACTGCGCCGGGTGCAGAACTTATACCAGCATTACTGCACGAATTATTTCTCCAGGGAAAATCTTCCTTAATTGTAGAGGGCGGCACGCATACCCTGCAGCAATTTATAGATAGGAATTGTTGGGATGAAGCCCTCGTTATTACAAACAGTTCCCTGAAAATAAACGCTGGTATTTTAGCACCCACCATATCTTCCCAATATAAAACCGGGGAAGCAACGTATATTTCCGACCGGCATTCTTTTTATAAAAACCCAGCAGCATGCTCTTTCTCTTAGGCAGTATTGTTTTTACTTCTTACCTCACCATCGCTTTTAAATTGTGTGATCGCTTCGGCATCAATAAATTCCAGGCCATTGTGTTCAATTACCTTTCCTGTGCCCTCACCGGCGTAGTTTTTACCATGTCGTGGCCAGATTTTGCAGATAGCGTGCAACAGCCCTGGTTCAAATGGGCAATCTTAATGGGTCTTTCGTTTGTAAGTATTTTTAACCTCATAGCGCTTACCGTGCAAAAGAGCGGGCTGGCCGTNNGTTGCCGTAGTACTTACCCTTTATCCCTCTGCGCCTGTGCAGGATGCAGGCGGTAAAAGCCGCAGGCTACAGCGCATCTTGCTGCCGGTTGTAGTATTCATTACTACCGGGCTGCTGGATACGATGATCAAATATGTGGAAAGCAGTTTTATTCATCCGGCAAATCATAATCAATACCTGATCGTCACTTTCTTCATTGCATTTTTTGGTGGTTTCCTGGGCATGATTTTTCAACTGGCTTCGGGAAAAGCAAAGTTTCAACCTAAAGCAATATTGGCTGGCATTGCCATTGGTATCCCTAATTATTTCTCCATCTGGTTCCTGGTAAAAGTATTGGCCGCTTACAAAGAAAACAGTTCTGTAATACTGCCGGTAAATAATATGGGTATTGTTTTATTCAGTGCTATTGTGGCCTGGCTCTTGTTCCGGGAAAAGTTGTCTAAGCTTAACTGGGCAGGCATTGCACTGTCTATCATCGCTATTTTATTAATTGCCCTGGGCGCAAGTTGATATGGAATTTTTTCAAACCATAGCACAGGAGGGCGAAGCACTGTTTAAGGACAGGGGAAGTAAATTCCTGGCATTTGCGTTTCCAATTGCCTCCGCAGATGATTTTAGAACCCGCCTGGCTCAATTGAAAAAAGCACATCCAAAAGCGGTGCATTTTTGTTTCGCTTATCGCATTGGCACTGATGGAAACAATTTTAGGGTGAGCGATGATGGAGAGCCATCGGGCACGGCAGGAAAACCTATCCTTGGCCAACTGGATAGCAAAGGTCTTTGTAATACCTGCATCATCGTAGTCCGTTATTTTGGCGGTACGCTACTGGGGGTTCCCGGCCTCATCAACGCCTATAAAACGGCCGCATCTCTTGTGCTCCAGGTAGTGCCCATGGTACAGAAACCCATCATGCAAAGTTTTGAACTTCATTTTGACTATACCCAAATGAATGATGTGATGATGCTGGTTAAGCAATTGAATTGCGAAATAGATGCGCAGGAACAGTCACTATTTATACTTCTCAAAGTAAAAGTGCCTAAAAGCCGGGCTGAAGAATTCCTTTTCCGGATGAAAGACCTACGCAACGTAGAAGTCCTCGATTTGTTGTAAAAGCAAAGAACTTTTTCCCCATTTCATCTTTTTTTTAACAGATTTTTATATATTGGGCTTCTCACCACCTCATTTATTGAAGCATGAAAAAAAATCTACGTTATCTTTTCATTGTAACCATCCT
>DGQO01000108.1 GCA_002400445.1 Chitinophagaceae bacterium UBA4412
ACATCCTTTCTCTGCAGCCGAAGCGAATCATTTTTAATCCCGGTACGGAAACCCCGGAACTGGAAGAACTTGCTGCAAAGCACGGCATCCGAACGCAAGAGGCCTGTACCCTTGTTATGTTGAGTACGAGCCAGTACTAACCCTCCTATAAAAAAATTTTAAACGAACATAATATACAATACCAAGTGTACGTTATAGGAAGTAGAACATTCCAATATCTACCTCCTAAAACCACAAGCCATGCTGTTTGCAAAACGAACAGGGTTACTGATCATGCTATGTACTGCTGCCTTAATGGGGCAAGCGCAGGAAACCCAAATATCTTCAGCCGCCTTTGCAAGGCTGAATGCGCACATCGAAATTCCCACTGCCTTACTCACCAATAGTTTCACCCTGGCCCGCGGTCAGTATGCCACTTTTAATTTCTCTCCTGAATTTACGTTTACAGGGGAAGTGATGAGTAATGTGCAGGTGTATCCAAACCTTAGAACTGTGATAGTGCGTTCCTCAGAATACAAAAATGCAATGCTGCAAGTGTCTATGCAAACGGATGCAGATCAGGGGGTGACTTATGTGGGACGGATATTAAGCCGGCAGAGTACAGATGGTTTTACGATTAACAAAAGCAATGCTGGCAATTATGCTTTGGAGAAGTTTGATACTTCCCGGCTGTTACAGGATTGTAATGCACATTAATACGATTTTATTTGTCCGCAAGGACATTTCCTATATCCAATTCTTGACCCGGAAAAACGAGCATCATGAAAAACTTTACCTTAAAGCTATTGCTATGCATAGCAGCCGCCCTACCGGCTACCGCTATGAGCCAGGCACCCCGGCTTAGCAGTTTCCCTTCTGCCAGCGCCACACTCTACCTTGATTTTGACGGTCATTTTGTGCAATGCGCTTACTGGAATGGTGGTAACGCTTTTACTTGCCAGCCAGCAGCATTCACCAATGAACAAATCACTGAAATGTTTCATAGAGTGGCCGAAGATTTTCGTCCCTTTGATATCAATATCACCACAGACTCCGCAAAATTTATAGCCGCACCTTTGAATAAAAGAATGCGCATTGTAGTTACCCCTACCAGCAGTTGGTATGGCGGTAATGTAGGAGGTGTGAGCTATGTAGGATCATTTACCTGGGGCGATAATACACCGGGTTTTGTATTTGCAGACAAACTGGGCAATAACCCAAAATTTGTAGCAGAATGCATCAGCCATGAAAGTGGCCATACGGTTGGTCTTTCTCACCAAAGTCGTTACGATAATAATTGCAGTATGACGGAGCAGTATAACGTAGGAACGGGCGCCGGTGAAACAAGTTGGGCACCCGTAATGGGCAACAGTTATTACCGCAATATGACCGGCTGGAACGACGGACCTACACCATACGGATGTGCTAATACACAGGACAATCTTACCATCATTACCAGCATCAATGGTTTCAGCTACAGGGCAGATGATTTTAAGGATGAAATAAATGCTTCTACCTATAGCCTTGGCTCATCTAGTTTTAATGTAGATGGCGTGATTTCCCGTACCGGTGATAAAGATGCTTTTAAATATACACTCACGGGTAATGTTCGGTTCTTTCTAAAAGCACAACCCTTTAGTATTGGCAATAATACGGGTGCTAACCTGGACATCGAAATTGATATGTATAAGGGCGATCAATTGATTCGCAGTTTTAACCCGGCCAATAGCCTCAGCGTAGATATAGACACTTCCCTTACAGCAGGCACTTACTATTTTGTAGTATCTGGTGCAGGCAATGAAAATACGAACAACTATGGTAGCCTGGGATCTTATAACATGCTCGGTTTCTTTGGCATACTTGCCATCAAAAATATTTCGCTGGCTGGCGAAGTAAAGCAAGGCCAGCATAGCCTGCATTGGAATGTTGTATGTGATGAACCCGTAAGAGCGCAGGAAATAGAAATTTCTAAAGATGGTATAAATTTTAAACCACTTGCCACAATAAACACAAACCAGAAAACGTTTTTATATGCAGCGAACCAAAACACCACAACTTACTACCGCTTAAAAGTAACCTCTGTTCAAGACCAAACTGCATACTCAAATGTAATTGCATTAAAATCTAACGTTGCCGCTGCTGATTTCACAGTAAGTACACTGGTACAGCAAGATATTACGGTAAACGCTACAGAGCACTTCCAGTATCGCTTATACGATGCAAACGGGCGGGCAATTTTCCAGGGAAATGGTGTTAAAGGCTTCAATAAAATAAACGTGGGCAACCAGGCAGGGGGAATGTATATCCTGCAATTGCTTACAGACAATAAGAGACAAACAGAACGAATTATAAAACAGTAAGGTAGATTCATGTGTAAGTTTAGGGGACAGCGTTAGGGGCTGTCCTCTTTTTTTGTGCCTATACCAACCCCTAATTCTCCACATTTCCACAACTAAGCATTTTTCTCTTCATGAAATAATATGCGTGCTTTCTTATTCGGATTAACTTTAAGAAACCCAAAAAATTATGTACTGGAGAAAATTTAACGGTGAGTCTATCGATCTGCCCATCAAAGAGGCGGTAGAACTTGCCATAAAAAGAGAAGCCGGCATGCTGTATAAATTAAAAGTATGCATTGGTACAGACAGCCAGGTAAAAGGTAAAGAAACGGAATTTGCCACAGTGATTGTGTTCCTCCGGGAAGGCAATGGTGGCTTTATGTTTTTGCACAACGAAAAAACTACACAACGATACAGCATTAAAGAAAGGATGCTGGTGGAAGTAGCCAAAAGCATCGAAATCGCTTATGAACTTTGCGACTTATTTACGTTGTATGACGTGGACATGGAAGTGCACGCAGACATTAATACCAATCCCCAGTTTAAAAGTAATGAAGCTCTACGGGAAGCGATGGGCTATATCCTGGGAATGGGCTTTGCCTTCAAAGCTAAGCCAGAAGCCTTTGCCAGCAGTTGTTGTGCGAATAAGGCAGTGAATTAACGTAGGAATACTGTGACATCCCCTACCAGAATTTTGTGTGCTATTTCTCTTCTTTGAGTTGCTTGTTTAGCTCACCGATATAATTCAACAGTTTTTCCTTTCCTGTTTTCTTAGCGGCACTGGTTACAAAATGCGCTGGTAAAAACATCCATGTTTTACGCATGGCTTCTAAGAATGATTTTACATTTTTACTTACGATGCGCTGGCTCTCTTTATCACTCTTTGTAAATACGAGGCTAAAAGGAACTTCCCAGGTTTTAAGTTGCTCCAAAAATTCGAGATCAATTTTTTGAGGACTATGCCGGGCGTCAATCAACACAAAAACCTGTGTAAGATTCTCCCGCTTGCGTAAATAATTTTCTATCATCTGCTCCCATCGCCGCCTTGCGCTTATGCTCACCTTGGCAAAACCATAACCGGGCAAATCAACCAGATACCAAAGCTGGTTATCCTCCTTTTTACCGCTGGCAGCAGTTTCGCCACTCACCACATCAAAATGATTGATGAGTTGCGTTTTACCCGGAGAACCAGAAGTTTTAGCCAGCTTCTCATTATCACAAAGCAAATTGATCAGGGAACTTTTACCCACGTTACTCCGGCCGATAAATGCATACTCAGGCTTATCCGGCGCCGGGCATTTTTCATAGTTCGGGCTACTGATGATGTATGTTGCTTTCTTAATATGCATTTTATCCTGGAATTGGGGCAAAGGTAATTTTTATTAGCTGGCCCGGCGACTAAGCAAACGCAAAATAAAAAGGTTAAAAGTAGATCAGGCAAAGGGCTGCTGGCATTTGGCCACATTTCATTCACTTATCTTTGCACCCCTATATGACAGAATTTGCACATGATACAGTAGTACCAAACAAGGGTTCAACACAATCCAAGAAGGAACAAGTGGCGGGCATGTTTGACGATATTGCTTTTCGCTATGATTTTCTTAATCGTTTCCTTAGCGCCGGCTTAGACATAAGCTGGAGAAAAAAAGCGCTGGATAAATTAAAAACCATTCGCCCAAAGTACCTGCTGGATATGGCTACCGGTACAGGTGATGTGGCCATTATGGCGGCAAAAAGATTACAACCCCAAAAAATTACAGGCGTAGATATCAGTGATGGCATGCTGAGCGTGGCAAGGCAAAAGGTGGAGAAACTAAACCTCTCCAATACTATAGAACTGTTAAACGGCGACAGCGAAACAATAAATTTTCCTGACGCCACGTTTGACGCAGTAACCGTAGCCTTTGGCGTGCGCAATTTCCAGGATCTTCAAAAAGGCCTGGCAGAAATTTACCGGGTACTCCGGCCTGGCGGCAGGCTCGTGGTACTGGAGTTTAGCAAACCAAAAGCACCCTTTGTAAAATTTTTTTATAACCTTTACATGAAAACGGTAACGCCTCGTGTGGGCAAATTTGTTTCAAAAAACGCAACCGCCTATTCATATCTCGACGAATCTATACGGAAGTTTCCTGAAGGCAAGGATTTCTTGCAGATCATGAAACAAACCGGCTACATCAACAGTGAATTTAAACCCCTGAGTTTAGGAATATGCAGTATCTATTGCGGAGACAAGTAATCCTTGTATTTATTACGTTTTGTGCCCTCCCCTTTGGCGCATTTGCTCAATTATTTGAGAACCAGAATTCTCTTGATCATGATCAAAAGAGTTTTCACTTTGGTATAAATGTAGGTATCAACCGGAGTCACTATAATTTTACGCAGCACCCTCGTTTTCTTCAATACGATAGTGTGCTTGTGGTAGAGAGTATAAACAGTACGGGCCTTAACCTGGCCTGGCTGGTAAATAAAAGAATAAGTGATCATTTTGACCTGCGCACCTACCCACTCAACCTCACTTTTACAGAAAAAGCTTTTTTATATTCTCTTAAATATCCTGATCGCCCTGCTGGAGAAGACACGATAAGCACCCGAAAAATTCAGGGCATTACATTGGCGCTGCCTGTTCAATTAAAATTTAGCAGTGATCGCATTGCAAACTTTAAAGTGTACATGATGGCAGGTGGAAAAATAGAATATGATATGGCGGCTACCAAGGGTGGCAAGAATTCTGAAAAATTAATGAAGCTGAAGAAATTCGATTACGGCATCGAAGCTGGAATGGGTTTTCACTTCTATTTTCCGGTATTTGTGCTTACACCAGAAATTAAGCTGGGCTGGGGTTTAAACAACGTTCACTTGCGGGATCCCGACCTAAAGTTCTCCAATGTACTTGATAAAATTAATGCAAGAAGCATCACATTTTCACTCACCGTTGAGTAGGAAAGCAGGCTTTTTTACACCTCCTCTATTAAAGGTGCTGGCGTAAAATAATTACCACAAAACAAGATTGACTTGCACCGCCATCACCTGGGAAAATAACCAAACCAGCCTGAGGAAAATGCCAAAATCCATCAATAAAAATCTACCGCAGACTACAGCAGTTTGATATACTCATATCTGCGGGATACACGGAAGAGCACCTCTATTTAATAATCGTAATTTCTCTTGTACATATTCAATCGCACGCCTGCAGAGAACATTGTAGAATTATTGTTATTGCCTGAACCCTGCATCTCAAAATTCCGCTGCTGCAAACTGAGGTCAAAAAATAAATTCTCCTTTAGTTCATAAGACACCTGCAATACGCCATTGAAGCATTTTACCGGGTTACCACTACCCACTCTAAATCCATCTCCCGCTGATCTTGTAGTATAATCCCTGAAAATATTACCGCCAAAATTTACATTATTGCTGTCTAGACCCTGCTTGTAAAAAATACCTCTTGCGTACACATACCATTTAGGTGCAGGCTGGTATTGCAGCACAGCAATCACTTCCTGAAAATTAGCACCCAGGGG
>DGQO01000089.1:0-9904 GCA_002400445.1 Chitinophagaceae bacterium UBA4412
TGGGATTGTTATTTGGAATGGCTTCCGTTTCCCATTCAATGGCTTTATTACCATCTGTAACCCTGGTGAGCAGTGCATCCGTGGCATAAGGATGGAATGAGTGATATCCAATAGACTCACCGGAAATACTCTTTACATATCCCCGGAAAAATGAATGATCGGGAATGTCGGCAGGATTAAATTGAGCATTTGAATGTTGCCAGCAAAATAGCAAAAGCAGAAAAAGGATCGCAGGTTTAAAATTATTTATCATGGAAGTATTATAGGATAATGTAGCACAAGTTAATTATTTAAATTGCAGGCGGCATCATACTATCCTGGCGCAGGTTCTCGTCGCTGGATGCTCAAAGAAATACTCTCAGCACTAATCCATTCTGCATTTTATTCAAACACCAAATCAAGCAAAGAGGCTCAGCAAGTTGGGGGCAAGTGCCAATGATGTCTAGCGTCAATGGGCAGTTCAGTGACAAGGGTCATCAGGTGCAGAGACCTGCGCCAATGATATCCAATACTTGTTCAGTCTGCACTATTTTTTGTAATTTAAACTTCAAAAAAATACGCATGTCATCCAAACCAACAACTGTTGATGAGTATATAGCAACTCTTCCGGAAGACCGGAAGAAAGCAATAGCCGAATTACGAAAAGTGATCAAAAAGAATATCCCAAAAGGTTTCCAGGAAGGGATCAGTTATGGCATGCCCGGGTATGTAGTGCCACACAGTAAATACCCCGCAGGTTATCATTGTGATCCAAAACTGCCGCTACCCTTTCTTACTTTTGCTTCGCAGAAAAATTTTATTGCCATCTACCACATGGGCATATATGCTGATGCAAAACTCCTCCAGTGGTTTACAGAAGCCCATGCCAAAGCATCTGCTAAAAAACTGGATATGGGTAAGAGTTGCCTGCGTTACAAAAAGCTGGAAGACATCCCATATCAACTCATTGGTGAGTTGGTTTCTAAAATCACAGCAGATGACTGGATTGAAATGTATGAACGCAATTTTAAAAACAAAGGGAAAGGGAAATAGGTTCCTCAAAATAGTTTGCTGCAAATCAATAACGGGATAAGCCCCGATGAACTATTTTCTAACTACTCACTTTTTAGTGAAGAGATTTTACAATTCTTCGTCCAGGAATGCGTATCTCCAGAATCAAAATGCTACCGGATTGTGTTACAGGTTTAAAAAGGAAACGCAGTAAATGGCTCATTTAGCTTCAGCTCCCAGGCATGCCCATTAAATTTGTGATAAGCGGCAAAAACGGCCCTAAGCCTTAACGGGCAATGGTTTCAGCCTGTATGAGCCTCTACCGAAGAAATGGTTTTACCCAAAAAACCAAAAAATTAAATCTAAAAATATTTAATTTAACTTTCTAAACATTTAAGTATATGCCCTCTAACAAAGTTACACTGCACAGGGTTTTTTCCGCAAGTCCTGAAAAAGTTTATAAAGCATTTAGAGATGCGGATGCTATGGCATCCTGGTTACCACCTTACGGTTTCGTTGGCAAAGTACATCGTATGGATTTCCAGGTTGGGGGTCACTATAAAATGTCGTTTACCAATTTCACTACGGGTGCAAGCCAGTCATTTGGCGGAGAGTATTTAGAAATAATACCCAACGAATTATTAAAATACACAGATCAGTTTGACGATCCGAATTTACCCGGCCAGATGATTACAAAAATAGAACTGCGAAAAGTATTATGTGGTACAGAACTTTTTGCAACCCAGGAAGGCATTCCTGAGGCGATACCTACGGAAATGTGTTACTTAGGTTGGCAGGATTCCTTAGACAAATTAAAGCGTTTAGTAGAGCCAAATATTCCAGACGCCTAGCAGAATCGTACACATTTTAAATCATTAAAAAATGTCCAAACAAATCTTCATCAATTTAGCGGTAACGGAACTCCAAAGATCTCTGGACTTTTACACTGCCCTGGGCTTCACGGTTAATCCTCAATTTTCTGATGATACTGCAAAATGTATGGTTTGGAGTGAGCATATCTTTGTAATGCTTCTTACACAGCAAAGGTTTGCAAGCTTTACAACGAAACCCATTGCAGATACTAAATCAAAGATTGCAGGACTGTTTTCATTGTCCACCGGGAGCATAGATGAAATAAACCGCATTGTAACAAATGGACTACATGCTGGCGGCACAGAACCCACCGAAATGAAAGATTACGGCTTTATGCAACAGAGAACGATCGAAGATTTTGACGGGCATACCTGGGAGATTTTCTATATGGACCTTTCAAAAATGCCAACAAAGCAACCGGTTGAATAACCATAATGCTGGTTAAAGTCTCATCTACAGATTTTTTAAAACTTAAAACATACCGTATGGCTCTTATTAATCCATATTTAAACTACAATGGTAACGCTGAAGAAGCATTCCATTTTTACAGATCCGTATTTGGCGGTGAGTTTGCCAGGGTAATGCGTTTCAAAGACATGGCGGGCCCGGAATTTACAGTGGCGGAAAAAGAGGCCGATAAAATAATGCACATTGCTTTGCCCATTGGTCCAAACGTTTTAATGGCTAATGATGTGCCCGAAAGCATGGGTCGCACAAATGAAAATGAACACCGATCTAAAATTTCCATCAGCGCCGCAAGTCGTGAGGAAGCCGACAAATTATTTAACGGGCTTTCTAAAGGAGGACAAATAGAAATGCCCATTGGTGACAGTCCCTGGGGGTCTTACTTCGGAATGTTCAGAGACAAATATGGTATAGAATGGATGATAGATTTTGATCCGAATTATAAAGGACAAATTTAACCCGCAATAAAAAACGGCAGGCAAGAACGCTTTATTAAATCAATCAAGCCAGGCGCACGATCATTGGTGCCGGATAAAATTCCCATTCTTACTACAACAACCTTCTTTTCCTCTGCAGCAAGGGGAATTCATCTTTCAATAGGCTCATGCCTGCTCTACGGCATGTGGCTTCGTATCCACGGAACGATGATTATTTTAAATTAGTTTGAAACATCTTCATTCTTCCTGTACATTAGTGTTTTACTTTATTATGATAATAAAAAGTTCAAAACGCTGCTTAGCTTTCCTGGTATCTGCAACATGCTTATTGAGTGCCTGTAAAAAAGATGACCCCGGTAACACAACGCCACCCGTCATCATAACCCCGCCGCCTTCATTGGGCTTTATCGTAGCAGGATATTTTCCATCTTACAGAATAGTTGCTGAATATCCGGACCGGATGTTTAGAATGTGCAATGTGATCAATTATGCATTCGCTAATATTACGGCCACGTCTACAGTTACTATTAGCAATACGGCAAGAATGGATTCGGTGTACAAAAAAGCAAAAGCCAATGGGGCAAAAATGTTTTTATCTGTAGCTGGCGAATCTTCTTTNNGACCTGGATTGGGAATATCCACGAACGACAGATGGTACGGCCGAAACCTATTCTTTACTGATGAAAGAACTTTCCGATTCCCTTCACCGGGATGGAAAATATTATCTATCTGCGGCCATCACCCCCGGCATTTATGCAGGCAGTGTGAGAGACGGTATTAAGAATGAGGTATTTGCTTATGCTGATTTTTGGAACGTAATGATGTACGATGATTTTACAACTGATCCATCAAGACTTTACCAGCAACACAGCCCTTTCTCCATCGTAACGGCATCCTATAATTATTGGAGCAGTCGTGGCCTACCCCAACAAAAACTTGTTGTGGGTATCCCAAGTTTTGGAAGACCTTCCGGCATGACACAGACGGGTACAACACTGGCTTATAAAACAATTTTGGAACAAGGAGGAAACCCTCTTTCAGATTCTGCAATGGTGACAAGCACCGGCTTCCCTTCCTATAAAATTTACTATAACGGCATCCCCACAGTAAAGAAAAAAGCAGCTTATGCAAAAGCATTTGCCGGCGGAATGATGTTTTGGGAAATGGGACAAGATGCAAATAATGATTTGTCTTTGATCAAAGCTGCATGTGATACCATTGGAAGAACCTATTAATGTAAATGCTGTAGCCCGCGGTTGTATTTTTTTTGAATTGCAAAAGACTACCTTAATAATTATTTTCAGTGCCCGTGATAAGGCGATAGATTTTTTAACCCCTAATAAAAATCTCTTCATTTCAAAACCAGCTTCTCATCATGCCGAAATACATTTTAGCCATTGACCAGGGCACTACCAGTAGCCGTTCGGTTTTGTTTGATAAGAACGGTAATATCATCGCTATTGCTCAAAAAGAATTTACCCAACTATTTCCGCAGCCGGGCTGGGTGGAACATGACCCCAATGAAATCTGGGAAACCCAGTTAGCTACCATGAAGGAAGTTGTGGCCACCGCAAATATTGCAGCAAATGAAATTGCGGCTATTGGCATTACCAACCAACGGGAAACTACAGTGGTATGGAACAGGCATACCGGGAAACCCGTGTACAATGCCATTGTGTGGCAGGACAGAAGAACGGCTTTGTTTTGTGATGAATTAATGGAAAAAGGATTGGATAAAATCATACAACAAAAAACAGGGCTGGTTACGGATGCTTACTTCAGCGGCACAAAAATAAAATGGATATTGGATAATGTAGCCGGGGCCAGGAACAGCGCAGCAAATGGTGATTTATGTTTTGGCACCATTGATACCTGGCTTTTGTGGAAACTCACGAAGGGTAGCGTGCATGCTACCGATGTGAGCAATGCCAGCCGAACCATGCTCTGTGATATCAGTACTTTACAATGGGATNNCGGTATTGCCGGCGATCAGCAGGCAGCGCTCTTTGGGCAGTTATGTACACAGCCCGGTATGGTAAAAAATACGTACGGCACAGGATGCTTTATGCTCATGAATACCGGCGAAGAAATGATGGCCTCCAGTAATAATTTGTTGACGACTGTGGCCTGGCAAATCAACGGCAAAACAAGCTATGCGCTGGAGGGAAGTGTTTTTATTGGTGGTGCAGTAGTGCAATGGTTACGGGACGGGTTGGGCATCATTAAAACTTCGGCCGATGTGGAAGCACTGGCCAAACAGGTGGAATCAACCGATGGTGTGTATGTGGTACCTGCATTTGCGGGCCTTGGAGCACCTTACTGGAACCCACATGCAAAGGGCACCATCACAGGACTCACAAGAGGCAGCACGGCTGCACATATAGCAAGGGCTGCTGTTGCAAGTATCGCATATCAAACGATGGATGTTTTAAAAGCAATGGAAGCAGACAGCCATATCAGCATTAAAGAATTGAGGGTAGATGGTGGCGCTACGAGGAATGATTTGCTGATGCAGTTTCAGAGCGATTTGCTTAATACAAAAGTGGTGAGACCCACCATAACCGAAACCACTGCATTGGGTGCTGCGTATCTTGCTGGCCTGGCTGTTGGTTTTTGGAAAAGCATAGATGAGTTGCAGGAACAGTGGCAGGTGGAAAGGGTATTCTCCTCTGCCATAGACGAGGCACATCGCAAAACATTAACTGATGGATGGCATAAAGCTGTAACTGCGGCATTGGCAATTGCTTAAAAGGATGATCTCCTCCATGAAAAGAAACGAAGCGATAGAAAAACTTAGTGCGACAAAAGCCTTTGACATTATTATTATTGGCGGCGGTGCTACCGGCTTAGGTTGTGCCGTGGATGCAGCAAGCAGGGGATATAAAACGCTATTACTTGAAAAATATGATTTTTCAAAAGGCACTTCAAGCCGGGCAACTAAATTATTGCATGGTGGTGTGCGTTACCTGGCGCAGGGTAATATTCATTTGGTGAGAGAAGCGTTATTAGAACGAGGAAGACTTTTGAAGAATGCAGCGCATGTTTGTCATACTTTATCATTTGTGGTACCCACTTATAAGTATTGGCAGAAATGGTATTATGGAATGGGGTTATGGGTTTATGAATTTCTATCTGGCAAACTAAGTTTAGGTAAAACAAAATTGCTTTCTGTAAAAGAAGCCTTACAATATTTACCAGACTTGTCCCCAGAAAATTTAGCTGGCGGTATTTTATATTTTGACGGACAATTTGATGATAGCCGCCTTGCTATCAACCTCGCCCAAACGGCCACTGAACAAGGTGCGGTAGTGATGAATTATTGTGCGGTTACCGGCTTCATTAAAAACGCAAATAAGATTACGGGTGTAAAGGCAACAGATGAAATCAGTGGAAATACATTTGACATCCATGCTAAAATAGTGATTAATGCCACCGGTGTTTTTGCTGATGAACTTCTGCAGATGGCAGAAGGTATTTNNGATAAATTATTAGTGGGAACAACCGATACGCCTGTAAACAACATCACTACAGAACCGAAACCACTGCAAGCCGAAATTGATTTTGTGATCAACCATATCAACCGCTATACGAAATCAAATATCAGCAGCAGCGATGTAAAAAGTGTTTTTGCCGGCCTTCGGCCGCTGGCCAAAGTGGGAAACAAAAAGAAAACAGCCGTAATGCCGAGAGACCATGTGATAAAAGTTTTACCATCGGGGCTGGTGCATGTAACCGGCGGAAAATGGACAACCTATAGAAGCATGGCGGAAAATACGATTGATAAAGTGATACAAACCGCAGGCTTGCCCTTTTCACCTGTAAAAACAAAAGACTTAAAAATACATGGCTGCACGGAAATTAAAAGGAATGATCACTTATCTGTGTATGGCACCGATGCACTTGCCATAGAAAATCTAATGGATAATGATGCTTCGCTGCGTGAAAAAATCCATCCTCTGTATCCATACAGCAAAGCAGAAGTTAAATGGTTTGTTCAACATGAAATGGCACGTACGGTAGAAGATGTCCTGGCAAGGCGTACCCGTTTGCTTTTCCTGGATGCAAGGGCAGCTATGGAGGCAGCGCCTGTTGTAGCAGATATGCTCGCCACACTATGCGGTCAGGCTGTGCAATGGAAACAGGAACAACTCAAAAAATTTACAGCACTGGCTCAAGGTTATTTAATTGCTTCATAAAATAAAACGATCGTTTATGCATCCCTTCCTGGCAGAATTACTTGGTACCATGTTCCTGATTGTATTAGGAGACGGCGTAGTGGCTAATGTTGTATTGGCAAAAACAAAAGGCAATAATAGTGGATGGATTGTAATCACTTTTGGATGGGCTATTGCTGTATTTGTAGGCGTTTATGTAGCTTCACATGGGAGCGGAGCACATATCAATCCTGCGGTAACGCTTGCCCTGGCCGCATTTAATGGATTTCCCTGGGGCGAAGTGCCGGTTTATATTGCCGGGCAATTTTCCGGAGCCATGATAGGGGCAGCAATTGTATGGCTAAGTTATCGTCAGCATTTTGACGAGACAAATAATGCTACCCTGCAGTTAGCAACATTTTGCACCATACCTGCCATTCGAAATAATTTTCATAATCTCCTTACTGAAATCATAGGAACTTTTATGTTGATTTTAGGGGTATTGTTTATCGCAAAGCCATCCAACTCTTTAGGCACCCTGGATGCTTTACCTGTGGCACTTTTGGTATTAGGCATCGGGCTATCCCTGGGCGGCTCTACAGGTTATGCCATCAACCCGGCAAGAGATTTAGGACCCCGTATTGTTCATGCCCTCCTGCCCATTAAAGGCAAAGGAAAAAGTGATTGGGCTTACAGTTGGATTCCGGTTGTTGGTCCTATTGTAGGTGGATTGCTTGCTGCATTTTTATTCAAAACTTTTATTCACTTATCATAAAAAGNNTTGGAAAAACTCCACTAAAAATCTTCAATCGGTTTGCTGCTCCCTGGTAAATAAATAACAGGAACCTTGTATCGCTGCTTTGAGAGCGTTTTCCTTTCTTACTAAATACAACAAAGCCTCCCTAAAAAGAGAGGCTTCATTAGCATATTTACAGGCTTGCTTATCGCTTTACAGGAGCAGCAGCCGGTGCATCTTTAATATTTAATTTTTTCTTCACCAATGGAAGGAGATCGTCGCCGGGTGGCGCCACAATTACCGCATTTACATCAAGCACATAACTGTACCCATTTTCTTTAGCTACATCTTTGATGGCAGCCATGGCTTTGTCACGGATAGGTGCAATCTTACGCTGTGCTTCGGCCTGGTACATTTCCTGTGCTTCGTTCTGGAAGTTTTGTACTTTCTGATAAAGTTCTATCAGTTCCTTTCTTTTGATATCACGCATACTGGGCGTAAGCTTCAATGAGTCTTTTACAAATGCAGAATCTTTTGCACTCAGGTTTTTCATGTGGTCCTGTCCCTGCTCTGCAAGTGCTGTTTGGTACTCTTTCAACTGGGCATCCGCTTTTTCGGCTTCCGGCATAACTGAAATCAACTCGTCTGTGCTGATATAGCCAATCTTGTTTTGAGCAGAACTGCTAAGGAAACCCATAGCCAATACACCTGCAACGATCAATTTTTTCATCTCTTTTTGTTGTTTTACTGGTTTATTTTTTTAGATCTTATGATGGCAATAAGGGTGATTTTTCACACAAAATGCTGCACTCTTATGCACGATTACGTTTTATTTAACACCCATGTTTTTGAGCACATCTTCGCTCTTATCCAATTTTGGGTCGGCAAATATAACGGTAATTCCTTCACTTTTATCGAGGATAAANNATGGGCTTAATCAATTCCTGGCGTTTTTTAAACAAATCGCCTTCAAAACCAAAACGCCTGCGCTGCAAGTCTCTCAGTTCTTTCTCTTTATTATACAGTTCATCTTCTCTTTTCTTCTTCAGGGCATCAGAGAGCATAACTTGTTCTGCATCATAATCCTGGTACATCTTTGTAACCGCAGTCTGCTTCTGATCAAGCTCCTGCTGCCATAGTTGGCTAAAATCGTCAAGCTTGGATTGTGCGGTTTTATACTCGGGAATTTTTTCCAGGATATACTTAGAATCGATAACAGCATATCGCTGCGCATTTCCTGCAAATGCAGAGAATGCAAACATGGTAATAATTAAAAATGATTTCATAATGGTGTGTCTTTTATATCTGCTAATATAGGCGCATTATTCTGGTTCCTGCCCTAACATAAAGGTAAATTTAGCTGCACCTTTTAATCCTGTATTTTGATTATACCTATCTAACCCAATACCATAATCAAAGCCCAGCAAACCAAACATAGGCAGGTAGAACCGCATACCTACACCCACAGACCTGCGCAATTTAAATGGATTGTAATCTTTGAAATCGTACCAGCCATTGGCTGCTTCAAAAAATGCTAGACCATAGATGGTGCTACTGGCAGCCGTACTAAACGGATAGCGCATTTCCACGGTGTACTTATTAAAGATGGTGAAGTACTTCGTTGGTGTAATGCCATCCGGATTTACTTTAGGATCAGAGTTGTTGTACACCGGATATCCCCTGTGTGCGATAATATCGTAACCCAGCAAAGCCTGTGTATTGCTCAAGCCCGCATCACCTACCTGGAATCTTTCAAAAGGAGAGATTTCCAACTTGGAATTATACTTGCCTATAAATCCATACTTGGCTGCGGCTTTCAGGATAAACTGTTTGTTCTTCTCTTCTCCTCTTGGCCGGCCGATAGGCACATACCACTCTGCATTAAAGCGCCATTTGTGAAACTCTGGTAGCTTGTATGGATTCTCTCCTACTTTCGTAATACCGAGTGTGCTATAAGGCAAGGTAAACTGGCCACTAAGCATAAAGTTTGATCCACTGGTAGGAAAGATTGGATTGGGACCTGCACTGTTTCTGAGTAAAGTGAGGCGTAGACTGATGTTGGTAGAGTTACCATCCGTAAGTCCGGCAAAAATGCGATCGTAATTCTTCAGCTTGTACTGCTGCACATTTAAAGAATAAATCAGATTGAAAAAGTCATCAGGCCATTTCAATTGCTTACCCAGGGAAATACCGAAGCCTACCGTCTTTACATAAGATGTATCGCCACATGCCTTGCAATACAAGCCTGT
>DGQO01000089.1:10091-29198 GCA_002400445.1 Chitinophagaceae bacterium UBA4412
GGCGTTACCTGCGGATTAATGGTTTCAGGATTGATGAAGCCAAGCTGCGCCAATTCCCGCTGTGTGCGTATAATATTCTCCCGGCTGAAACGCTCACCTGGAATGGTGCGCAATTCTCGGAGGATTACATAATCCTTTGTTTTGTCATTACCAGAAACGGTGATATTACCATAAATAAATTGCGGGCCTTCCGTCATCCGGATTTCATAATCAATGGTATCATTGTACACTGACGTCTCAATAGGATCAACCCTAAAATAGAGATAACCATCATCCATATAAAGGCTTCCAATATCACCACCTTCGGTGCTCATTTGCTTGCCCAGGCGCTTGTTCAGCATTTCTATATTATAGATATCGCCCTTTTTAATACCTAACAATAAATTAAGGATAGAATCAGAGTATTTAGTGTTGCCTTTCCATTCTATATCTCCAAAATAGTATCGCTTTCCTTCTTTTACTTTAATATCAATATTAAGATCACTGCTATTCACACTGTTGAACTGTGTGTCTGCCACAATCATAGCATCTCTATAACCCCGGGAATTGTAGTAATTGAGTATTTTCTCTTTATCTTCTATGTATTTCTTTTCATTAAACTTGGCAGAGCTGAATAACTTGAAACGGAAGTACGGATCAATAAAGTCTCTTGTTTTAGTGGGCGACAAATAGCCCACATCTTTCAGGTAATCTTTAAAGCTCTGGGAAGTGCTTGTATCTCCATAAGGACTCTCCACCTTTTCTGGAAAGAGCGTAATCTTGCTCATTTCCTTGGTGCCCTTCATTTGTTTTTTAAGTTTCTGATCTTCTATTTCTTCATTGTCTGTAAAGTTGATAGAATTCACCCGCACTTTTCTGCCCTTTGTAATATAGAATGCAAGGTTCAGCGCATTTGCTGTGCCCGGCACTGCTGTTTCTTTCACTTCAATTTGAACGTTACGAAAACCTTTTTCTGCGTAGAATTTATGGATCGCTTCTACAGCNNAGCACTTAGTTTCATATTTTCTGTGAGTACCCTATCTTTTGCCAGGCCGGTTTTTGTAGCCAGGTCGTCTCGTTCTCCTTTGCCCACGCCTATAAATTTAAAGTCGAGCAAACGAGGCCGCTCGGTCACCTTCATGTCTATAAAGATGTCGGTTCCAACAAGGCGGGTAATATTAATTTCCACATTACTCACCAGGCTTTGTTTCCAGAGTTTCGCAATGGCTTTACCAAAAACATCAGTACCTGGAATAATCACTTTATCGCCCACAGCCAGGCCCGAAATAGAAACAATTAAATTCTGATCAAAAGACTTTGAACCGGTAACAGTAATACCTGCGATGGTATACTCCCTGGGTGATTTTGCAAAAATTTCCTGTAAAGCAGGATCTACAGACACCGTGGGAACAGTATCGGTTTCATTTTGTGCGGCAAGTGGTAGAGAAAAGAAAAGGGCGAGAGAAACAAAGAGAAAGTTCTGGTAAATGCGTTGCATCAAGTATTTTTTACGTGGGGGCAAATTAAGGCCATTCATGATAAGTAATTGTTAACCTCATCCTAAATCATCTTGCTTAAAAGCAGGCGGGATGTACATTTCACTGGGTTTTTGAAGATTCCTGGTTGAGTATTTGTTCGCCCGTTTTTCCAAATCTTCTTTGCCGGTGTTGATAATCAAGAATGGCTTCATAAAGATTCTCCTTGCGGAAGTCGGGCCAGCGGGTATTGGTAAAATACAACTCGGCATAGGCGAGCTGGTAAAGCAGGAAATTACTGATCCGGTATTCGCCACTTGTGCGAATCATCAGTTCCGGATCGGGAAATTCACTTGTAGAGAGATAGTGCTGCAAGGTATCCTGTGTAATGAGCGCCGGCTCCAGTTTTCCGCTCTGTACATCCGTTGCTATATTCTTTACGGCGTTTACAAGTTCCCAGCGGCTGCTATAACTCAGGGCCATTACAAGATGCATCCCTGTATTTTGAGCTGTTTCATGCAAGGCTTCCTGCAATTCTTTAGCAGCATTATCTGGCAGCATATTCATGTCGCCAATTACGTGCAGCATGATATTGTTCTTGTTTAGCGTGGGTACTTCTCTACGAATAGTATCGATGAGAATTTCCATCAGGCCGCTTACTTCCTGCTCCGGGCGGTTCCAGTTTTCTGTACTAAAGGCGTAAAGCGTAAGGTATTCGATGCCCAGTTCTGCGGCACCTTCTACAATATTGCGCACGCTCTCTACCCCATGCAAATGACCAAACAGGCGGTTTTCTCCTTTTTCTTCCGCCCATCTCCCATTACCATCCATGATGATAGCGATGTGCCTGGGTAATTTTTGAATATCGATTTGATCTTTTAAACTCATACTAGCTGTGCCATAGCGATTTCGGCCTTGCCGGAATCGGGCGCAAAACTAACAAAAAATGCGGGAAATACCGGTTCGGTATAAACTGGAAGTAAAGAAAAGTAGGAGTGAAAATATTATGCTGAGGCACCATTTATCTACTTGCTGGTGGGGCAGCGGTACGAACTCAGGTTAAACGATATACCAATTTCGGCAATGAGGTACTGGTCTTTTTGCTTGGCGAGACCCCGCTGACGACCTTCCATACCGATAATATTATTGGGATCCGTTTCATAACTCCTGTCTTGTAACAGCCTTGCTGCAATGCCCTGGCCACTGTTAGAAAACTTATCGATGCCCACATAAGTTGTGCTTACATCATCAATATAGTCTGTGAAAGTGTAGCGATGACTTATCTCAAAAGACACATTGATATTTTCTGACACATTATATTTCAAGCCGGCGCCAAAGGGCACACAAACCGCCATGGTACCGTATTGCTTTCTTCCCTGGTAACCAATTAACTGGCCTTCGGTACCAAGAGGCCGCAAGTAAAACTTTTCATTTTGCAGGTAAGCATACGGATCATAAGTAAAGACACCCACACCGAGGGTGATATAGGGCGTGAAAATATAATTTGGATTATTGGGCAGGAATTTAAAGAAATTGAAATCACCCATGGCAGCTATTTCCCATATATTAGTATTGAAGCTTAGATTTCTCCGCTGCTGGTAATCACTCTTACTATATACATCACTATAGCCGAGCTGTGCATAATGCCCGGCAATGCGCAGGCCTACATAATTGCCAAATTGCTTGCGAAAAAATATTCCCAGGGCTGGCTTGGGTCTGTTAATCTGTGCTCTTGTATTCAAATCTCCAAAATAATGTGCAGCACCCAGGGTAATACCAACCTCGCCTTCCTGAACATATTCGTCGCTTTGGGCGAAAAGCTGCTGGCACATTACCAACAAGAAGACCATACTGAACAGTTTTTTCATCACGGATTGCATATTTTTCAGAGTGAGCATATTTTGCGAACTGCAAATTAATTAATAGTTCAATAACGCAAGCAAAGGCCTTTTCTGATATGTTGAATGTTAAAAATAAGGGTTCTCTACCTGGCCTTTTCTACTCTAAGTCCTGCGCTCATCACATTTCTAAGGGGCTCATCTCTCATTACCTGGAAAATTTTAAATTGATAAGTACCTGCTTTGATGAAGCGCTGCGGCGTTGCATTCAATGGCTTGCGCAGTTCCCAGATATCGTTCATGCCTATACCTTCCCAGCCTTGCGCATCATTGCCCAGCCTCAAATCAACTTTTTGAAATTTCATGGTATCGTCCGGAGCCTGCAAGCCTACATTCAGCCATATATTATTATAAGCATAAGCATCGGTGTGTCTTAGCACTATGCCCAGGCTGTAGCTGGCTAATGTATCTGTAATTTCAAAACTGCCTTCTGCAGCAAAACTTTGATGCCATTCCATGCCCGGTATCCGCTTGTTGTTTTCATACAAGTCTACCTGGCGGCAACTGCTTAGTTGTACCAAAGCTATTATTCCAAAGAAACCCATGGAGAGGAGAAAATTTTTCTTAGCCACTTTTTAAACCGCTGTTTTTTGTAAAGATAAAATTACAGCACATTCAGTACCTGTTCTTTTGCTTTTTCCAGTTCGTCTTTCATTTGTACCACGCATTTTTGAATGCCGGCATCATAAGCCTTGCTTCCGGTAGTATTTATTTCTCTTCCTATTTCCTGCAGCAGGAAGGAAAGTTTTTTACCCTTGCCTTGTTCCGGGCCTTCCATAATTTCTTTAAAATAATCACAATGCTGGCGAAGGCGAATTTGTTCTTCATGAATATCTATCTTCTCCATGTAAAAGATTAATTCCTGCTCCAGGCGATTTCCATCAATATTTTCTTTACCCACATGCTCGGCCAGGAGTTGATGAATTTCTTCTTTGATTTTTACCATACGCACCGGTTCAAGTTTTAAAATCTCTTCTTCCTGTGCTTTGATATTTTCAATGCGGCTGAGCAAATCTTTTTCTATAGAGGCACCTTCTTCCTGGCGGTGGCCATTCAACTCTTTTAGCGCAGCTTGCAGTACCTGTGTAAAATCTTTAAAATCAGTTTCACTTAAAACATCCATTGCAGGCGTAACCACTTCCGGCAAGCGAAGCAAAGAACTGAGTACAGCATTGGTATCAATCTTTAACTCATCTGCAAGCGATTCTAACTGCCGGTAATATGCCCTGATCAAATCTGTATTGATGGCCACTGGTTTTGCCGTACCGTTTTGTTTAATGTTAATGTAACAATCAACTGAACCTCTATACAAATCGGCCTGCAGCATATTCCGTATTTCAAATTCGTATGGCCTGAGCAAAGGAGGAAGTTTTAATTGCAATTCAAACTGCTTACCATTAAGCGCTTTCAATTCTACCATAAAGGTTTTCTCACCTACGGTTTGTTCTGCCCTCCCAAACCCCGTCATTGATTTAATCATCCGTTAATAAGTTTATATGCAAGATAGTTCTTTCTGCAGCTTATGTCTTAAAGCAAAACAGGGAACTGAAATAGCAGCTATGATTACTACAAATGGTTTTGAAATGCTGGCACCGGGCATGAAAAAAGCTCAGCAAAAATCGCTGAGCTTTAATATGTATATGGGTTAGTAAGTACCGGAAATAAATTTCCTTACACAATATTAAAAAGAAAAATCGCTAACCAAAAAAAATTTTGCAACT
The DNA here is from genome assembly GCA_002400445.1 of Chitinophagaceae bacterium UBA4412. Classification (GTDB taxonomy): domain Bacteria; phylum Bacteroidota; class Bacteroidia; order Chitinophagales; family Chitinophagaceae; genus Ferruginibacter. The sequence continues at coordinate 15,165 of DGQO01000089.1, forward strand.
ATTTTATGCACATTTTATTTATTGCTGTGGAAAAGGGAAGCAAGAAAACCCCATAATAAGAAGCAATACTTCGCATTTTAAAAATCAGAATCAGAAATAAAAAAAAGTAAACACGCTGCAATCATTGAATTCAGTGCATTACAGCCAAAGCCCACCTCGTGCATGAAATGAAATTTGTAAACCGGTGAACGCTTTTTAGACACGGTTTTAGATTTAACCGCAAGAAAAAATTTTTCAGTGACTGTAACCTCCCGGCTAGTTTTTTCTCCTGGCGCTGAAAAATCAAATCGCAAAAAGCACATTAACTTTGGCAAAACAATTCATATGCAATTTCCTTCCCCGGTTTCTATAGAATGGCTCAGCGAATTTTTGAACGCTAAAGTGGTGGGCAACCGCAATGGCTTTGCCACCGGCATAAATGAAATACACCGGGTAGAAAAAGGTGATCTCGTGTTTGTAGATCATCCGAAGTATTATGATAAGTGCATTAACAGTGATGCAGATTTCATTATCATCAATAAAGAAACAGCAGTGCCGGAAGGAAAAGCATTGCTCATTACGGACGAGCCTTTTGAGGCCTATTGCAAAATTGTAAATCACTTTCGGCCTTATGAAGCAGCTACCGGAATGTTAAGTTCATCTGCCATCATTGGTGAAAACACGGTGATATATCCTTCCGCTTTTATTGGCCATCATGTACGCATTGGAAACAACTGCATCATTCATCCGCATGTAACCATTCTTGATCATTGCATCATTGGAAATGATGTGGTCATTCAAGCCGGCACGGTAATAGGCAGCGATGCTTTTTATTATAATGGAAAACGTAATCGTGCTTTGTGGTACAAACGCATGCCAAGTTGCGGCCGTGTAATTATTGAAGACGAAGTGGAGATAGGCGCTGCCTGTACCATAGACCGTGGCGTGAGCCATGATACTATTCTTGGTGCCGGAACCAAGTTAGATAACCAGGTGCATATAGGCCACGACAGTATCATTGGCAAGAATGGCCTCATTGCTGCGCAAGTGGCTATTGCCGGCGTGGTTGATATTAAAGATGGTGTAACCCTCTGGGGGCAGGTAGGCGTAAACAAAACACTTACCATCGGGGAGAATGCAGTGGTTCTTGCACAGTCTGGCGTTCCTTCAGATTTAGCCGGCAACAAAATTTACTGGGGCACACCTACGGGAGAAGCAGGCGTAAAACGCCGTGAGCTTGTATGGATCAAACGCATTCCTGAACTCTGGAAAAAAGTAATGAAAGAGGAATAAATTTTTATTCGCTCTGGGGCGAATAGTTATAAGGCAACTGATCTGCCAGCCGCTCCCAACCCCAATAAGCACTTACGGCTATATCATTCTGCTCAAAGTAGTATCCATTCTTTTCTATACCCAATGATTCCCCGGGTAAAAAAGTAAGCAGGGAGAATTGAAAATCGCCTGGCTCACCAGGATTGCTTTGGAGGTACGCCTCTGCAGGTTTTGCTTTGAGGTATATCACAGCAACCCTCAATTGATTGGGCTGCACCTCTGCGATCTCTGTGCTATCATCTTTAAAAAAATGCAATGCAGTGTATGCGTCTTTTAAAGCAATGGCAGTATCCCGCTCATCATGTTGTGCAATTAACTGCACTTCAAACCCCTCTGTTTTTAATGTTTTATTATAGAGGCTGCGCATAAAGTGAAGAATAGAACCCATGTATGTTTCCTTCCTGGCTTGCATCCAGCCAAGAAATTGTTCATTGCTACCCGCTGTCATTTCTTCAAAGAGCGGATAGCCGGTATATAAACTTACTTCTGAACTGTACTCATGCACAAAAGAATCGAGCGCATAATGAATATGATAACCGAGAGCCGGGTTCTCAATTTCTAATGCCTGGCTTGCCAGTACCTTCAGCCTGTTTCTCTTCTTGGAGAAATAAAACTTAAGCACCTCCGGATTCAGGATTTTTGCCTGGGTACCATTGGCGGTTTTACCAATAAATTCCTGCAAGAAAAAAGTACCATATTTCACCCATCCATCTTTTACTTCGGAGGTAGCCACTACAGACACTTCCTCCATTTGCTTCTGGCGGGGGCTTAATGAAACACTAAGACTTCGATTATTTACATCTGTATTACTGATGCGTACAGTTTCTGTTTGATATCCGGAGAAAGTGATGACTAAGCTATACCCACCTTCGGGGAGACTTAAACGGAAATTACCTGCTTCATCCGTGGCTGTACCAAGGGTCGTATTTTGCGCAAATACAGAAGCACCCTGCAATGGTTGATTGGTTTCTGTGCTGATTACTTTTCCTGAGATGACGAAAGAAGACTGGGCGAAACCCTGGGCAAAGCAGAGCAAGAAGCTAACGAAGGCAAATATTTTTTTCATGGATATGGTGGTTCTATTGAGCAATTTGATTTTTCGAAAATACGTTAGATGCTGTTAAGTTTTTGTTGCAACGCAGCACAAGTATCTTTTATCGTTTTATCCAAGGGCTCATATTCAAAACCGGGCAGTGCCTTAAGCAACTTGCTGTTATCAAAAGTTACTTTAGCAAATGCAGTAGCTGCAGTTTCTTTGGTGAGTAAAGGCTCCTTACCTGTAAACTTACTTTTCATGGCTTCAAGCAGGGTGATCAATTTTGCCTGCCAGCGGGTTGGTTGTTTATAGGGTCTTTTCTTGTGAAATGCATCAGCAATACTATTAAACAGTTCCTGGTAAGAAGTATTGTGTGCACTGATGATAAAACGTTCGCTGCTTATTTCAGAATGCATGAGCATAATCATTGCACGGGCCACATCATGCACACCCACAAAACCTGTGGTGCCAGGTGTGTACCAGGGAAACTCCTGGTATACCGATTTGAAAACTGCAGTAGAACCCTCGTCCCAATCGCCCGCACCAAGAATAATCGTGGGATTTACAATTACGGCTTTGAGGCCTTCTGCTACGCCACGCCATACTTCCATTTCTCCCAGGAACTTTGTTTCTCCATATCGGCTGTTACTTGTAGCAGGTGTCCAGTTCATTTTTTCTGTAATGGGTGCTTGCTCACGTATGCGGCCGAGGGCAGCCACAGAACTTACATGTACAAATTTTTGCACACCTGCAGCAATTGCTGCATTTACCAGGTTTGCCGTAGCCTCTACATTAATGGTAAATAATTTTGCATAATCCCTTTTAGAAAAAGAAACCAATCCTGCACAATGATAAACATGCGTTACACCGTCTAAAACTTCCTCCAGCCTTACTACATCAAGCAGATCGCATTGTAATACTTCAAGATTGGGATGATGAAGTGCAATGGGTCGTGTATGATAAATAGCACGCAGCTTTTCTCCTTTGCTCAGCAATTCTTCTAAGAGCACGCTGCCAAGCAGCCCTGCTGCACCGGTAATGAAAATCATGATTGTGTAGTTGATGTAGAAGAATAGTCGTAAAACCCTTTACCGGTTTTCCGGCCAAGTTCGCCCAGCAGCAATTTCTGCTTTTGCAATACAGAAGGTGTAAATCTTTCTGCTCCATGAAATGCCTGGTATAAAGACTCACTCACTGCATAGTTGATATCCATGCCGATGAGATCCATCAATTTGAATGGGCCCATTTTAAAACCAGCAGCTTCCATAGCTGCGTCAATATCTCCTGGTGTAGCTGCACCATTTTCTGCGAGCTGCAAGCTGCGCAGGTAAAAATGTCTTGCTACACGATTTACAATAAAACCAGGAGCATCTTTACAGTGCACCGGCACCTTGTTGATCTGCCGGCAAAAATCCAGGAGTTGTTGTATGACTTCTTTGCTGGTTTCATTACCCTCAACAACTTCCACAAGCTTCATTACCTGCGCAGGATTAAAAAAATGTAAGCCTGCCACTCTCTGCGGATCTGCTATTTTTTCCTGCAAAACAGAAATGGACAGTGATGAAGTATTGCTTGCCAGGATGCAGGCGGGCGAATTGATCTGTGCAAGCGCACTCAGCAATTCCTGCTTCACTTCTATCTTTTCTACAATAGCTTCAATCACCAGATCTGCCTTGCACTGCTGCACCTCATTTACATAACGGATACTTTGAGAGACCTGTTCAAAATTTTGTATAGTTATCTTTTCCTTATTCAATAAATAACTAAGGTTCTTATGCACTTCGGCCCCGGCCTTTAAGAGCATCTCTGCATTTACATCAAAGAGTATTACCCGGAAATTGGCCATAGCGCAAGCGAGCGCTATACCGCTACCCATGGTGCCTGCTCCCGCCACGCAGATTGTTTTGATCATACCCAAAAATAGAAACTGCCTTGCGAAATCTCTTTTCTTTTTGTAAAAAAGATTCGCAAGGCAGTACTGTGCTTAAAATATATTTATTGCTGAGCTTCTGCTTCTGCTTTAGCTTCGGCTTTCATTTTTTCATTTGCGGTGATCACAAATTCAACCCGGCGATTAAGTGCACGGCTTGCTGCATCTGTATTATCTACAATCGGCTGTTCTTCACCGTACCATTTGGTAATTATCCGTGATGCAGGCAGACCATTGTTTTGCAAGTAACTTGCTACGGCTTCTGCCCTGCGCTGAGACAAACCCATATTGTATGCATCTTTACCTACATCATCAGTATGACCTTCTACCAGGAGATTTGTTTCAGGATATTCATTAAAAATACCAATCAGTTTCTTTAGTGCGAGACTTGCATTATCGGTAATATCATATTTGTTTGTTGCAAAATAAACACCTGCTTTGCTTCCATCAGGATTTGCCTCATCAAATGTAACCCTGATACCCTCGCCCACTCTCTCCACCTTTGCACCAGGTACTTCTGTTTTAATCTTTTCTGCCTGCTTATCCATATTGTGCCCGATGATACCACCTGCTACACCACCCACGGCCGCACCTATAATTGCACCAAGTGCAGTATTCCCTTTCTTGCCCACATTGTTTCCAATGATACCACCAATTACTGCGCCACCTGCAGCACCTGCAGCCACACCCTTATCCTGCTTACTCATTTGTCTTGTACTTTCACAACCTGCTGCCAGCATGGCTACTGCAGAGAATAAAAAGATTTGCTTTGTGAACATTTTTTTCATCATCATAATTTTAAATGGATTCTTATAGTCTTACAAAATTGTATATAAATGAAACTGATTTTCCTTCAAAACTCACATCGTTGCGCAGTTGCATCGTGGTCTTGTCTAACTCAAGGATGGTAAAGCGATACCCTACACTGCCTTCATCCACTTCTTTGTACTTACTGTCTAATTTTTTAAACTGGAAAAGTTTAGGCTCATTAGCTGCCTCGTAAATAGACCAGCGAATATTCCTGGTTATCCCGGCACATTCTCCCGCATTTTTATTGATGGTATAACTACCCAAACTGTTGTTCTGGTTGAACACCCAGCTACTGCCTACAAAGCAACTTAGATCGGCTTCGTTAAGAAGTTCTGTTTTTACCTGGCCTTTTATTCCTTCTGATACTACTGTTTGTAGTTGCCAGTGGCCATTAATAAGGTTGCGGTAAGTGCGGGCTTCTTTAGAAGTGGAGCACGCAGAAAGCAGCAAAGCTGCAATGAGCGAGAGTGAAATTAAGTTTCTGAGGCGCATGATGTTGTATTAAGGTTTAACCCAAGATTTTCAATTTTAATGCCAAACATCCCATTGAAAATTGTTATGGTCATGAAAACCTAATACTTATATATCCTTAGGAGCTCACTGCCGTGAACTGGCGCAGGAAGCGTACATCATTCTCACTAAAGAGGCGTAGGTCTTTAATCTGGTAACTGAGCATTGTAATTCTTTCGATACCCATGCCAAAGGCGAAACCTGTGTATTTATTACTGTCAATTCCACAGTTTTCGAGCACTTTGGGGTGTACCATTCCACAACCCAATATTTCTACCCAACCGGTTTTCTTACACACATTGCAACCTTTCCCTCCACAGATGAGACAACTGATGTCCATCTCTGCGCTTGGCTCTGTAAAAGGAAAATAGGATGGCCGGAAACGAACTTTTACATCATTGCCAAACATTTCTTTTACAAAAAAGTAGAGGGTTTGCTTTAAGTCGGCAAAAGAAACATTTTCTGCTATATATAATCCTTCTACCTGGTTAAAAAAACAATGCGCTCTTGCGCTGATGGTTTCATTACGATACACACGGCCGGGACAGATGATACGCAGCGGCAATTTGCCGTTTTCCATTTCCCGGATTTGAACACTGCTCGTATGTGTTCGCAACAGCCAGTCAGGATTTTTTAAAATATAAAAGGTATCCTGCATATCCCGGGCAGGATGATCCTCGGGCAAATTAAGGGCGGAGAAATTATGCCAGTCATCTTCTATCTCGGGGCCCTCAGCCACAGAAAAGCCCAACCGGTTAAATATGGAAATGATTTTATTCTGAATAATACTAATAGGATGCCTGGCACCAATTTCTTGCGCAGAGCCGGGCAGGCTAAGGTCAAGCCCCGAAACAGTGGCGGCTTCCTGGCTTTCATCCTGCTGCAGCAGTGCATTGTATTTTGCTTCTACAAAAAGTTTAAGATCATTCAGTAACTGGCCAGCTTCCTTTTTTTGCTCTGCCGCTACGTTTCTCATTTCTCCCATGATGCCTTTGAGCAATCCTTTGCTGCCAAGGAATTTTATGCGAAAAGCTTCCACTTCATCCTTAGACTTTGCTGCTGATTCCTGCACAATTTGCTTCAGCTCTTCTACTTTTTGTACCAATTGTTCCATGCGGCAAAGGTAATGGCAGAAAGGATATTCCAGAAAATTTCTGCGATGGAGAAAACGCCCACTGATTTCATAATTGTTTAACAACGGATTGTTTAAAGAACGAAACTTACTTGATACCTTCCGGGCAAATCTCAGAAACTAATGGTACCCGCATCGGAAGCCGCACAAGACGGCTCGTCTCTCCTGAAAATAACTTTATTGGGTATCGTATTTACCGCTGGCTATTTTCCCACAAAACACGGAGCTGCCACATTTTTTAAACGGGTGAGTACGACAGATACCGTTCAAGTGGCCGCTACTGTGCAGCTCTCCGAACCCAAAAAGCAAAAAACGATTTACCTCACCTTTGATGATGGCCCAAACAAAGGCACGCAAAATGTGCTGGATATTTTGCAGCAGGAAGAAGTGAACGCAACCCTGTTCCTGGTGGGTGAGCATGTGTATGGCAGCCGGCAGCAAGCGGCCACCTATGATAGCATCCTGGCAAACAGGTATGTGGAAGTGGCCAACCATAGTTATTCCCACGCTTTTCATAATAAGTATAGGAAATTTTATAAACTGCCGGAAAGTGTGTACGAAGATTTCCGGCGCTGTGCAGACAGCCTGAGACTGAGGAGTACCATTGTTCGTACACCCGGGCGGAATATTTGGCGCACCGATCAACTTAGCGTGACCGATATTTCCTCAAGCTCTGCAGCAGCCGACGGTTTGAAAAAGAATGGTTTTACCGTTATGGGCTGGGATCTTGAGTGGCATTTTAACGATAGTATGCGCCTGGTGCAAAGCACAGAAGAAATGGTAAACCGGATAGACAGTATGTTTACTTACAAAAAGAACAGGACCGATGGGCACCTGGTGCTACTGGCGCATGATCTGCTGTACAAAGACGCTAAAGATTCAAGCAGCCTGCATAGATTTATCCATTTGCTAAAAGCAAAAGGTGAATATAATTTTGCCATCGCTTCAGATTACCCTGCTTCTGCACAATAACTGCAACAGATTCAAGTTCTCTTAAGAAATAAATCCCTATTTTTAAAAAACAAAAACCTTAATAATGGCCTTATTTAAATCGGGTAATCCCACCCTTAAAGAAACAAGATTTAAGAGCACCTCGCTGGAAGAGGTGGTTTCTTACGAAAACGCCATGACGGTTCGTGGCACACTGCAAAAATTTGGCTTCCTCTTCGTGATGGTGCTGGGTTCTTCATTTTATTCCTGGAAACAGTTTGCCGAAGGCGGAAATGTAGTGCCCCTGATTTGGGTAGGCGCCCTGGGTGGCCTGGCTATAGCCATTACCCTCGTGTTTAAACCAATATGGGCTCCCTGGCTTGCACCATTATATGCTTTGCTGCAGGGTTTATTTATCGGGGCCATTTCTTCTATGTATAATATGGCATTTGCACAAACTGCCCCAAACCTCATCATGAATGCTGTGGGCCTCACCTTTGGCGTGGCTGCCACCATGTACCTGTTATATAGTTTTAGAATTATTAAAGCCACAGAAACATTTAAGTCGGTAATTTATACCGCTACGGGTGGTATTATGTTTTTCTACCTCCTGGTTTTGGCAATGCGTATGTTTGGTTTTGAAACCATGCCCTTCCTGCATGAAGGAAGCACGTTCGGTATTATCTTTTCACTGGTGGTAGTGGGCATTGCAGCCCTCAACCTGATTCTTGATTTTGACATGATAGAGAAAGGTGCCGAAATGGGTGCACCAAAATATATGGAATGGTACGGAGCATTTGGCTTGCTGGTTACCCTGGTTTGGTTATACCTTGAAATTTTACGACTGCTTTCAAAATTGAGTAGCAGGAATTGATAAGATGAAACTTTTATGAAGCCCCGTTTGGGGCTTTTTTTATTTGCGAAAACAGTAGCATTTTACAACCGGATTTGTTATCCTTTCTTTTTACCATGAATCAGTCATTATATAACCCTGTTTTCAGCGCATTGTGCAGCGGCGATAGCCAACTGGCTTATGGCACAGAAGGGGTAAAATTTTTTAATGAAGAAGTGAGCCCATTTGTAAGTTTTAATCATGCGCCAAAAGAGGGATTTAAACTGCTGCATGAGATGCTAAACCAAGGTAGAAAAATTTTGTATGCAACACCCGAACCCATTGAGCCTCCAACAGGCTGGGTTCTGCGGCATCATGTGCCCGGTCTGCAATTTGTATATGAAGGCCCAGCGGCAAAAACATTAGCCACTCAAATTATACCTCTGCAATTAAACCATGTACCTGAGATGATTGCCCTGGCTGTACTTACCAGGCCGGGACCATTTTTAAAACGCACTATCGAATTTGGACATTACCGGGGAATTTTACAAGAAGAAAAAGTAGTAGCCATGGCGGGCCAGCGACTGCACCTGCCAAAATACACGGAAATAAGTGCGGTATGTACGCACCCCGATTATGCCGGCAAGGGGTATGCTTTTGAGCTCATGCAGGAGCAGATAGCCTTTATACAGCAACAAGGAAAACAACCTTTCCTGCACGTGAGAGCGGATAATGAGCGGGCAATTGCATTATATAAACGCCAGGGATTTGTACAATCTGGCCCAATGCATTTTTATTTTTTAGTGAGNNATCAGGTATCAGGTATCAGGTATCTAGTATCTAATCAATCTTTCTCACGGCATAGATCAACTCATCCATATACTCCCCATTTTTATAGAGACATTTTTCTATGGTTGCTTCCAATACAAACCCTGCTTTCTCCAATACACGCCGGCTTGCTTCGTTGTGGCCAAAGGGTCTCGCATAAATGCGGGTGATATCAAAGGCATGAAAGCCATATTCTACAATCTGGCGAATAGACCTGGTGATAATACCCTGGTTCCAGTAAGGCTCTGCAAGCCAGTAGCCCAGTTCAGCATTTTTACATTCAATGTCATGCCTGGGATGCAAGCCAATACCTCCGGCAGCCCGGCCTTCTACTTCAATAGCAAAAATGCTTGCCGGCACTTTGGAAGTAGCATTGGCAATAAATTTTTCACCGGCTTCCATGGTGTAAGGGTGCGGAAATTTATCCGTTAGAAATTTCGCAACGTTGGGATTATTGGCAAAAGTTACCAGGTCATCAAGGTCAGTGAGGCGCCAGGGGCGCAGTGAATGCTGCATAATCAAAGTTTTTTATTCCCGCCCATCAAGCAGGTTTCCCAGGCCGCCAAGCAGGCTGCCTTCTTCTTTTCGTTTTACGGTTCCATATTGCAAAATGCGCCCGGCCAGCCGGCTAATGGGTAGCGATTGCAACCACACTTTGCCTGGCCCACGCATCACTGCAAAAAATAATCCTTCCCCGCCAAACATGAAGTTTTTTATCCCACGTACAAATTCAATATCAAAATCCACTCCACCAGTATAAGCTACCACACAACCTGTGTCTACTTTTAAAACTTCACCAGCCTGCAACTCTTTTTCTATTACATAACCCCCAGCATGTGCAAAAGCGTACCCATCTCCTTCTATCTTCTGCATGATAAAACCTTCTCCGCCAAAAATGCCGGTACCCAGCCTCCGTTGCAGTTCTATACCAATACTTACTCCTTTTGCCGCACATAGAAAAGCATCTTTTTGTGCAATCACTTTTCCACCCAGGGCCTGCAAGTCAAACACGACGATTTTACCCGTATAAGGCGCAGCAAAACTCACCCGTTTTTTTCCGTTACCCACATTGCTGAAGGCAGTCATAAATAAACTTTCGCCCGTGAGCAAGCGCTTTCCTGCACTCATCAATTTGCCCACCAGGCCTGCACCGTGCTGCTTGCTGCCATCGCCAAAAATAGTTTGCATTTCAATGCCCTCATCCATCATCATAAATGCGCCGCTTTCTGCAACCGCAGTTTCACCAGGATCTAATTCTATCTCTACAAATTGCAATTCTTCGCCATAAATCTTAAAATCGATGTCATGATTTGTTCTCATACAATTTTCTTTTGCTGCAAAATAACCAAATTAACTGCAGCCAGCAACGGCGTTGAATGTAATGCAAAGAGAAGCCATTATTCTTCGTTTACCCCCAATATAACGTGACCTTGTTCATTTGCTAATATGATATAAATTATGCTAATTAATGTGCCTGCCAGTCTACCTTTGCAGCAATTTCAAAAAATTATGACCAAGACGATTTTTATAGCCACCACCGAACCCTATAGTGGCAAATCCATTGTAGCAATTGGCATTGTAAATATGCTACTTGCCAAGGCCCGCAAAGTAGCCTACTTTAAGCCCATCATCAATATTGATCCCATAAAGGCAAGAGATGTAGATATTGAAACGATAGTCAATTACTTTGACCTGCCCATTCATTATGACGATACGTATGCCTTTACCCGGGAACATGCCATGCGGCAAATGGAAGGTAGCCGCCTGGGGGATATGATTAATACGGTGATAGGAAAAGTAAAAAAACTGGAAGAGGCCTACGACTTTATTGTTATAGAGGGCAGCGATTACCTGGGCGAAGGCACTGCATTTGAATTTGAAACAAATATCACTATTGCAAAAAACCTGAATGCTCCTGTGGTTATGGTGGTTTCGGGGGAAAATAAAACCACGGCAGAAATTGTAAATACCACGCAAGCCATGCTGCGCAATTTTAAACGCCAGGATGTGCAGGTACTCTCTGTGGTTATTAATAAGGTGAAGCCTGCTATGACGGAAGATGTGCAGGCCCTGGTAAAAATTTTGCTGGTAAATGGTACCATTCTCTCTGTGATTCCGGAAGATAAAAATCTGCAGAATCCTTCCATGAAGGAAATCCTGGAGCAACTTGGAGGCAAACTGCTTTTTGGCGAAGCACAGCTTAATAACCAGGTAGATAATTTTGTAACCGGCGCTATGCAATTACCCCATTTCCTAAACCATGTGAGTGAAAATGTATTGATCGTAACACCAGGTGACAGGGGCGATATTATTATTGGCGCACTGCAAGCCAGCTCATCTGCCAATTATCCAAAAGTGGCTGGCATCGTACTCTCGGCTGGCATCGAACCTGATGAACCGGTAATTCGTTTGCTCAATGGCTTACCCTCTGTACTACCCATCATTCTGGTGCAGGAAGGAACCTTCCAGGCCACTTCAATGCTCAGTTCCATCAAATCAAGAATATCATCAGACAATACTAAAAAGATACAACTGGCCATCAGCACTTTTGAAAAATATGTAGATGTAAATGCACTGGATGAAAAAATTATCACTTATAAGCCGGAAGGCATTACGCCGCACATGTTCCAGTACCAACTGGCCAAGCGGGCAAGAAAATCTTTGAAGCATATTGTATTGCCCGAAGGCAATGAAGACCGCATTCTTACCGCGGCGGCCCGCCTGGTGCAGCATGACCTCGTTTCCATTACTTTACTCGGCGACATTAATGAAATTACAGCCTCCGTTAAGCGGCTTGGCCTGCAGCTTGACCTGAACAAAATTCATATCATTAACCCCATCCATTCCCAGAACTTTGACGACTATGCGGAAACGCTCTGCGAACTGCGCAAAGGCAAAAACCTTACGCTGGAAGCGGCAAGAGATCTCATGACGGATGTGAGCTATTATGGAACAATGATGGTGTATAAAGGTCATGCAGACGGGATGGTTTCCGGATCTGTGCATACCACGCAGCATACCATTCGCCCGGCCTTGCAATTTGTGAAGACCAAGCCTGGCATCTCTGTAGTGTCTTCTGTATTTTTCATGTGCCTGCCAGACAGGGTAGCCGTATTTGGCGATTGTGCCGTGAATCCTGATCCCACAGCAGAGCAACTTGCAGAAATTGCCATTTCCTCTGCAGAGAGCAGCCAGCGATTTGGCATTGAACCCCGTATTGCCATGCTCTCCTATTCTTCCGGCAGCTCCGGAGAAGGCGCCGACGTAGAAAAAGTGCGTGCCGCCACCGCTATCGTAAAAGCAAAAAGACCCGACCTCAAAGTGGAAGGTCCCATACAATACGATGCTGCAGTCGATCCCATTGTGGGCCGCCAAAAAATGCCCAACTCTCCTGTGGCAGGACAGGCAAGTGTCCTTATTTTTCCAGACCTGAACACAGGGAATAACACGTACAAAGCCGTACAGCGTGAAACCGGTGCGCTTGCCATTGGCCCCATGCTGCAGGGTTTAAATAAACCTATTAATGACCTGAGCCGTGGCTGCACCGTAGATGACGTGTACAACACGGTTATCATTACCGCCATACAGGCACAGGAGTCATAAATCATTTTTCTACAACTTTTAGCGAAACAATCCCATGAATATTTTTGTAATCAATAGCGGCAGTAGTTCAATCAAGTACCAACTTTTTAAGATGCCAGATGAAAAACCAATGTGTACAGGATTGGTAGAACGTATCGGGCAGGAAAGCTCTTCCATTACACATAAATTTTTTGCTAATGGCCAGGAACATGTGATCCATGAAACCCTGCAATTGAAAGATCATGAAGATGGACTGCATGCAGTAAACCGTTTGCTTACAGATGAAAAATTTGGAGTAATCAAAGACACCGGGGAAATTGAAGTAGTAGGCCACAGGCTGGTACATGGTGGAGAAAACTTTAAAGCAACAACCATCATTACGCCAGAAGTAAAAGCAAAAATCAGGGAACTTTTTGCGCTTGCACCCTTGCATAACCCGGCCAATTACCTTGGCATCGAAGTAGCAGAAAAAATATTTACTGCCGCTAAGCAAGTGGGCGTTTTTGATACCGCTTTCCATCAAACTATGCCGCCGGAAGCTTACCGCTATGCTATACCCCTGGAAATGTACACCAAACACCGCATCAGAGCTTATGGTTTTCATGGCACTTCACATCGTTATGTGAGTGAGAAGGCTATGGAATACCTGCAAAATAACCAGGCAAAAATTATAAGTATACACCTGGGTAACGGCTGTAGCATGACCGCTATAAAGGCCGGGGATTCTGTAGATACCTCAATGGGTTTTGGCCCGGTGAGTGGGCTTGTAATGGGTACCCGTGCCGGCGATATAGATGCCGCGGTAATTTTTCACCTCACAGATGAAATGGGTTATACCACCAAACAAGCGAATAATCTTTTGAATAAACTAAGCGGCATGCAGGGCCTTACGGGCTTCAGCGATATGCGGGATATTACAAAAGCAATAGCCGCCGGTGATGAGCATGCAAAACTTGCTTTTAATTTGTATTGCTACCGCATTAAAAAATACATTGGTGCTTATGCGGCTGCACTCAATGGTGTAGATGCCATTGTGTTTACCGCAGGGGTAGGCGAAAATGCTGCCAACGTACGGGAAGCCGTGTGCAACAATATGGAATACCTTGGCGTGCACCTGGACCATGAAAAAAATA
>DGQO01000188.1 GCA_002400445.1 Chitinophagaceae bacterium UBA4412
ATACCTGGGAACGAATTACAAATACGCTTGCCACCGGCGGAGAAGGCACGCTGCGTAATTACTATAAAGAAGATGCGGGTTTTATTTATGCCAAAACCGGCACCCTGAGTAACAACTGCGCTCTCAGTGGCTACNNCCGGTGAGAAGAGCAGTTGAAAAGTTCATCCAACAACTAAGGGAGAAATATTAATCTTTTTGCCGCCGCTGGTACTTCCCTGCCGGCGTCTGCCTTCCAGCCAACGGCGAATGGAGAACTTGCGAAAACTCTTTTGAAGATCTTTCATTTTCAGAAGTAAAAATTTAAGCAATGATGTCTTATTTATCCCCCAATGGCGCAGATATGCAGCGCTGATTTATAGTCTGGCGTATCTGTGCCTTACTCATTTGCGTAATCGCCACAGATACGCCCCTGCACACTTACCTTAGCTTCATATCTGTGCTGCTGATGCAAAAATCATATCACCTCCCAAACATTTTATCCAACTCATCTTTTTTAAAACTCATGTAAGTGGGCTTTCCATTGGGCGTGCTGTTTGGTATGCGGCAGGCAAATAAATCGGTAACCAGGGCCTGCATCTCTTTTAGCGAGAGGGCTGTACCCGCTTTGATGGATTGCTGCAGGCTCATTGAACGCAGCAATTTCTCCCGCCTCGGAAATTTAAGATCGTTGCTAAAATGCTTGAACTGTTCCAGTAATTTCTCTATGCCTGTATGCTCATTTCCCCCATCAATACCGGCGGGCGTGCCTTGCAAAACAAAACTCTGATGACCAAAGGGCTCAATTAAATAACCCAGTTGATTTAAATCGGGTAAGAGCTCTGTGAGCAGGACGGCATCGGCCGCAGATAATTCCAACGCCGCCGGAAACATGCTGCGTTGCACAGCAATTGATTTTCCCTGGAAGGCGGCTTCAAATCTTTCATACAAAACCCGTTCGTGTGCATTCTGCTGGTTAATGAGCAAATAACCCCGATCATTCTGCAAAGCAATATAGGTTTGATGCAACTGCAGCATCTTATCTGTTACCAATCCGCTGGCATCGGGCAATACGGGAGGTGCGGTGTATTCGTGGTGCAGCGGTGTAAACGAAGGCGACGCACCACCCGCTTCTGCTGGTGCGGTATAAAAATCTTTCCAATGCCCAAGCTCACTCTTCTTATCAATAAAGTGAGCCTGATTTTTTTGAGTAAAAGATTGATACAGTGAAGATGCTGTAGCCGAAGATTTTTGCTGATCGGTAAAGGGTTTGTTGATGGCATCCAGGTTTTGAATGCCTGCATCCAATTCAAAATCCAAAGTAGGTGTAATGCTAAATTGCGCCAGGGCGTGCTTCACGGCACTTTGTACAAAAGCATAAACTATTTTTTCATCTTCAAATTTTATTTCCTGTTTTGTAGGATGCACATTAATATCTATCTGCGCAGGATCAAGGTCTATAAACAGGGCGTACATGGGGTAGCTGTCTTTTGCGAGCATTTCCGAGAAAGCCGTCATCACAGCGTGGTTTAAATACGCACTGCGAATGAAGCGGCTGTTTACAAAAAAATATTGGTCGCCCCTCGTTTTCTTTGCCGTGTCTGGTTTACCCACAAAACCGGTGATGTTAAGGTAATCCGTTTGCTCCTGCACCGTCACCAACTTAGAGTTGTAATGGTTGCCCATAATCTGGAGGAGACGCTGTTTCAGAGATCCTTTTTCTAAATGAAAAACCTGCTGTCCATTTGAAGAGAGGGAAAAAAATATCTCCGGGAAAGCCATAGCCACCCTCGTAAATTCATCTACAATATGCCTGAGTTCTGATGCATTACTTTTTAAAAAATTCCGGCGGGCAGGCACATTGAAAAAGAGATTCTTCATCCCAATACTGGTACCATTCGTCATAGCAATGGGCTCCTGGCTCATTACCACACTGTTTTCAATTTCTATACAAACGCCTGCATCGTCTTCCGGTCTTTTTGTTTTCAATTCTACCTGGGCCACTGCGGCAATACTGGCAAGGGCTTCGCCCCGGAAACCCATGGTTTTAATGCGAAAGAGATCGTCGATATTTTTGATTTTGGAAGTAGCATGCCGTTCAAACGCCATGCGGGCGTCTATTTCACTCATGCCCCGCCCATTATCTACCACCTGTATTAATGCCTTACCTGCATCATTCACCATCAGCCGGATTTCTGTAGCACCCGCATCCACAGCATTTTCAAGCAACTCCTTTACCGCACTTGCCGGGCGCTGAATCACCTCACCCGCTGCAATCTGGTTAGCAATATTATCCGGCAATAATTGTATCAGGTCTGGCAATGGATGTAAATTGTTTGAGATGCGCAAATTTAACGGGATGCCTGCACATTCATGCAGCTCCGGTGTTATTCTTATGTAAGGAATGTTTCCTAAGTTAAAAATCGAGAACAGCAGGGGATAATTCTCAATTCTGCTTAATTTGTGAAAAACCCAACATCATGATGAAAAGAATATATGCGTTGCTTTTTTTGCTCAGTATTTCATTTGCAAAAACACAGGCTCAATCTGCCGCTGCAGTTGCCTGGGCAGATAGCGTATATAAAACCCTGAGTAACGATGAGCGCATTGCACAA
>DGQO01000278.1:0-2244 GCA_002400445.1 Chitinophagaceae bacterium UBA4412
ACTACAGCAAAGCTGTGGGAATTGTTTAAATCAGGGCAAAGCTTTCTCCCGCTGCGCATATTTTATCAGGTCGCCATCGGTGCAGCATGCAAGATATTTTAAAATTAAAAAACCACCCCGGCAGGATGGCTTTTACTTCATTGCTACATCGAAGTTTTAGGTTTTGATATTTAACCGTCTTACAATATGTTATATTAAAAAATAAATGTTTTAAAAAAAGGGGTCTGAATAGAAATTCAACCCCGCTTTAAAATCCAATATCCTATGAAAAACCAGATCGAAGATAAAAGTGCCATGTCTATATTACGAACACGAATAGACGAATAGGCGCTCTAAGTATACGAAAGGCGTAATTTTGTAGATAAGCATCTCTGTCAATAGATGGTTTAATGTTATTTTTACTGAAACCTATGCATTTAAACCTAAATTTTATTATTGCCGACGATGATGCTGTGTATCGTGAACTAACCCTGCAGCAACTGGCACTCCTGCCAAATCTCAATTGTATGGCAGTTTGTGATTCTGCACTTGCAGTGCACACTGCCCTGCAAAGCCAGGAACCAGATCTCCTGGTCCTTGACGTGGAAATGCCGGGCCTCTCTGGAATTGAACTGGCAAAAAGCCTCCGGAAACTTCCCATGATCATTTTCATCAGTTCTCACAGCAAATATGCGGCAGACGCTTTTGACGTAGATGCACTGGATTATTTAGTGAAGCCCGTGCCACAACACCGCCTGATGCGGGCCATTGAAAAAGCAAGGCAATTGCAGGAAATAAAACAAAATACCCCGGGAAATACCGGCTTTAAAACAGACACGGATCAGTCCTTTTTTATCAAAGACAAAAACAGTTATATACGCATCCAGTTTAATGAAGTGCTGTACATTGAATCCCTGGGTGACTTTGTAAATATCTTCCTGGTGAATGGGGAAAAAAAGATTGCCCTCGTAAATCTGAAGAGCCTGGAGCAGCAACTGCCTGCCGAACTATTTATTCGCATTTCCCGTACTTATATGGTACAAAAAGAAAAAATAACAGCCATTGACAGTGGAAATGTTTCCCTCGGTAAAATCGTTTTACCCATGGGAAAAACCTATGCTGACGCTGCCCTGCAGCAAGTCACTGGAAAAAATACCATTCGGAGATTTTTTTAAACCGCAATACCAAAATGCTTAGAATTTTATATGCAGCAATATTGCTCTGCTGCCTTCAAACCCTCAATGCCCAAAACCGCTTTCCTGCAGATAGCCTGCTGCGGGCTGCCGATGCTGCCGTTTCAGATACGATGCGCATGAAAATATATGCGCAACTTGCAGATCATTACCTGGATAACAATGCCTCAAAAGCCATTGAATATTATGAAAAAGCGAGAACCATTGCTGCTGAGCATGATCGCAGCCTCCAGGTGGCCAACTTTTCTTATAGCATCGGTTATTGCTATCTGCTCATGGCAAACTACAATCAATCTCTATTAAACTATCAACGCTCTGTAGCCATTTATGAAAAGCTAAAAGATTCCTTCCGGTTATCAAATGCATTGATGTCAATAGGAAATGTGCATTTTCAAAATAAAGACCGCAAAAAAACCAACCAATATTATAAACAGGCAGAACAATTGGCTTTAGCCATGCAGGATAGCCTGCAGCTTGCAAGCGTGTACGACAACCGGGGCATCATGTACGATCAGTTGCATGAATATGATTCTGCACTTTTATATGGTTACAAAGCTTACCATATTGCCCGCATGATGAATGATACTGACTTTGCCATGAACAGTTTGTCTAACATCGGCCTCAATTATAAACACCAGTTTAAAACGGAACAAGCGCTTAACTGTTTTGATACGGTGCAGGCCTGGTTCATCAAATCTAATGCGCCGGTGGAGCGCATGAGTATGTTGTACAATAATATTGGTGCTACGCAGGCGCAGGCGGGAAATTATAAGAAAGCCCTTGAAGCATTTACCAAAAGTATAGAACTGGCCAGGAAAACAGGAAGCCCCACGGTGGAGATGGAAAATTACCGGAACATGGCAGATATGTTTGACCAAATGAAAGACTATAAACAAGCCAGTGCTTACCTCAGGCAATACCATCATCTCAAAGACAGCATTTTTACGCTGGATAATAAAAACCAACTCACCGAACTGGAAGCAGAATATAATCTTGGGAAAAAGAATGTGGAGATTGTAACGCAGGAAGCAAAGATTGCCAGGCAAACAAGCCAGAGAAATGCATCCATAGC
>DGQO01000278.1:2438-2956 GCA_002400445.1 Chitinophagaceae bacterium UBA4412
CCTGGGCCAATGTTCAAATTAAAAATGTAAAACCTGCAATTGTACCTACAAATATTGCAGACTGTGTATGGGATACGCTGCAACACACCGCTGCACAGGCGGAACAAAAGCAAATTGATATTCGCCAGCATATTGTGGCAGCTACAGCATTGGCCGATTACGATATCTTATCCATCGCCCTGCGAAACTTGCTCACCAATGCTATAAAATACAGTGAAAAGGGAAAAACTGTTTTTATTGAAAGTCGGGTTGTTGATGATAAAGTTCACCTCAGCATCAGGGACGAAGGCATAGGACTTTCGCCCATGCAGATTGATGAAATTCTATCCAACAACAGTTACAGCCGTGCTGGTACGCAAGGCGAAAAAGGCAGCGGCCTCGGTTTATTTTTAGTGCAGGAACTGCTGGAGAAAATTAATGCCAGCCTGCACATCAGCAGCAAGCCGGGAGAAGGTAGCCGTTTTAGTATTATCCTAATGGCTGTTTAAAAAAAGTTCGCCTAACCTGGCATCGTTGTA
>DGQO01000278.1:3044-3257 GCA_002400445.1 Chitinophagaceae bacterium UBA4412
TACATCATCTGCCGTTACAATGGCTTTAAAATACCTGCGCACATCAATATTATCCAGGATATAATCTACATTAAAAGGAATGGCAGCAGTACCAATAGCCATTGCAATGCCGGCCTGCCGGGCCTTTTCCAGGAACTGATCAAGGCCGGGAATGAGCTTCATGTACGGCAAAAAATCCTGCTGGTATTTTTGCTCTTTCTTCATGGCGTACTT
>DGQO01000209.1 GCA_002400445.1 Chitinophagaceae bacterium UBA4412
TTTTGCCATACTCACAAGACAAAAAAACTAGCACCTTCATTGCATGAACTACCACAAAAAGTTATTCAGTTCAATTGTGAATAAACCACCCTAAAAAAAAGAAAATAAAAAAAGGCTGCCTACTTATGAGACAGCCTCATTCCTCAAACAACAAATCAAAATATTACTTTTTAGGCAACATTACCGCATCAATTACATGGGTAACACCATTGCTGCTTACCACATCTGGGATGGTAACAGTCGCACCATCCACCATTACTTTGCCATCTTTAATGGTCACTTTTAATTCTTTGCCTTCTACGGTTTTAAGCATCATACCATCTTTCAGGTCTGCAGCTTTATAAGTGCCTGGTACTACGTGGTAGGTAAGTACATCAGTAAGGTCTTTTTTCATTTCAGGCTTCAGCAGCTTATCTACAGTGCCAGCTGGTAATTTGTCAAAAGCTGCATTTGTAGGCGCAAACACCGTAAATGGTCCGGCACCGCTAAGTGTTTCTACCAGGCCTGCTGCTTTCACTGCTGCTACCAAGGTTGTGTGATCTGCAGAACCCATGGCATTTTCCACAATGTTTTTAGAAGGAACCATATTGGCTCCGCCCACCATTACACCCGCTTCTACCGGCATTGTAGTAGCGGTAGTGGTATCAGTAGCAACAGTTTCAGTTACAGTTTCTTTTGGGGCATCGTTACATGCTGCAATAGCCAAAGCTGCCAGCAGAACGGTACCTAAAATTTGCTTTTTCATGTTCTAGTTTTAAATTATTTAATGATGATGATTTACGAAAATTTGTTCCCGGGAGATTTCACAGGTAAACAAACTTTTTTATTTAAGGTTCATTTTTTTACAATAATCTTTGATGGCCTTGCGTTATGATAAAAACTAATGCGATGAAGAAAGCACATGAAACCCATATTGTAATTTGGTCATTCATGAATTTCATACACAAGCTATTTCAACCGGCTACTTTATCTACCATGAAGTTTTACCGCAGAAAAGACAAACGAAGAGCAAGACAGATGGACATGATGCGCTAGACGTCAATTTGCTTCGGAAATTACGGTCGCAAAAAATCAGAAGATTTCCGCTTGACAAAAAATAATATCATTAATATCTTTATCTCCCGTTTTAAAAATCCAATTTTATGAAAAAAAATGAACCTAGTCAATCAGCATTTTTAGTGTTGGCGAAGTCCGTTAGGGTCTTGTTTCAAAGCTTATTTTTTCTTGACTCTGACCGTGATTTTCAGCGCTTGAAAAGTTTTATTGCATCTTAATCAGCTGCAAACGCATTCTATCAAAAATTCCTTTGGCATGGCCAAAGGAATTTTTGCTTTATGCATGCCCCTCTTGTTTTAGCTAAATAAGTATTCCACATCAGCCTTAGTAAGGGTTTTTACAAACCCGTTATCGTCCGTAATCAGTTCACGGGCAAGGGTGCGCTTGCGCTCCTGGAGTTGGAGAATTTTATCTTCGATGGTGTCAATACAGATCATTCTGTATGCAAAAATATTCTTGGTCTGGCCTATGCGATGCGTGCGGTCAATGGCTTGTTGCTCTACTGCAGGATTCCACCAGGGATCTACGATATACACATAATCGGCGGCCGTCAGGTTCAGGCCCACACCCCCTGCTTTAAGAGAAATGAGAAACACCCGGCATTCGTCGTTATTTTGAAAATTCTGAATTGCTCGCTCTCTTTCGAGTGTAGAAGTGCTACCATCAAAATATTCAAAGGGTATTTCGTGTTCTTTAAGTTTTGCCTTGATGAGGGCCAGCATACCCAGGAATTGGGAAAAAATAAGGGCTTTATGGTCACCGATATTTTCCGTAATCTCCCGGGTTAACTCTTCGAGTTTTATGGAATGGTTTGGAAACTTTTCGGCCTCATTTAAGATGGCAGGACTATCGCATATCTGCCGCAGCTTCATCAAACCCTGAAGGATGGTAAGTTGAGAACGATCGATACCCTGATCTTCGATGGTACCCATAATTTTATCCCGGTAACTATTCCGGTAGGCATCATAAATCTTCCGCTGTTCTTTTTCCATTTCACAAAAAAGGATGGTCTCTGTTTTCTCTGGAAGATCTTTGGCCACCTGTTCTTTTGTACGACGAAGAATGAATGGAAAAAGCAATTTTCGCAGGTGTACTTTTTGTTCCAGTTCGCCAAACTTATCGATAGGTGTGGCAAATTCATTTCTAAAAAATTCCATAGTACCCAGCAGGCCGGGATTAAGGAAATTCATTTGCGCAAAAATATCAAAGGTGTTATTCTGTAGCGGTGTACCACTCATGCAAATCCTGTTTTTGGCATTGAGCAAGCTGGCAGCCTTCGTTACTTTTGACGAAGGATTTTTAATCGCCTGGCTTTCGTCCAGCACTACATAATCAAAATATATTTTAAGGAATAGCTGAACGTCACTTCTCAGGGTACCATAGGTTGTGATAATGATGTTGAACTTTTGCAGTTCCAAAAAGTTTCGCTCCCTTGCGCTACCATGATGAATATGATAGGTGAGAGAGGGGGTGAATTTTTTTACTTCATTTTGCCAGTTGTAGATGAGCGTAGTGGGGCAAACCACAATGGCCTTGAGCCCGCCAGTAGTATTGCGATAATGATCGAGCATAGTAAGCGCCTGCACCGTTTTACCCAAACCCATATCATCTGCAAGTATTCCTCCCCAGCCTACATCATTTAAATAATTGAGCCATTGAAATCCTGCCAACTGATACGGTCGCAGTATTTCTGCAACTTCCACCGGCGCCGGTGTTTCCGGAATATTTTTAAACGCTCTGAGGCGTTCAAATTTTTCATCAAGCGCAAAACTCAATTCCTCCTCGCTACGATTTTCATAGAGCTCATCTATCACACTCATGTGGTATTTGCTCAGCCGCAGACGATCTGTTTTTCCATCGCCCACTTTAAACAACAGCGCATATTTTTTCAGCCATTCATCAGGCAAAATTCCCAGGGTGCCATCGCTCAGTTGTACAAAAGATTGCTTGCCAGCCAGCGCTTTTTTAATTTCTGAAATACCCACACGCTGCTTGCCAAATTCAACTTCCACTTTAGCATCAAACCAATCCAGGCCGCTGCTCACATGAATATGCGTATTGGGCCGGGCAGTATTAAACCGGAAATTTTTAAGCGCCTCAAAACCATACACCGGAATTTTCATATCCTTCATGGCATCTACAAAAAGAAAAAACCAATTGTTGCGCAGCACATCTGCTCCACGCAGGGCAAGGCTTCCATTCTCTGGTTGCCGGAGGAAAGAACTGTGCAACGTTTCCAATTTTTCCAGAAAATTTTGCTCGGCTTCTATATTCCGGTGAATCACTAAAATCTTATCGCCATCCGGAATGGTAAGCGTGGGCTTATCTGTAAGCTTTGTATCTACGCCCTTGTAATTAAATACGGGTTGAAAAAGAAGGTAGTCTCCTTTTTCCTGTAGCAATAACCTGATTTCTGGTGCGGTATCTTTTACTTCACGGGTGAGGGATTTATCAAATTCAACCTGGTACTCCTTTGTAAGCGGCAGAATAACCGTGCGCATTTTCTCTTGCCAACTTTCCTTTTTTAGTTTTTGATTTCCCTGCCGGGTAAACTTCTCTGCCTGCAGGCTATCTTCTGCGTTTTGCCATAAGTAGAGGGCTCCATTATGCTGGAAAAGGAGGCTGCTCTCACTTTCATTATCGCTAAACTCCATTGTTTCTATGCCTGCCCTTGCTGTGCACAAAATTTCAAAATTGCTATCCCTGGCAAGCACCTGGAATACAGGGGTAATTAACTGATCGGCAAGTATAACCTGCTGCAGGTTTGCCGTTTTAAAAGGCTTTCCTTTTTGCAATACAAAAGCAAAAGGACTTTGCGCATACTCCGTAAAAATCTTTCTCAGTTTTGGATGTAAGTATTCTGTGATGAGCGCCTTGGTTTCTTCGGGCAGCTCATCTCCTTCTGTATGAATGATGTTTTCCCAAATGCCACTAAAAGGTGAGTTACGATTAAGATACTTATTCAGTTCGCTATCCTGCAGCTTACGCACTTGCTGAAATAATTGCTTGTCGTCTTCTGAAAACCCTTCTGTATTTACAAATTTAGAGAGGTCAAGTTTTTCTGTTTTGCCTAAGAATTTTTCTTGTTGATCATCTGTTTCTCCTTGCACAGCATCAATGGTAAACCCCGGGAAAGTTTTATGGTTATAGTTAAATACTACACCAAGACGAATATTTTTTTCTGGCAGGCTGGGTGCGGCAGCAACGGGTTCAGCAATAGGAGCCGTTAAAAAAGGTACTTGCCGTGCCGTGGAAACCGGTGCCGGGGCCGTTACTCGTTTTATAGAAGCATCTAATAATTTCAGGAAAGGTTTTCCTTCTTTGTATATAAATTCAAATTTGCCGGTGAGATCGTCTTGCAGGCTGTAACCATAGATTTGCAAGAGCTTATTTTTCTCTTTATCCATGTTTCGGATAGAGTCAAAATAAGACGGCCCATAGGCATTGAGCAGTTGCAGAAACAGTAATGTTTTATGCTCGCAAAGCGGGTGTTCTGTTTCATTGCAATTGCAGGAAGTATCAAAATTGCGTTCGTCGTTTTTCTGAATTACCAGGGAGAATGGCTCTCCTTCGTAAATCATGTCTGCTTCCACTCTTTCGTCTGCAGCTTTTAGAATATTAGCCTTTGTGGTGCGGAGCATAATTTCTGCTTTCTGATAAATACCCGGAGAAGAAAGCATCTTGATCATTTTGAGATCAATGTTTTTCATTTTGGCCACAGTATGTTTTTGGTCATACTGGATGGCACTGCTCATGAGCATATTTTTATCTACCATATCCTGCAGGCGGAATAGTGCTGCGGATTCGTGCCTGCAAATTTCGCCAAGGTTATAGGGGCAGGTGCATCGCAGAGAAATGAGGCGGGCATCTGCATATTGCTGTATGTAAACTTTGTAGAAAGTACTGTACACATCATCCTTTACCCGGAATACAATATTGCCCATGAGTTCATCATGTTCAATCATTTCTACAAAGCCAAGGCCATTGATTTTTTTGCCACGGCGAATTACTTCGTCGGTACCATTATTATAGATATGCTTAATAAGGTGCGGTAATGCCAAAATACGTGAGTTTAAGATGTGCTCTGTAGAAACGCAAAGCCAAAAAGCAGGTAAGTGCCGTTCACACTTGAGCAATTCGCAAAAGTAAAGGAAAAAAACGGAGCCTCACGAAGGCTTTGCAATGATTTTAGATAACAGCATGCTGGTTAAACAGGCACACTGATGAGTTTACCATCCCGGTAAGAAGGCAGCACATTTGCTCCGCCTGGCGTAAGGCAGAATCGAATATCTTTTTCCAATCCGTATTTCATGAGCCGGGTATAATGAGAAGCTTGCTTTTCCTTCATAAACTCAAAAAGATCTTCTTTTGCTGCGAGGTACAAACTATGGGCAATACCGGCAGCATCACATCTAATATCAAAATGTTCTCGCAACTGATCAATAATAGCACCGGCAAATAAGGTGTCTTCAATATTTACCCGGTCTTTCCAGGCGGCACATGCAAGTACCACCGGCTGATTTCTATTGCGTAAGTGATCGCAAACGGCTTGCAGGTTTGGAAATGAACCCGTAATAATTTCTTTGGCACCATTATCCAGGGCCATGTGCAGGAGCTTAGTGCCGTTTGTGGTGGTGAGCACGAGCGTTTTCCCTTTTACAAAAGATTCAGGATATTCAAAAGGAGAGTTGCCATGCTGCAACCCTTCTGCCACTACGCCATCTCTTTCGCCGGCGGTGATGGCTTCTATTTGCTTTCCAATGCGAATACATTCTGCCACACTATCAACAGGTACAATTGCTTTAGCGCCGTTATGCAAGGCAGTGGCAATGGTGGAAGTGGCCCGAAGCACATCAATGATAACAACAATACTGCTGCTCAATTCGTAAAGATGCACTAAAGCAGGCGACAGACTTACATATAAAGACGGCTTTTCGCCGGCAACTTTTTTATATTTTCCTCTTTCCATTTGGTAAGGCTAAAAACTCCAGGGTGAAACAAATCGGTTAGGGCTTGAAACAAGTTAGGCAAAAGGCATTTTAACTACGATAGCTTTGAGTAATGTATTACGAATGCTGATAAAAATCTCCGAACCAATTGCGGCCGAAATGGGCTGCACATAACCCATTCCAATGGCCTTTCCTAAAGTTGGAGATTGGGTACCGGAGGTAAC
The DNA here is from genome assembly GCA_002400445.1 of Chitinophagaceae bacterium UBA4412. Classification (GTDB taxonomy): domain Bacteria; phylum Bacteroidota; class Bacteroidia; order Chitinophagales; family Chitinophagaceae; genus Ferruginibacter. Next base: position 6,230 of record DGQO01000209.1, read on the forward strand.
TTGGCCAATTACATTTCCTTCAAAATCTTTGATTTCATGCCCATGGCGGGCAATCCCTCTTTCCTGCATTTCAAAACCAACCAGCTTCCTGGCGGGTCCATTAGCTTTCTGTTGTTCAAAAATAGATCTAGACGTAAAATCCTTACTGAATTTTGTGATCCAGCCCAGGCCGGCTTCCATTGGAGATGTGGTATCATCAATGTCATTGCCATATAAGCAGAAGCCCATCTCCAGGCGGAGTGTATCTCTTGCACCGAGGCCAATAGGCTTTATTCCCTGTGGCTTTCCGGCTTCAAAAAGTGCATTCCAGATTTTATCAGCGGCATCATCTTTATCTTCAAAATAGATTTCTACTCCGCCTGCGCCTGTATATCCTGTGGCACTGATGAGCACATTATCTACGCCTGCAAAGGTGCCTTTTATAAACGTGTAATATTTTAGGTTGAGTACATCAAGCCCGGTAAGCGATTGCACAACCCGGGTGGCCTGTGGTCCCTGTATGGCAAGCAGGCAGGTTTTATGAGAGATATCTTCCATATCCACATTGCCTGTGTTGTGTTTGCTTATCCATTCCCAGTCTTTTGCAATATTACCTGCATTTACCACGAGCATATACACGGCATCCTTTTTAATGCAATAGATGAGCAGATCGTCTACGATGCCCCCTTGTTCGTTTGGCAGGCAACTGTATTGCGCTTGTCCATCATTAAGTTTTGAAGCATCATTACTGCAAATGCGTTGTATAAGATCAAGTGCACCCTCACCTTTAAGCATAAACTCGCCCATATGGCTCACATCAAAAACCCCTACACTGTTGCGAACCGCAGCATGCTCGTCATTTATACCAGTGTAAGAAATAGGCATATTAAAGCCGGCAAATTCAGCCATTTTTGCGCCGAGTGCTATGTGTTTTGCCGTAAAAGCGGTCTGTTTCATAATCGTGTGATAAGTGGAAAATATTGGCTGCAAATGTAATTGAAAAACCGGGGAGGATCTAAGCTGTTTTTTGTGCCTGGTTTTAGTATTGAAGTGCCTTAAGCAAACGATTGAATATAGAACGCACAAGAGATGCCGTTATGTTCCTAAACAGTGAGCGCAAGGGAACAATTAGTTTACTTTATCATCCTGCACCTGGTTAATGCTTCTACGTTTATTTTATAATATTCAGGAGCAAGAAAACAATGATGATAAGAATGCCGATGAGAGAAAATCCGAAAAAATACTCCCCCGCTTTTTCTGCCCACCGTTCATTGTTCGGATTAGATGTTTGAATGGAATAAAAAGAAAATAAGCAGGAGAAAATAAGTAACAATGCAACAACAGAGGTGAACTCGTCAATCAAACTTTTATCCGAATAATTGGCACTGCGTAAGGATGTAATAACAAAGAGACAAAATCCTAAAAGAGTGGCGGAAGTGTTTAGGATATGTTGTGAAGATTTGTTGGGCATTTGTAAAATCGATTATTGTATTTCTATGTAACCGGTAATTTGTTTAAAGTGAGCAGAAACAATCAGAAGTTCCTTCATCAAAATAAATATGACAGTCTCCTAAAAATTTGCCGGGTATAAGTATTAAATATCCGATTTTATTGGCAACAAGGCAAACAAGAAACCCCGCCTCAGCGGCAGGGTTTCTTTTGCTTCAACTTCAACTTAACCATTGAAACATTTTTAGCGGCTTAAAATGTACATCATCGGATTGTATACCGGAAGTATATATTGACCATTGTCTGCGGTATTTTGAACGGAGGCTGTGGCGCCCTCCAATTTGCGCAGCGCCTCTTCTGCTTTGTCTTTTGCTTTTTGCAATGAATCCCTCAGGCGCTCTTGTTCTGCATTTCGTACTTTGCTCAAAGAATCAAGTGCTTTTTCATGCCGCTCGGTTTCATAGCGGTAGTCATTATCTGTTTCTACTTCGATTCCGTTTTCATTTATCCTTACTTTGGTTTTGCCATCTATAACCTGTATTCCTTTTTTACTACGAACATTGCCTTTCTTGTATCCATCGGCGGGGTCACCATCCGCATCATACAAACCATCCTGCCGCATGGTGTACAATACATTTCGATCCCATCCTCTTTCTAAATGATCCATATCAAGGTTCCAGTCGTTTTCCCAGGAACTACCAAAGTGAACCTCGTTACCCCAGCCCACATTATCGTTCACCATAATTTGCTTGCCCACGGGCACATAAATGGTAATCATTACCTGCTGGTTACGAAACTTATCAAACTTATTAATAGCGATGCCTTTCTCAAGTACAAGCAATGAATCTGCCTGGTACACATTAAAGTCAATCTTTTGAGCGATCATATCTGCAGCCCGGCGGTTTCTGCCATCTGCCATTCTTACCATGGTTACTTTAAAACTATCGTTGAGCGATTTCACGATTTCAATTTTCACATTTCTAACCCAGGCGGTATCTTCATTAAGCGCTGCAAAAGGTTCAAACCTCAGCCACTGCCGGCGGTGATAATTTATGCGTGGAGAAAGTGTGGTAATCTCTAATTTCTGTACACCAGGATTAATCAATTCCACCTGTTCTTCTCTTACAGAACTGCTGGTGCGAAAATCACGCATTGCAGAGGTAATTAATGTTACAAAACACACTACACCCAGCAGCCATAGGGAAATAAAGCCAACCCGCATTTGCTTCCTGTTTGTATTAATGCGGGCAAGACGCCTGATGATCCAGGTGATAATTCCAATGATGGGTACTGCAATGAAAAAGATGAGCGTACCCCAGGCAAGTACATTTTGCCATCCCTGTGCAAGCAGGTAATCTTTTGCGGGAAATAAACCGATAGCTGCTATAGCTAAGCCAAAGAGTGCAGCCACAAAGGCCAGGCCGATACAGCCTAAAATAAAGTAGGCAAAGATTTTAAAAAGTAACACAATTAAATCACCAAATGACCTTCCTCCCCGTTTTACTATGGGTGCCATTTCTGTTTTCAGAACATTGGCTTTTTCTTCTGCAAAAGCTTTTGCTTCGGTACCAAATTTCTGTGCCTTGCCTTGCATGCCACGCATCTCTTCCATTACGGAATTCTTGATCGTATTCATGTCTACCTTCTCGCCTTTCATTTCCAGTTTTTCCGATGTAGTCGTAGCCTCAGGAATAACCAACCATAAGATAATATAGATGATTAATGCTGTAGGACTAAAGCCAATACGGAAGAAATCAGGAAAATTTCCCCAATGACTCCAGTTGCCCCATCTTGAAACAAAACTCAGGAAGGGCAGCAGGAACAAGATCCTGGGAACCCATGCATTTACACCAAAATAATTGGCTATGCCACTGCACACACCACCTATTATTTTATCATCAGTATCCCTGAACAATTTTTTTCGTGCGCTGCCTATTACTACAGAGGCAGAACTTGGCACCGCTACCCATAATACGAGGTAAGGGATAAAAAGCGCACCGATAAGTAAGATGAAAATTACCCGTACTACCACCGCATCTATGCCCAGGTAATTGGCAAGGCCGCTACAAACCCCACCAATTACTTTACTGTTCTCGTTTCGGTAGAGGCGTTTCTGGCCTGAGGCATTGTAGCTGTACTGGTTCTGTGCGCCATCATTACTATTAGTGGTATGCGCCTGCCCGGTGCTGGCCGAACTTGATTCACCGGGTTCAAACTCTTCGGGCCTGCCCATACTTTTAATGATAGCATTGATGTCATCATTGGTTATGCAGGTTGCACCGGTTTTAAGGCGTTCCTGGAAAAGCTCTCCAATGCGGCTTTCTATATCATTAATAATTTCTTCTTTGCCTTCTTCATTAGCAAAATAAGTATTGAGGCTTTCGGTATAGGCTTTTAAGATATCGAAGGCGGTTACTTCAATGGGCACTACTTGTCCGTGGAAGTTGATATTTATTACCTGTTTCATGACTTAAGAATTGTTTTGTTGTCTGGTGATATGGCTCTTTTGAAGCGTAACACCATGGCTAAAATTGTTTCGGTTTTGTTGAAGTTGTTCACCAAAAAAAGCATGGCTATACTTTAAAATTGGTTAGGTATTCTGCTCATCGTGTGTGAGCGCTTTCACTGCATTTGCAAGCTCAATCCAGGTGGATTCCAGTTCTTTGTAAAAAGTGGCACCCTTTTCTGTGAGCATGAAATATTTTCTTGGCGGCCCGCTGCTGCTTTCTACCCATCGATAAGTGAGCATCTCGGCATTTTTGAGCCTCGTTAATAGCGGGTAAAGGGTGCCTTCAAAAATATTGAGGTTGGCGGCTTTCATTTTATCTATGATATCACTGGGGTAAGCTTCTCCCTGCTTAATAATAGACAAGATGCAAAACTCCAATACCCCTTTGCGCATTTGGCTTGCTGTGTTGTCAATGTTCATGGCATTTCTGTTTTAAAATTCATGGCTATACTTTTCAGAAAATAAGAGTTGAAAACATGTTCCGGAATTTTGTTTTCCATCTCCTCCTTCCTTTCATAACACAAACCTAATACAAAAATTAGTACTATGCAACACATACTACCTTTTATTTTCAGGTAGCTGGTAGTACTTGGTGCCTTTTTATATCCTAAGCATTTGATAATCAAGTCTTTTTTAGGTAAAAGAATTTTTAAAATAATTTCTCCCTTTTGATAAATGGTCGGTTTCTCTTTTAGATGGTAAACTTTTATAAGTTCTTATATATTAAGTTAAATACCATACAAGATCACTGTTTTGGCAGTTCTTTTTCGCATACTGGTATTGTTTTGGAAACGGTAGCTTTAAACTAAAACCCACAAAATGAAAAGATATTTACTCCTACTTTCTTTGCCTTTTCTCCTGCTTGCCTGCGGCGCAAGCAAGAACTATTTAGAGCGCAATGACGAGCAGAAAGCCCTGCAGGATGCCGTGCGAAAGTTGAATAAAAATGCTGATGATGCCCTGGCTCAAGAAGCCATTCCCATTCTATACAATAATATTCAAAAGGCTAATCTTGCCCGCATTAAAAGTTATGAAATTGGTGCAGATATCTCTCGCTGGGATAAAATCATTAGCCAGTACGAACAGTTGCAGGACATCTATGCTAACATTGTAAATTCTACACCTGCTTTCAGGCTCGTAACCCCCGAGAATTATAGCACACAGTTACTGGAGGCAAAACAATCTGCTGCAGAAGCCTATTACCAGGCAGGCGAAGAGGTTATGAACCGCCC
>DGQO01000218.1:0-1094 GCA_002400445.1 Chitinophagaceae bacterium UBA4412
TCAAAATAATACACAAAATTGCTGCCTTTGTCATTCGTAAAGCGGAGCCAGTTTCCATCAAGTTTTGCCCTAAAGTCAGCGATTTCTTCCGTATCATCTTTTACCTTAAACACGATACGACTGAGTTTTGTTGCATTGATACCATTGTAAAATCCTACAGGAGAAAGAACGGGCGCTGTACTATCTACCAGCAACTGAAAATTACCAAACTCCCTGAATGCGGCTTTGTACCACCCATTCGCATAAGTAGCCGCTACATAATCTTTTTTTGTGCCGTAAAAACGATAGATCACGGCTTTGCTTCGTAAGGAGGGGCTCAGGTTTGCTTGCAACTGTACATTAAAATAGGTATGCACCGGCACGGTAGCATTGTGCAACTGGTAAACCGGCTGTCCGCTGGCATCCTTTGCTACTGCATATTTGAAATGGAAATAATCGTACAGGGCATTTTCCGGCAGGTAAAATTTCACATTTTCATTTTCAAAAACATTCACATTACCCGGTTCAAATAAAATACCTGCATCCCCGGTGGAGGAACCCGCCCCGGTGGAGAGCATATCAAACTGTATCGTTGACTGGTTATTATTTGCATCTTTAATAGCAATTTTTATCTTGTGTGTTTCTCCCGGAGAGAGCGCAACAATGCCGTCTGTAGCATCCATAGAATAAATACTTCTGCTCATACCGGGTAACCTTGAAATATGCTGCAGGTAAGGGCCTCCACTTGCTTTATACCGGTAATCAATATGGCCATTCAGGTACCTGGTTTCATCGTAACCAATACTATCTAACTGGAAACCACCAATACGCTTTTCATTATCGAACATCACCGCCTCATAAATACCATTTTGATTTGTAGAGCCCGTATAGCGGTCAAATGCAGTTACCGCAAAACTCACTTTATCTGCGGCAAGGCTTAGTTTACCACCTGGTACTGTATACACACCATTCACGCTTCTGAGCGTAAATACCTTTGGCGTTTGCTCATAAGTACTTATGTTTCTATCATACACGGCGAGCCTTATAATCTGCGGTGGAATATTATCTGCAATGGGCATATTCATCAGCAGCGGGTTTAGCACCTTATCGGTTTT
>DGQO01000218.1:1200-1352 GCA_002400445.1 Chitinophagaceae bacterium UBA4412
AATGCACGACCAAAACCCCAGGGCTCTATTTTTACTTTTGCTATATAACCCGCTGCTGCTGCATATACGGGCTTATTTACTACCTGCTCTGTGCGACAGTCTAACCCCATGTGAAAATGGTTTGGGCGCAGCTCGCCAAAATTGGCGACAAT
>DGQO01000218.1:1566-4527 GCA_002400445.1 Chitinophagaceae bacterium UBA4412
CGTCAAAATTTGCGACGCTTATTTTTTACCAGTACTTTTGCACGCCGCTAAAAAAACGGTTTTCTCCACCATGCCGAAAAACAATGAGATTCGTTCTGTTTTAATTATTGGTTCTGGTCCTATTGTAATTGGCCAGGCTTGTGAGTTTGATTACAGTGGTACACAGGCCGCCCGCAGCCTTCGGGAAGAAGGCATCAGGGTTACGCTCATTAATAGCAATCCTGCCACCATAATGACGGATCCCATGATGGCAGACCGGGTTTACCTGCTGCCCCTCGTTGTAGAAAGNNTGGGTATCTGGGAGAAATATAATGTAAAACTTATTGGGGTAGATATTAAAGCCATAGATAAAGCGGAAGACAGGGAGAAATTTCGCCTGTGGATGATTGATATGGGTATTCCGGTGTGCCCCGCACATATAGCCAATTCATTTTTAGAAGGCAAAGAATTTGCGCAGGAAATTGGATTTCCGCTCGTACTTCGTCCCTCTTTCACACTCGGCGGTACAGGTGGTGGAATCGTATTTCACAAAGAACAATTAGACGAGGCGCTCAACCGGGCACTTACCGCCAGCCCTATACATGAAGTACTGGTAGAAAAGGCAGTACTGGGCTGGAAGGAGTTTGAACTTGAACTCCTACGGGATAATGCAGATAATGTGGCCATCATTTGCACGGTAGAAAACTTTGATCCCATGGGCGTGCACACGGGAGACAGCATTACGGTGGCACCCGCCATGACGCTGAGTGACACCGCATTTCAACTCATGCGGAACACTGCCATCGATATGATGCGTAACCTTGGCAATTTTGCCGGCGGTTGTAATGTGCAGTTTGCCATGAACCCGCAAACGGAGGAAATTATCGTAGTAGAAATCAATCCAAGGGTGAGCCGCTCCTCCGCTTTGGCCAGTAAAGCCACAGGTTATCCTATTGCAAAAATTGCTGCCAAGCTGGCGATAGGTTACAATTTAGACGAACTCAAAAATCAAATTACGCAATCCACTTCTGCCTATTTTGAACCTGCGCTTGATTATGTGATTGTAAAAATTCCCCGCTGGAATTTTGACAAGTTTAAAGGTGCAGATGATACCCTCGGTTTTCAAATGAAAAGTGTGGGTGAAGTAATGGGTATTGGAAGAAGCTTTGCAGAGGCTGTTCAAAAAGCTTGTCAGAGCCTGGAAAATGAAGCCATCGGACTTGGCTATTATGGTAAGAGCCTGATGCGTGCCGATGAATTAATTGAATATATCAAGATTCCTAAGTGGGACAGGATTTTTCGCATCAAAGATGCTCTCATGGCGGGTGCAAGCGTAAAACGCATTTGCGAAAGCACCCTTATTGACCGCTGGTTTATATACCAGATTCAGGAAATATGTGATTGTGAAAAAGAACTGGCAAAATTCAGCCTCGCTACCCTGCCAGACCATTTACTCACAAAAGCAAAAGTGCTGGGCTTTAGTGATGAGCAAATCGTGCGCATCATGCAGGAAGAGGATGCTGATATCATTTATGAGCGGCGCAAAAAGATGGGCTTAACCAGGGTATATAAAATGGTGGATACCTGCAGTGCAGAATTTGAGGCAAAAACACCTTATTTCTATTCTACGTTTGAGCATAAAGCAGAAGGTACAGACCTTCAGCCCAATGAGTCTAAAGTTTCTGACAAGAAAAAAATTATTGTACTCGGTAGCGGTCCAAACCGAATTGGCCAGGGCATTGAGTTTGATTATTGTTGTGTGCATGGCTTGCTGGCGGTAAAAGAAATGGGTTATGAAGCCATTATGGTAAACTGTAATCCTGAAACCGTGAGCACCGATTTTGACATGGCAGACAAACTCTATTTTGAGCCGGTATTCTGGGAGCATCTCTGGGAAATTATTGAGCACGAAAAGCCGGAAGGTGTCATTGTGCAACTTGGCGGGCAAACGGCCCTTAAGCTGGCAAAAAAACTGCACGAGAAAGGCGTAAATATTATAGGAACCAGTTTTGATAATATGGACGTGGCCGAAGATCGTGGGCGCTTCAGTGATCTGCTTAAAGAATTGGATATTCCGTATCCAAAATATGCTACAGCTTTTAATACGGATGAAGCCATTGAAGCCGCTAAAGAAGTGGGGTATCCAGTGCTTATCCGTCCCAGCTATGTGATAGGTGGGCAGCGTATGCGCATTGTATTGAACGATGAAGAACTGGAGAAAGGTATTCTGAGTTTGATCAAACATCTGCCAGGTAATAAAATTTTAATCGATCATTTTCTTGATCGCTGCCAGGAAGCCGAAATAGATGCCATATTTGATGGAGAAGAGTTTCATNNCCCCAGTTTAACCTCTCTCCGCTCATAGTGCACACGATGGAAGATTACGCAGAACGTATTGCCCGGGCGCTTTCTATTAAGGGTTTAATTAATGTTCAGTTTGCCATTAAAGACGGGAATGTATTTGTGATTGAAGCTAACCCCAGGGCTAGCCGAACCACGCCCTTTATAGCTAAGGCCTATGAAATTCCCTACCTCAATATTGCCACAAAAATCATGACCGGCAATTTTAAACTTTCTGATTTTGTGTTTGAGAAAAAGATGAAAGGTTTTGCTATTAAAGAACCGGTATTCTCTTTCAANNCGTTTTATTAAAGACTTGCGGGATCCCTATTTCAGGCAACTATACAGGGAACGCAGCATGCACTTAAGTAAATAACGACCTCTTAACGATCTAAACCCCGCAGGCCTGCAGCCGCTGCCTGCGAGTCCCTATCTTTGCGCCTTGTCTATAAATCCTACATACCAGGTGGTCATTGGGCTTGAGGTACATGCTCAATTGCTTACCCAAAGCAAACTATTTTGTGCAGATGCAATCGCATTTGGTGCGGCACCTAATTCACAGGTGAGTCCGGTATCTCTTGCACACCCCGGCACCCTGCCGGTAATGAATAAAGAAGTGATGAAGCTGGCTACTAAACTCGG
>DGQO01000102.1:0-278 GCA_002400445.1 Chitinophagaceae bacterium UBA4412
ATGCCAAATAAAGCAGGAACCAATAACAGCAATTGCTGTGCAGCACGCATACCACCTAATGCTCCCTGCGAGGCCGTAACCAGGCCAAAGGCCTTACGATACTGTTTTGGAAAATGATCCAGCAAATTCTTGAGGGCTGAAGTATAACTGCCATTATACTCCGGCGTTACCAGGATAAAAGCATCGGCTTCAAAAATTCGGCGGGCAAGCGGCTGAAATACGATGGGGGCATCTTCTGCCCTGCGCCACACTGCCTGCAAGGCTGGAATGGGCCATTC
>DGQO01000102.1:453-2575 GCA_002400445.1 Chitinophagaceae bacterium UBA4412
GGCGGAGCTAGTATTTTCATAGGTTCAGCTTACATTAATTCTTAGCTAAATCAAATTTGCGAAAGATGGATTTCACGGCGGCCTGCACTTCTTTGGATTTTATGCGGCGGCTGTCTATCTCATCCGTCGTCCAGCCCTGCCATACCGTTTTATCCGTTTTGGCATCTATCATAGAAACCGTTACCGTTCCTTCCTGCGTAGGAACACTGTAGTTTTCATAACCCATAAACTGGCTGGGGTAATACACATTAAAATAACGCCGGCTCATGGGGTTATAAAAGGTGCGCACAAGCGGACGGGAGTACCTGGCGTCACTTTTCTCCCGAACAGCACGCTCTACCAGGATATCATAACTCAGGAGCAGATCAGGATTAGAAGAAGTACTCACTTCTCTCCAGCCAGCATTCTTTTGCAACTCCTCGCTTACAATATTTTTCACCGTGCTCTCCATGATATCTGCAGGTTTATTCTTTTGTGTAGCATTGGGCTGTATCCATGCATAGGTTTGGTACTGGTTAAAATTTACAGACTTGTCTTTTTCAACATGTGCTGTAGTACCGCAACTTGCCAGGATGAACCCTGCCAGCATAAAAAAGCTGGCTAAAATCCATGATTGTTTTTTCATATTTTCCTCCATTGGTTTTATCGTAATTGAATACTACTACATACGATAAAAACTAAGCCAGTATCTGTAAAGAATTGTGAATAAAGCCGGGCGCAGCGCCCAGGCAGCATTGATTTGTGTAAAATCATGTTAATGCAGTCTGCACAAAAGAAATTCATCACCAAATACTGCGATTCGTCACTGTTCTGCACAAAAAAGCCGGCTGCAAGCCGGCACATACACTGCGAAATTGTCAGTTATTATTGCGACAAAAACCTGGCAAGGTTGCTCAAAAATTAAACATCACCATCCGCCTGGATATCGTTGATAGCTTTATACCTTTTGGCGTAAGATCTTATGCACGTCATCTACATACTCCTGGTCCGTAAGTTCTTCCTGGTGCACACCAGAGCGGTATTTTTTAAGGAATTCTTTTTTATTGTTGTGGTACGATGTTACAGCGCCCAGCTTATGTAATATCCAAATGTAAATCCAGGCCAGGTCTATCTGCTGTGGCAAGAAGCCAGCCTGTGCACTTGCAGGATACAGGTGATGGTTATTATGCCACTCGCCGGAAAATAATCCCGGGCGCATTTGGTTAATGGAAAGATTGCGCCGATCATAATCAATGCCATCTACATGCTTCACCTCTCCTTTACCATGACCTGTATAATTAAATGCTCTTACAAAAATGAACCAGAACATCGCTGCGGCAAACATGGTGCAAGCCAGTGCATGGCCGCCCATAAAGTAAAAAGCAGTGTACCAGAAAGCCCAGTTGCCCAGCCAAAGCAAAACCGTGTAAGCCGGCGTGGCCACAGAACCCCAGCGCAAGTACTGCTTATAGCTATTCATACCCACTCCGGTATGCTGCATAAAAAAACGGGTTTTGTTATAATCCTCCTCACTCATTGTACGATTAATGGTTTGATGATTCACATCAGATAGCATACAATACCAAAATCCGCCACGGGCATTATATGGATCTCCTGGCAGGTCACTCTTGGCATGATGCACATGGTGAGATACCACGTAAATTTCTTCCGGAAAAGTTTTGATCACCAGGTTTTGCGTAATGAACCTAAAAATGGGATGACGAAATTTATAAGACTTATGCGTACAAAACCGGTGAAACCAAATGGTACCATGTGTGCTCATGATAATCATGCTATACAAAATAAAAGCGCCCAGCAAGGGAAGGGAGAAATATTTTGTAATAAACAGCACAAAAAACGGAACCATGCAAATGATCATTGCCCAGCTAATTGTACTCATCCAGTTGCGCCGGTTCTTCACGATATTCATACGGGAAAAAGCCTCTTTAAATAAAGTAGCAGTACTCGGTACAATTAAATTTCCATTTTCATCTGCCCACCCGTAAGAGGGCGTGTGCAGAACCCTGTCAATAAATTTCATATACTGGTTTGTGTGATGCGGACAAATTACGGGTTTTCCCGGCAAAAAGTTCAATTTTACCCTTGATATTACTTGTTATTTAAGTGCTTTGCGCAGGAAACC
>DGQO01000047.1 GCA_002400445.1 Chitinophagaceae bacterium UBA4412
ACTGCCAGATGACATGGAAGTGTACACCCACCGTAGTGGTCGTACAGGCCGTGCAGGTAAAACCGGAATTTGTTTGTCTATCTGCCACAGCCGCGAAACTTTTAAAATGAAAAGTCTCGAGCGCATGGTAAATGCAAAATTCCATAAGCTTGATATTCCAAGTGGATCCGATGTGTGCCGCAAGCAGTTTTTCCATTTTATGGATAAACTCATCAGCACCGATATTTCCAATGGTGAGTACCAGACTTACCTGCCAGCACTTATGGAAAAATTTGAAACAGTGAGCAAAGAAGAAGTGCTGCAGAGAGTGGCCGCTTTAGAATTTGATCANNCGCATGGATCAAATGCAGGATGGCAGCCGTGCCAGCCGCACGATGCTGAACCGCCGGGACAATGGTTATACACGCTTGTTTGTAAACCTTGGCACAAAGGATGGTTTCTACAAAGCCAGCTTCCTGCAATATTTATTAGATGAAAGCAATCTTAAAAAAGAAGTGCTAGGTAAAATTGATATCCGGGATATGAATTCCTGGATTGAAGTGGATCATTCTAATGCAGCGAAAATGATTAAATCTATCGACGGAAAACGTTTCAATAACCGTACCGTGCGGATGAATGAAGCGGATGGTGGATTTAAGCGCCCTTCCGATGAAGGCCGTAGCAGCGGACAAGGAACGGAACGCAAAAGAAATTTTGCACCAAGAGAAAGAAAATACTCTTAACATAAAATTTAATCCCGGTGGCTGCACCGGGATTTTTCTCGGCATCAACTGTTATTCATCACCGCAATGCCACCCATGCACACCCGCACCTACACGGGCTTTTACTATAGATAGGTTCGATGGCAGCAGAGGCCATTTAAAACGACCTCTGCTCATCATACTCCGGGCAGAAAAGCATGAAATGCCGCCGTTCATCAAATAAAGTTTCATAATACCATGATTTTTCGAGTGCTTAGCATTTTAAAATCACAAGTTTCTTTGGTTTATCAGCTTTTCAAAAAATAAATTAACCCGGTGCTGATGTGGGCCATAAAAACGCTCGCTTATTGATGCCAGGGATTTAAACGAATCACTTTTTGAAAGTCCTGTTTCAATATGTACGAAATAGTTCGTATTTAAAGACTAGTTGCGGTTTGTTTAAACCCAAAAATGTAAAGTATAGCTCATGAAAAAATTATCATTGTTATTTGTTGCCCTACTACTCTCTTACCTGGCAAGCGCACAAGGAGATGTTACGGGTAAACTACTTTCTACAGATGCTAAAAAGGCTTTGTACCTCGCCACGGTTAGCATTTATACTTCGTCGGACACCAGTTTAATTACATACCGTTTATCAGACAAGGATGGTATTTTCAAAATACTTGGTTTACCTTTTAATACCCCGCTCAGAGCGATTATTACTTATAGCGGCTATGAAGTGCTGAGAAAAGAATTTAGCCTTTCGCCAGCAGACCACCATCTCAACCTGGACACGCTGTGGATGACACCGAACGCTACCTCGCTGGATGAAGTGCTTGTTGTAGCTGAGCGGCCACCCATGACAGTGAGAAAAGATACGATTGAATTTAATGCCACCGCATTTAAAACCTTACCCAATGCACTGGTGGAAGACCTGCTGAAAAAGCTGCCGGGCGTGCAGGTAGACAGAGATGGAAATATTATGGTAAACGGCAAGCGGGTAAACCGCATTATGGTAGATGGCAAATCATTTTTTGGAGATGATCCAAAAATGGCAAGCCGCAATCTTCCCTCGAACGTGATTGATAAAATACAGGTAACAGATGATAAAGAAGAAATGCTGCGCAACGGAGACGACAACCCGAATAATGTGGGTAAGGTTATCAACCTTACTTTTAAGAAGGGTGTAAAGAAAGGGCTTTTTGGGAAAGCTTATGCAGGCGGTGGCACCCATGATCGCTACGAAGCCGGAGCCATTGCAAATATTTTTAGAGACACTTTGCAGGCAAGTATCCTCGCTTATTCCAATAACCTTAACCGGCCCGGTTTCAGTTTTTCTGAATTGATGCAAACCGGGGGTATCAAACGCAGCAGCGATGTTACCGGAAGCCGCAGTGTCTCTATAAACCGGGATGCGGCCGGCGGCACTGGTATAAGGGTAAACGGTGTGCATTTTGGCGGCATTACTGAGTATGGCGGTGTGAGCACTAGCTCTGGCCTAGGCGTAAATCTGAATCATTCTCCAAATGCCCATAAGTCCATCTTTGGCCAATACTTCTACGGAAATGTAAAGGTGGATGCAGACCGGGACGGCTACACAGAATTAAACAACACAGATACCGTTGTGCGGCGCTCAGAAAATACGAAACAGGATGTGCTGATCAATGCGCATAATGCCGGAATTGGTGCTAAGCTCAAACCAGACTCCGTAACCAGCATCATTGCTGGAATAAATTATATGGTGGGGCGAACCCTGGACGATAATGCTACGCAGGTGAATAGCCTTCATTCGAAATGGGGAACCCTTAGTGATGGCCGGGTAGACATCAATGAAAATAATCTCACGCAGAATTACAGCCACAATATCAACTTCAACAAACTATCCAACAAAAAAACCGGCAGGAGATTTAACTTTAATCATGACTTCAACTGGCAGGTAAAAGACAATAGCACCCTTACCCAATCCCAAATCAATTTTAAATATCCTGATGTAATAGACAGCACACTGCATCAGCAGCGCAAGGAAAAGATCTCTACCCTCAGCGGCAGTATTTTCGGAAATTACAGTGAACCATTTACGAAGCATCTGGCAGCACGTGTAGATGCCCGGTATGCCTATGAACGCTTAAACAATGCTATCACCAGTTTTGATGTTAAGAGGGGAATTTATACAAAAAATAACGCCCTGAGTGATACTTTCCATCGCATCAGCAATACAACCTCTGCCTCTGCAGGCCTGGAATACAAGTACAAAAAATTAACGGTAACACCGAGGCTGCGATACCAATGGCAGCACTTTGAAAACACCCTGGCCTCACTGCCTTCAAGCCTTCAGCAGGACTTGAAAACGCTCCTGCCCGAACTAAGTATTGTATATGGCAAATTGAATGTGAAATACAATAAGCAAGTGGTGCTGCCAGATTATCAATACCTCATCCCGGTATTTGACAATCGTAACCCTTATATCATCAACCAGGGCAATCCGAACCTACGACCTGCCATAAAACACACACTCGCACTAAGGATGAATACTTACGACACCAAACTAAGTCTCAATGTGTGGGGCTGGGTAGAAGGCGAACTCTCTTCACGGGATGTTATTCAAAATATAACCCAGCAGGGCAATGGCATACAAGTAATAGAACCCATCAATGCAAACAAAGGAAAAAACCTGAGAGGTAACGCAGGCGTAAACAAGCAAAATAAATTTTCGCAGAACTTCACTATGCAATCTAACATAGGCTTCTACTACGAGTACCGGG
>DGQO01000247.1 GCA_002400445.1 Chitinophagaceae bacterium UBA4412
ACCTGGGTGGCCAGTAAAATTGCTGTGCAGCAAATGCCTGCATTGCAAATGGCCGGTATCCGTCAATTACTGGCAGGCTTAAGCTTTGTGATTTTTTTTATGCTGTATAAAAAATTTCCGCTGCCCACAGCCCGTCAATTTCAATGGTTATTTGTGATGGCCATACTGATGTTTGTATTTGCAAACGGATTGAGTACCTGGAGCCTGCAATACATTCCTACAGGATTGAGTGCTTTAATTGGAGCCTTATACCCGTTAAGTGTAGTGTTTATAAACCGCTTATTTTTCACGAAGCAAACCATGACGAGCTATACCGTGCTCGGGCTGGTGCTGGGTATTGCGGGTATAGCCATCGTTTTTTATGAAACAGCATTTGATCAGCACGGCGGGCATTTTTTTTTAGGCGTGGGCCTGGCGTTATTTGCTATGCTAAGCTGGAGCCTTGGCACCGTATTTCTCATTCGGAATAAAGTAAATATCAATCCCTATTATGGTACGGGCTGGCAAATGCTCCTTAGTTCTTTTATGTTGTTTGCCCTGAGCGGGGCTACGCAGCCCAACATACCGCTGGCCGAAATTTCAATAAAAACCTGGGCTGCCATCGCTTATCTTATCAGCATGGGTTCTATCATTACTTTCATTGCGTTTATCTATTCGGTAAAAACGCTGCCTGCGGCGGTGGCATCCCTTTACGCTTACGTAAATCCGCTGGTAGCCATGATTCTGGCTGCCATACTTCTGGGCGAGAAACTCAGCATGAATATTTTGTGGGGTTCTGTAGTTACCCTTACGGGAGTGTACCTGGTAAATCAAAGTATGCGGCGAAGCGCCAAGAAAATTATTGAGCCTGAGCTATAAATGCTGCATAGGTTTGTCGCCATCCGGCATATAAAGTTGCTGTTCCCAAAAAGTTATTGTGAAAAATGCTGATCATTTGTCCACCTACAGCTTTGCATACTTCTCCATAGAATGCGATCTCTGCTTTAGTTTCTTCGGCAGTTTGCTGTTGCTCATAAAAGCTGTTGGCATCCATAAAGCAGAAGGGGTGCAGGCGTAATAGCGTCGCATGATTCGTACGCAGGTTAAACCAATAAAAAGAGGATGCTACAGAAGCCCTGAAGCCGTTGATACTGCCGTAGCCCATACTATAGTCATCTGTAATGTCAGCTTCCAACAGGCGTTCGTATCCTTCCGGTAAATTAAAATAAATATAATGTTGCCTGCTCATGCGCACGCTACGGCCTGCAGCAGTTTCTACAATTTTCTTTTCCTGCAGCAATCTTTTTTGGCTGCTGTTGCTTGCCCAAGAAGGATGAAGACCAATTTCATATTTCCGGCCGAGCTTTTTCATGAGCCGCCACATAAAGAAATGATAAGGCGAAAGATTTTTATCGTACTGGTTTCGTTGTGTGCCCGCCGGTAAAAAATAAATGGGCTTTAATGCAAATTGATCATGTAAGGCGTCGAGCCAGGAGTAACAATCAAAAGGATCTTTTTTAAGAAAAGCCAGCACAGCCAATCGCTCTGCCGAAGGACTTTTCATAAAGCCCCCAATATTTCTAAGCAGGCCTTTGCCTTTATAGCAATAAGCAATATCAATATCGTAAGTGGGCAGAAATGAATACCCGGGACGGAGATAGTGCAGGTCTGGAAACTTTTGTTGCAGCACTTTTGCAAGTTCATTTATCCAAATATTTACGACAGGCAGTTGTAAAAAATTTTTACAGAAGGCCAGCGAATTTTGATGATCGTAGCGGCCATACATATCTTTTGTGTGTGGCAGGTATTCTTCGTATCGGCTGAGCAAATAAAAACTGGCAGCAAAAATATCAAAGGGAAAGTCTCCTTTTTCCCCGGCGAAAAAGCAAGGGAAATCCTGGCAGGCTTCTACAAAGATTTCCTGCTGCCTTATGTCTTCTTCAAAGAGTAAAGGATGGTTGTATATCCAAAAAATATCTTCGCCCGGTTGCTCATCAGTATAAGCAATGCGTGCGCCTTCGTAAGCATGGAAATAATCTTTATGATGGGTGAGCACAGATTCTATACCCAGTTGTTCTGCAAAAATAAACTGGCTGATATATTGTAGCCTGGGGCTTGGCTCCCGGCAATATATGAGCAGGCTGGTATGCTGATGCAGGTTGATCATTTCATTCGATCTTTCCACATTTGGTTAAAAGTCTTTTTGCTAAAGTTCAGGTCTGCACGATTTCTCGTCCAATCTTTAGCAATGCCATTCACTACCTTATTTTTGAATTTTCCATTTCCCATATTCATCATCATTCGGCTTTGGCAAGCCATGCGCCAAATTTTCCAGGCTGCTTTTTCGGCAAGGCTGGTATAGCCATCTTCTACGGACTCCTTCCTGTTATCAATTAAAAGTTCGTGCAGGTTTATTTTTACGGCACACACTTCTGTGCAGTTTCCGCAAAGGGAAGAAGCATAACTAAGATGCTTAAATTCCTGCATTCCCTGCAAGTGCGGCGTAATGATGCTACCAATGGGTCCGCTATACGTAACGCCGTAGGCATGGCCACCAATATTTTTATATACAGGGCAGGCGTTGAGGCAAGCTCCGCAGCGTATGCAATACAAGCTTTCCCGCTGAATCGGATTGTCTAAAATATTCGTGCGCCCGTTATCTAATAAGATCACATACATTTCTTCCGGGCCATCTGTTTCTGCTGCCTTGCGTGGTCCCGTAATAACGCTGTTGTAAGAAGTGATTTTTTGCCCGGTGCCAAAAGTGCTGAGCAATGGCCAGAACAATCCAAGATCCGTGAGTGAGGGAATCATTTTTTCGATACCTACCACTACAATATGTGTTTTAGGAAACGCACAAGTGAGCCGGCCATTTCCTTCATTTTCTGTGAGCGCTACGCCCCCAATATCACTGATGATAAAGTTTGCACCTGTAATACCCACTTCTGCCTGCACATATTTCTCTCTTAATATTTTACGTGCAACCAAAGTGAGTTCGGTAGGCGTAAGGTTTGGATCAGTACCGAGTTTCTGGTTAAAAAGGCGAGCCACATCTTCTTTACTTTTATGCATGGCCGGCGTAACAATATGGTAGGGTGGTTCGTCGTCCAATTGCTGAATATATTCTCCGAGGTCTGTTTCTATACTCTCAATGTCATTGGCTTCCATGGCCTTGTTCAGGTGAATTTCTTCTGTAACCATACTCTTGCTCTTCACCAGTGTTTTGCAATTTTTTTCTTTGCAAATCGCCAGGATGGCAGCAATAGCATCTTCACCTGTTTCTGCCCATATCACTTTTCCGCCATTGGCACTAAAAACTTTTTCAAAATTTTCGAGTTGTTCATCCAGGGTTTCAATAGCACGCCATTTTGCATTCTTTGCCCGCTCCCGGGCCAGGTGCACATTACTAAACTGCGCTTTGCCATTGGGCACAGCAGCATTATATTTCCCAATATTAAAATTGATCTTGCGCCGGTGATCAAGGTCGGCAGCTTTTATGGTACTTTTCGCTAAGAATGTCTTTGAAGTTTCCGTCATATCCCTTTTGCAATTACAATATGTTTTAGAACATATTTTGCATTGTAAAGGTATTTATTAATCGTGAAGGCTGCGCATTTAGGGGCCCTTGCTTATTGTCCTACCATGAAAACGGCATTACAAAACATCAGTTTACCGTTTTCCCAAAATCCTCTGAAAAGCACATTATCTGCCAGGTAACTCACGCTGCCATCGCCCAACTGCTGCACACCAAAGAGCAACCCGTCTTTTAATTGTGCATTGAGTTTGTAGCCCACAAAGCCTGCCACCAGGTTTTCTTTTTTAATGGTGCCGGCGTTCCATCCGCTACCATCAAAGAAATTGTACACGGCGTCGTCCATCTTGAGCGTATAATAATATTTTGGATAGCCAAACATGAGGGGATGCGTATTGTCTATATCTACTTTATAAATAGAACCGGTAGTCATGGTAGATAGGGCCGAGCGATCCCGCTCTGCATAAGATTGCAATGCAGCATAGGGATTATTTTTCTTATCTGTATCGCCTTCGGGCTTCTCAGGAGATTTGAGGGTGCTCCACTCTTGTTTACCTAGCTGTGCTACAGCACTTTCTAAAGCTACTACCCGGCCGCCACGCTGTATCCATTCTCCAAAGGCAGAAGCCTGTTGTTTATCGTTTAAAAATTTATAACGACCATCTGGCATGATCACAACATCTACTTCATTCCAGTTAATGCGGCTAAAGTCTGTTGCATTTGCAAGGGTTACAGGATATTTCAATTCTTTATCAAAGAAATGCCAAACCTCACCTGCTGCGTTGGGGCTTATGCCCTCGCCGGTAAATAATAATACCCTTGGATTTTTAAGCGGGCGTACATAACCACTGCCAAAATCAAATCCTTTGTCTACCATACCGGATTGCACTGCCGCAATCCTTACTTTATGTGCATTGGCGATGTCCAATACAGTGCTCCAAAGTTGACTGCCAAATTTTTCATTTCCTTTTTTAGTAATGATGAATGAACCTCTGCCAAAGGATTTACCAGAGGCCTCAAAGGGCGCTTCTGCAAAGCGCAGGCGTATGCCTTTTTGCATGAGTGTACTTGCTACTTTTACTGCAGCAAGGCCGGTCCAGGGTACCACGTAGGCATAAGCGTCTGTAGCTGTACCGGGCATAAATGAAGTTGCGGTGCCGGGAGAAACGTTTACTTTCTGCGTGCTGGCATAGGCTTCTAAACCATAGGCATATGGCAGTGCCCATGCCGTGATGTCGTAAGTAATGGAGTCTACCAATTTGCTCTCGGGTTCAAATAATACGCCTAGTAAAACAGCTCTTGGTTGGGCACTTGAGATTACGATATCGTTTGCGTCAATAGAAAAACTTTCTTCCTTTTTATTTTGATAATTAAATCCTTTTAGGGAGCCGCTTGCGCTGCCGTAGCTGATGCCGTTTTTATCCAGTAATTCCAGGAGGGCGGCTATGCGTTGCTCATCCCCGGGATTATTTTTTACCACATACGTTTTAAATTTTCCGGAATTTCCCAGCACAGCATCGTCAAATATTTTTTTGTATTCCTTAAGCAACTGGTTTCCGTTTTTAGACGCTACTTCAATCGTGCTCATGCCGGTTGTAAAATGATGGTTGATTCTATCCAGCAGGGTGAGGGTGTCTCCTTCATAGGTTTGGCTGGCAAGGCCGCCTGCGGGGCCGCCGGCTTGCTCGTAAGTCATGCCGATAGCGCCACTATACAAAGGATAGGTATCTCCATAAGATGGATAAAAAAGATCGAAGATTTCACGGGTGAAATAGAGCCAGTTATTTTGGTCGAAATACCGGGCATGATTTCGGCCGATGGTAGCCTGGAAGTCACGCTGCCACTTGCTTATCGATTCATGATAGGGCTCTGCTGCCGGTGCAAAATAGTAGGGGTTATTAATGCCCTGCTCATGAAAATCGACATGTA
>DGQO01000185.1:0-1249 GCA_002400445.1 Chitinophagaceae bacterium UBA4412
AACCAATCCTGGAAGCCAAACATAGATTGACCTATGGAACCCGCAATGATAGATCCCGCCAGGAGATTGGCCCCGGAACCGGTGATAAAACCACTGGCGCCGATATTGATTTGAAATAAGTTTTGCAATACGATGTTTCGACCAAAATTATTCCGATGATCAGGCCTGGCACCATAGATAGCCGCAATAACCATAAAAATGGGCAGCAGGATCGTGGCCTTTGCGGTTGTAGCCGAAATGAAAACAGAAAGCACCACATTGATTACAATGAAACTGAAAAAAATCCAGGTAGCGTTTTTCCCAAACCGTAGCACAAACCATAGTGCGAAACGTTTTGCCGCTTTTGTAGCAACAAGCATACTGGCTAAAACGAACGAAAGGATATTGAGCCACATTACGGGATGCCCCAATTGTGCATACGCTACTGTTTCCGAAGTAACGCCCGTGAGCACCATCGCAATAACTACAATGAGCGAGGTAAGATAGTTTGGAATAGCCTCCGTAATCCAAAGTATGATGGATGCGGCAAAAATGGCAAGCATCGCATAATTGATACGGGAGAAATGTTCTGCGCCCAGTTCTTTTAGTCTCCTGGATGCATCGCCTTTCAGGATTTCCGGATTAATGTTATTCAAATATGAGATATCCGCAAAGTAATAGATGAAAATGAATGCAAGTATAGCGACTGGACCTCCCCATATCTCCATCAATTTTTCAAATCCTACTTTCTTATTTTTCTTCAGTTTCTCAATCCGGTAATTGTTCATATCCAACGGGTCGAAAACCTCATTTTCCTGTGCCAGATCTATTTCTTTAGTTACCATTTCCGTTCGTTTAACTTTTATATCGTCAGTTTTATTTTATACAATTTTGATGTTTGATCACAGCCTACCCATGCCGTGTTCGTGGTTCTATCTACTACAAGCGCCTCGGCTTTTGGAACGAAGCTGATGTCTTGAGATGCGATAACCTCTCCACCGGTTGTGCAGTGAAAAATCTTCTTTTGCCTGCTATCGCAAATCCACAGCGTACCATCGCTAGCATCATAGAAAATATCTGAAAGGAACTGTGCAAACGCAACCTGGTTCCTGGAAACTTCCTGTTCTGATGACAAGGCGTATTTAATAAGTAATGTGGGTGCTTCCTGATTAGCAATAAAAAGAGTATCAGCACCAAAACTGAGGCCCTCAATTCCTTTATTGCTAACGCCACCAGAGACCGAAATATGCGTTACGAGATTTAAAGATTT
>DGQO01000185.1:1268-11832 GCA_002400445.1 Chitinophagaceae bacterium UBA4412
TAGATGCTCCCATTATCGCCCACGGCAAAAAAGCCAGTTCGATTTGCGTTGAAACACAAACCAGAGAAACCTGCAATCTGCGTATCAAATACTTCATACTCCTCCTGTTGAGGCATTTCATTATCCCCTTTACTGCAAGACAGTAAGGATGCACAACTAAAAGAAAAAGCAATAAAAATAATTTTGATGTTTTGCATAGTAGAAAATAGTGGCCGGTCATCTTTTAGAGATACCGGCCACTACCTGTTTTAAATTATTGGGGCCATTTAGTGAATGGATTCTTCATGAGCATAGAGTTATAGTACTTTACATCTCCTGTAACTTCAACACCAAGCCATGATGGCTTTTCAAATTCCTCATTTTCATTTTCGAGTTCAACTTCTGCTACAACCAATCCCTGGTTATCGCCATAAAACTCATCCACTTCAAAAGTGTGCTTACCAGCTTTTACTTCGTAGCGGGTTTTGTCAATAACACCGGGCTCGCATATTTTAAGCAAATCATCCACTTCAGTTACCGGTATTTCTTTTTCCCACTCAAACCTGGAAGCGCCGGAATCATTACCAATTCCTTTGATGGTAATAAAACCCGATTTTCCTTTAATGCGCACCCGTACGGTTCTTTCCGGAACGGAAGAAATATATCCTTGCGTGATGCGGGTTTCTTTTGATGCTTGTTTTTTAAACTCCTCAGCAGTCACCAGGAATTTTCTTTCTATTTCGTTTGCCATTTTACGTAGTTATGTTGTTTAAATTAATTAGCAAAAGGTTTGTCTATCATACCTATCACTCTTTTAATGGCCTGCAGATAATTGATGTTTTCTGCAGCCTCCAGGCCGATGTCTTTCACCGTTTTTTTGATATCCTCCACTTCTGTTGATTCTGAATTGATCGTTTCCAGCTTTGCTCCGTTAATCAAAACAATACCGGTTTCGCAAATGGTATTGTTTACCATGTAGCCATAACGCTCTTTGTGCACTTTCACCGCTTGCAAATCGGGGTGTTGATTGATCATTTCGATAAACTCATCGTAAGTGTAAGTGTCTTTAGACAGCTCTGGCATGGCCACCTGGAAAGCAGGAAATACTTCTTTCTTCAATACATCTGCCGCAATGGGAAATTCGCCTTTCATTAAGGGATTCCATTGTTCTAAACCGTCTACGGTTTGAACGTATGTTTTAATATCCATTTTCCCATCACGAATTTTAGTATTGTTGATATCGTTGGTACGACTCAGAATATATATTTCATCGCTCTTGCGTTCCCATACTTTTTCCGGTACAGGCATAGATAAGCGTGCCATGCGTTTAGCTGCCTTTTCAAAGTTTTGTCCAAAGGAGCGAAACTCAAAACGAGGTTTTGAAATTTCACCAATTTTCATTTCTTCTTTGCTCATTTGTGATAGTTGATTTTAATTATTATTAGAGATAATTTCTTTTGGTTTAAGGCTTACAAGGCAGGGATGTCTCCTGTAGCTGCACTGTTCGCTTTTCCGGGTGTTTGCAAGGCTAGCTTCCACGTGGCAGAACCGTTAGGTACACGACTGTAAGAATCTGTAACTGCAATAGCAGATATCGTTGTACCCCAGGGTGAAACTCCTCTTGAGAATGTACTTATTACTGTTCCATCTGGCTTGGCAAGTTCAAGCAGGAGTGTTTGCTTTGCAGACATACCGTCGCTTACCGTGCCAACTGTAATGGCCGCTGCATCTGCCACTGCGGTATAGCCGCTGCATTTAATAATTCCGTAGCCACCTGCCGGCAAAATAGTACCTACTGGAACAACAAAGTTTGGCGTTCCATCTGCATTTTTTAAAGACACGGTATTTTTAAGAACAATCATTCCTGATATATTTACCGGAGCTGCAGAGTTATTGTAGAGTTCAACATATTTTGTATTGCCATCAATTTCATTTAATACTATCGCCGCATAGTTTACAGGTATTGCACCTACTTTATATGTTTTTTCTGCAGATTTATTTTCAATTCCAGTTTTAGTTTTTGCTGAAACATAAAATACGATAGTGGCCTTATCTACCTGCTTTGGAATACTACCCTCATAAGTGTTGGCAGCACCGGCTGTCATTGGCACGGCAACAAAACTGCCCGCATCCACTTTATAAAATATTTGGGCAGATTCAATACCAGTGATGGCAATAACAGTTGCAGAGACAGCAACGGCATCATCCGGAGTAACTGATGATGGATTAAAGGCAACATTCGTGATTGCCGCCGGGCCATTGTAAACTTCATCCTTTACACAAGACGTAGTCATAAGGGCTACACTGAAAAGGAGCGTGACTAAATAATTCAGTTTCATAATATTTTTTTTATTGATTAATGTTTAGAAATCTATTTCGCAACGAACGCCAAGCATTCCGTAATCATCACCAGCTTTACCTTTGGCGGTAGCTACCTGTGTTGGATCTTTTGTTAATTTTCCTGACAAGTCATAACCTACATACAGTTTTTTCTTACCGCTGGCATACCTGTCATGATTTACATAGCTGTAGTTTACCTGGAACTTTACATTCTTTGCAGTATAAAAATTCACACCTGCAGTGTATCCGTCTGCTGCACCACCGTTTACGCCTTTGTCGTTCATATTAATATAGTCGTAGCGAAATGCCAGTTCCACGTCACCCCATTTTTTTCCACGATTTGGTTGGCTAAACTCTGCTTCAGATTTGTTATAGTATTGTGTTCCGCCAAAAAGCAGGTAAACAGCCTGTGCATAAAAACCATCATAGCTCAAACTGGGGAGTTTCTGATCTCTCAACACTTTGTTTTGGATATACTCAGCCTGGATGCCAAGACCCTTGTAAAATGCGGCTAGTTCAATATTGCTAAGCGTGGTATGATTCACGTTAGGAATAACGTCGGTATCCAAAAATTTCTTCCGGTTAATGGCGCTCAAAGAACGGGTGCTGTACCTCTCTCCATGATAAGCGGCAGGATCTACGCTGGTTTTTGGCTGCCTGTAAGAATAGGCATAGCCCACATGGCCACCATATTTTTCATTATCGCCAAATGGTTGAATGGCCAGTTTACCGGTAAGAGAAACACCTTCGTCTCTGCCGTAATCTTTGTTATTGGTTTCTACGAAAGTCCTGGTTTCAGCATCTTCAATTTCCTGGAAGAATACGCCACCAGCGGCCACGAAATGTTTTGCGTTGTAAGAACCTTCGAGGCCAAGATGCCGGGAAGGAGCAAACGCTGATACCACCATCGCTCTTTCCATAAAGTTTAAGTAGCGTGATGAAGTTGTTTGAGACATAGAAAACCTTTCTTTAAAGTTTCCCGCTCTAAAAGCAAGGCCGTTTAGAAAATCATATTGCAGGTAAGCATCGTTGAGTTCTAAAATACCGTTTGCAAAGTTCAGATCAAGCTCTCCATACCAGTTAGGCGTAAGGTTTGTTTTAGCGGCAAACCTTGCCCGGCGGATGGAGGCTCCATTTCCTATCGGGTTCATTGTTTTTCCCAGGAACATTTGAGCATCTACCTGAACACGGATATCGAACCATAAGCGGTAGCTTTGATCCTTTGATTCAAATACCAATACCCCATTCCTGTTTTCAGCATTGAGGGGTAATCGGCTTACAATTTTGCCATACTGGTTGAATCTTTCCTGTTGGCTTGTGTCTGTGGTTTCCTGGGCATAGCTTGTTTTGAGCAACAGCGCAAGTACCATTAAAATCATCGTACGTTTCATTAGTGTATATTTTGGTTATTAAATTGTTTTTATAAAATGGGTTAAGTTTTCTTCTTTTTTAAGATCAAATTTTTTACGAAGGCGATACCTTGCTATCTCTACACTCTTGGGAGATATATTTAGTAAAGGAGCAATTTCTTTGCTGCTGAATCCAACCCTTAATAATAAAGCGAGTCTCTTTTCCTGGGGTGAAAGATTGGGTGATATTGTAGAAAGCCGGTTTGGAAATTCATCATTCACCAGTTCTGCCTGCTGGTAGATTTGTTCAATCTCATCAGAAAAGCTCATTTTCTGTTTGATTGATTTTGTCACTTCATGCAAGTGCAGATTTTTTTTCTCCGGGCTTGTTTCGTGCAGTGTTTTTTGAAGTGTTTGCAGCGTATTTTCTAAAAACTGTCTTTGCTCTGCAATACTGAGTGCATAGGTTACGAGTTCTTTTCTTTTTTCATCAAGCCGGTTTCTCAATGTTCCATTTTCAATACGGGCATCCTTTATCTCAATTTCACTAAGCGATTTTTGCAGCTCTGCATACTGCAGTTGCTCAGACCACTTATCAGCGGATGTTGCATTGAGCTGTTTACTCCTGTTATACTGTAAATAAATGGAAATGCCTGCAATGAAGACGGCAGCAGCCAGGATAAGCAGCAGGATAAGACCTGTATGTGCGGGCATGTTTATGGTGGCTGGCACCTGGTGAATTACAGAATGTTGTCCTGCAGGTTTTGTTGTATTTGTAATCTGTACTTGAAAAACATTATTTACAAAGAATAGGCTGAAAAAGGTAACAATGCCTGCCAGAATGGGCGTAACAATCCAGCCAATTATAATATTTCCAACTTGCTTAAAGCGTATTTCCTGCATACCCTTAACTGCTCCAATACCTATAACGGCACCCACAACCACTTGTGTACTGGATACAGGCACCAGTGGAATGGCAGGCAAACCCATGCTCACAAATAAATTGGATAAAGCAGTAGACGAAAAAATAAATAGAACCAATGCCTGCGACAGCACTACTACAATAGCGGTTTCAGGCGTCATTTCAAGAATACCTTCACCCAAAGTACTCATCACTTTTTTGCTAAAAGTGAGAATGCCAATGGCTATAAAAATGCCACCAAGAAAGAAAAGAGCCTGGGCAGAACCGATTGCAAATGAACCGATATTAATGGTGAAGTTGGCTGAGTCTACAAAAACACCCATTACGTTTGCGATGTTGTTAGCGCCTAGACTATAAGCGCCAAATGCACCCACGATAAGAAGTGCATACTTTATATGCCCGTCTAGTTTAATGACGTGAACCTTTGATTTACGGATATATCCACGCAGCAGAAAATAAAATAATGCAGAGAATAAAGCACCTAATAAAGGGCTGACTACCCAGGAAATTACAATAATGCTTAGCGTGGAATAGTCTACAGCATGAGATGTATAATAACACCAGCCCACGATAGCGCCAACAATTGCCTGGCTTGTAGAAACAGGTAGCTTCTTATATGTCATCCAGGTTACAACCAGGGCTGAACAGAGGGCAACGGTGAATGCGCCACCCAGGGCATCAATGGAGCCAAGCTGCGAAAGTGTTTTTGCTGCACCTGAACCCTGGAAAGTAGCACCGATGATGACAAAAATACCAGCGATGATGGCTGCCTTTTTAAACTTAATCATTCGGGAACCCACAGCAGTACCAAAAATATTGGCTGCATCATTTGCCCCCAGAGACCAGCCCAGGAATAAACCACTTGTTATGAAAAACAGGAATAACATCTTCTACACGATTCTTTTTATGGCCATTACAGTAAGCAGATCTGCTATCTTTTCAGCAGTGTCTGATATATTCTCAATATGCAACGTGAAATAACGGAGGTGAAATTTTTCACTTAATTTAAGGGTGTTCATTTCCCTGAAAATTTTCCTACGCACCACATCCGCCAGCACATCAGCTTCTTTTTCATAAAAAAATACACGATGAATTTTCTCACTTACGGTTGCCGGCTCGTTGAAATAGGACTTGGCAGCAGGAATAACCGACTCGGCAGCAGCAACTGAAACCTGGGTAAGCTTTATAAAATCCTGAATTAATTCTTCAGGCACAAAGGGGCTTTCTACATCAAACTGGAAAAGATTCTTCTTAGAATGATCAATCAACTTATCCAATTCCTCAAGCAGCCGTAAGATGTCGCTCCGCAATTGTGGCATGAGCGATTGCGTATACATTGTATTCTCAATATTCCGGCGAATAAGGTCAGATTCCAGCTCCAGGCTAGCAAGCGCTTGCAGGTTATTATTAAAGTTCTCCGTATTCTTATAGAGGAAATTTTTTACGCCCTCTTTAAAAAGAAGAAGCGTCTGATCTACGCAATTAAAAAAGCTGTCGATCAGTTCAATGGTCTTGTTGGCTTTAGAGAATAACAAAATTTCCTCCTTCTTTCTTTTGAAAACATAAAAGTACTCTGAAGGGGATACCTCTTCTACTGATTAAAGTCACCCGATGGGCTGATTATAAGACTGTATAGTTTATGATATAACACAGCGCACTGATTATCAGCGATGTGAAAATTCCTTGTAGTGTTGGTGATAGATCATAAGCAGATTTTTGTAAAGTAATTGTATAGGTAATTTTATGGTACATACCTCTCAGGACCACAGGATAGCCTCACTAAACAAGCCCATATGGAAGGCTTAAAAATCTTAGTGGCATAGAAAAGATGCAGCGGCTGATTATAATTACTCCACTTCAGCTCTGAAATTTTATAGCAGTTCTGCAGCACCATGTTCTAAAAATATGTAGCTGTTTGTGCACTGCTCAAATGCAAGAAGCTTCACAAGCCGGTTCGTATAAGAAAAGAGGAAAGATTTGTTTGGGCAAACAATTTGGTATGCTCTAGTATGCCTGTTGCCCTTGCTATATATTTGCATTCTAAACGGAAGGGTTATGAACGAAAAGCTTGTACAAAGGATTCAAAAGGATCTCGAAGACATTAAAACTGCGGGTCTTTTTAAGCAGGAGCGCATTATTACCAGTGAGCAAGGGGCTGAAATAGTGGTTAATGGTAAAAAGGTGCTTAACTTCTGTGCCAATAATTACCTGGGACTGAGCAGCCATCCTGCAGTAATAGCAGCCGCTAAAAAATATGTGGACTACCGGGGATATGGCCTGAGCAGCGTGAGATTTATCTGCGGAACACAGGATATTCACAAAGAATTGGAACAAAAGATTTCAAATTTCCTGGGCACAGAAGACAGTATTCTATATGCCGCCGCTTTTGATGCTAATGGTGGCGTGTTTGAACCTTTATTTAATGAAGAAGATGCCATCATCAGCGATGCTTTAAATCACGCTTCTATAATAGATGGTATAAGGCTCTGCAAAGCGCAGCGCTATCGTTATGAGCACAACAATATGGAGGACCTGGAGGCAAAACTAAAAGAAAGTGCAGGTGCCCGCAGTCGTATTATTGTTACCGATGGATCATTTAGCATGGATGGCACCATTGCCCAATTAGACCGCATCTGCGATCTTGCCGATGAGTATGACGCCATTGTAATGATAGACGAATGCCATAGCAGTGGCTTCCTGGGCAAAACCGGCAGGGGAACACATGAATACCGGGGCGTAATGGGCAGGATAGACATTATTACCGGCACGCTTGGTAAAGCCCTGGGCGGAGCCAGCGGTGGCTTTACTTCCGGAAGAAAAGAAATTATAGAAATGCTGCGGCAGCGTAGCCGACCTTATTTATTTAGCAATACGGTTGCTCCCAGCATTGTGGGCGCATCCATTGCCGTACTCGATATGCTGAGCCAGGCCACTACACTAAGAGACAAACTGGAAGAAAACACAAAATATTTTCGCAGTAAAATGACAGCAGCCGGTTTTGATATTAAGCCGGGCGAACATCCCATTGTGCCCATTATGCTCTATGATGCCGTACTGGCACAGCAATTTGCAGCAGCATTACTGGAAGAAGGTATCTATGTAATTGGTTTCTTTTTCCCTGTAGTAGCCAAGGGACAGGCCCGCATAAGGGTGCAACTAAGCGCAGCGCACGAACCGGCTCATTTAGATAAAGCTATTGAGGCTTTTACCAAAGTGGGTAAAAAACTGGGAGTGATTAAATAAGAGATCAGCCCTTCAATTCTTCCAGGATAGCAGCGTTAAGCTGTGCTTCCTGGGCGATGAGCCAATCTGGAAGTTCCTGCACCGGCATCTGCCAGCCCGTTTCATTTCTTTCCATCTGGAACATGATGCGGTTACCTCTTTCATCAATAGTGTCTACACTTACTTTTCCCTCAAGGCTGGAATTGGATTTGCGAAAATTAATTTCTTTCAGGTAGCCGTTTATTTTAATGAGGCGGGTAAACTGAATATTTTTAAGTACGAGCATGAAAATTTATTTTTAAAAAGTTACAACTGCAAAAAGTGTACAATGCTGTGTTATTGTGGAAACATTTTCTAAGTTGTCAGTTTGAGCAACTTTCCCCTTTGAAAAAATGACACTTGTGTGAAATCAAAATATCTTGAAGCGCTCAAAGCAGGCTCGCTCCAGCATTTCCCGATCATCAGGATGTGCAATAGCGATTAATGACTTTGCCCGCTGCCGCAGGTTGCGACCGTAGAGATAAGCTACGCCATATTCGGTAACAATATAATGTACATGGCCACGGGTGGTTACTACGCCAGCTCCAGGTTTTAAAGTAGATACAATACGGGAAACACCTTTATTCGTACGGCTGGTAAGGGCTATAAATGGTTTACCTCCTTCGCTGAGTGCTGCACCACGCATAAAATCCATCTGGCCACCAATGCCACTGAAATGTTTAGCACCAATACTATCGGCGCATACCTGCCCCGTAATATCTACTTCAATAGCGCTGTTAATGGCTACTACTTTTGGATTTCTGCGAATCACATGTGGATCATTTACATAATCTATATCCAACAGCACAAAAGCCGGATTGTCATTTACGTAATTATATAATATCTCCGTACCAAAGGCAAAACCAGAAACTGTTTTATAAGGATGTATTTTCTTTTGGGTGTTGTTAATGATATCTTTTAGCAGCAATTCTACAATGCCATCACTGCACATCTCTGTGTGCACCCCAAGATTTTTGTGATTGTGAAGACATTTAAAAACAGCATCCGGAATAGTGCCAATGCCCATTTGCAAGGTGCTGCCATCCTCTATAAGTTCCGCAATGTATTTACCTATTTGCAACTCCAGCGGGCCGGTTTTTGAACTATAATCAATTTGTGGCAGCGGGTTTTCATGATATACCATATAGGCAAATCTTTTGTAATGTACCATGCCATCGCCATGCGTGCGGGGAATCTTTGGATTCACCTGCGCAATTATTTTGCGTGCATTATTTACAGCAGAGCGGGCTACATCTACCGAAACACCAAGGGAACAATAACCATGCTCGTCTGGCGGAGATACTTGTACAATTGCCACATCTAAAGGCAGCACATTTCTTTTAAATAAGTCTGGAATATCACTGAGAAACACAGGCACAAAATCTGCCCGGCCGGCATTCACAGCTTCTCTTATAGGTTCCGAAACAAATAAAGAATTGATATGAAAATGCGGTGCAAATTCTTCCCTGGCCAGGATAAAATTTCCCTGTACAGAAACGCATACAATCTCAACATCTTTGAGGCGATCTTTTTGCAGGGCCAGCTCAGCCAGCATAAAGTGGGGTGTGCAAGCGCCGCCATGTATAAATATGCGCTGGTTGCTTTGCACCAGGCTCATGGCTTTTTCTACACTAACGTAATGAGGTTGCTCAAACATAGGCGCACAAAGTAAGATGAACAGCCGAAAGTTATTATGGCTTAACGCAAGACCAGGGCTGATTTTTATCATAACTTATTTGCACGCATGGCCTCAATACCGCTGCTGCCTGTGAACAAACCGGCCATAAAAAAGCCAGGACGCTACGCCAAGCTCCAGGTTACTGATGAAGCTATTGGCAAATCTATAAGGGTGACGGACTCATTAGATTAGAATGCTGCTTCTTTAAGCAAAATGAAATTTTTCAGTAGATCATTTCGTAAAACCGTAGCAGGAAATTATCTTCAAGAAAAAAACGCACATTTGTTATTCTAAAATTTTCCCACACCAAAATATAATTAGTGAAACATTTCATATTTGCCATTAGTCTTGCTTTCAGTTTGCAAATGGGTTTTGCGCAATTAAAAAGCCCTGAAGCTTTTTTAGGCTATCCCCTGGGAAGCAGGTACACACCCCACTACCAATTGGTAAACTATTTTAAGCATGTGGCCGAGGCCGTACCCAGTATGGTGAAATTGCAGCAATATGGAGAAACCAATGAGCACCGCCCCCTCTATCTTGCTTATGTGAGCGCACCGCAAAACAGTAACCGGCTGGAAGAAATCAGGATGAACAACCTGCGGCTTGCACATATTGCCAAAGATAAAATGGCGCCCACTACCGATGCCCCTGCCGTGCTGTGGCTAAGCTATAATGTGCACGGCAATGAGCCATCTTCTTCCGAAGCGGCTATGCGCACTTTGTTTGAATTAGCAGATGCGCAAAACAGCCAGACAAAAGCCTGGCTGCAAAACACCGTAGTGATTATTGATCCATGTCTTAACCCGGATGGCAGAGACCGGTATGTAAACTGGTACAATAGTATGGAAGGCACAATAGCCAATCCCTCTCTGAATGCCAGGGAACATAGGGAACCCTGGCCTGGTGGAAGAACGAATCATTATAATTTTGACTTGAACAGGGACTGGGCCTGGCAAACACAACAGGAAAGCGAAGCACGCCTTAAGATGTACCAGCAGTGGATGCCGCAGATACATGTCGATTTTCATGAGCAGG
>DGQO01000005.1:0-467 GCA_002400445.1 Chitinophagaceae bacterium UBA4412
TATGCCAGTTGTAATTGCAGGAAGGCACTCTGTGTTTCAAAAGCAAGATATTGGCGGGTGCGTTGTGTTTTATAGCCGTACACTTCCATTTGTTTTGCAGCCGCTTTGCGCTGGTACAATGCATCAAGGTTGATGAGGGGCTGCTGTATTTCTATTTTAGTAGTGAAGTCGGCGATGCTGCCTGGATTATTGAGCAGCGCAGGATTAAAGTCTGCAGCCGTTACTGATTTTTGCTGGAGCTTAAAACCAAATACATTGAGTGGGTTATTACTGCCGAGTGCTGCATAAGAAAAACCAACCTGTGGTAAAAAGATAGCATCCGTTTGTTTGTATTGTGCTGAAGCAATTTGTTCATCCAGCTTTGCCAGCTTCACACTGCTATTGGCAGCAAGAGCCGCATCCACAGCCTGCTGCAGTTGTAAATTCACTACTGAATCCTGTGCCGCTACTGTGCAGGCTGTCAGCAT
>DGQO01000005.1:569-3157 GCA_002400445.1 Chitinophagaceae bacterium UBA4412
GAAACTCTATTACGCATAAAAAAAAGCCAGCACAGCAGGAAATCCCTACCATGCCAGCTTCTCAACTATTTATGAATGGTTACGTTTAGGAAACGTATTGGTTCACCTGTGTCCAGGTACCACCATTCACCACATTAGTAAATCCATTTTGCTCCAGGATGCTTTTCGCCTGTGCGCTGCGTCCGCCGCTGCGGCAGAATACGATGATATTCTTTTTATTTTTAAATTTTGCCAGTTGCGATTGCACCCGATCCAGGGGGATATTTACAGAACCTTTTACATTACCCTCGGCATACTCTCCGGGAGTACGTACGTCTACAAGATAAGCGCCTTCGCTAATGATAGCTTTAAGATCTACTGAGGGGCCAGAACTGAACAATTGCTTTAGAATGTTGAGCATTTATTTTTTTTTAAGTGTTGTTATTTGAATTGATTAATTACAGAGAGTAATCCATTTTTTTGCACTACCCCACTCTGCCGCCACACTGGCTTACCATTTTTAAAAAGGATCAATGTGGGCACGCCCTGCACCTGGTAGTGCTGTGCAGCCTGCGGGTTTTTATCTACATCCACTTTAAGGATCTTAATATCATCGCCCACGGCGGTTTTTACATCTTTTAAAATGGGAGCCATCATCTTGCAGGGGCCACACCATTCTGCAAAAAAATCTACCAGCACAGGTTGGTTTGATTGTAACATTTCGTTAAAGGTCATAGCGGTTCATTTTTATCGTGAGATAATTTTTTAGGATCACGCTGAAAGAGGCTGAACAGCAAAGCGCCCATGAGGGCACCATACAAGGTGCTGTTTACCGGCTTACTCGTAATCATACATGTACCACTTGTACATCCAACATTGAGCCAATAAAGGTATCCGGCCACGGCGCCCACAAGTGCACCGATCACATATAGGAAATTCCTTTTAAACCACTTCTTCATAGGTCACTTTTTCGGGTGAAACGGACTGCTTTTTTTGGGGCACGCTGCAAGCGCCTGTAGCGCAGCAGCCGATATTAAACACGGGCATTGCGGTAAAAGCGATGCCTACAAAGAGCATGGCTATTTCTGAGGCCATTGCAGCCTGCACAATGATTGCTATGCCAAGTAACAGGCGAAACACCCGCATAAAATTCCAATTGGAAAGAATTGCATTCATAGTTTAGCTGATAAAGATGAGGCACAAATTTAAGATAGTTACCAGCAGCGGTTCGTAACAAAGGTTACACAGTGTTGTTAAAGTGGGTATGGCACCGCCCTGGAGCGGGAATACAAATGTGATTGCTAATGGGCGTGTCTCCTGGATAAAATACCGCCTGCTGCTTCTTTAATGGTATTGGCAAAAACAAAAGCTTTTGGATCAACCTGGTAAACCAGGTTTTTTAAGCGACGCATTTCCAGCCTGGTGATTACCGTAAAAATGATATCTACATCGCTGCTCACTTCAAACTGGCCGGGTAAAAAACCACGTTCTCCTTTATACACCGTAATGGCACGTCCCAGATGGTTAACTAACTCGTATTTTATTTCTTCACTCTTGCCGGAGATGATGGTTACACCGGTATAAGCCTGTATGCCTTCCACAACATAGTCGATGGTTCGGGTGGCTGCAAAATAAGTGAGCACGGAATATAAAGAAGTTTCCAGGCCAAACTTGAGGGCGGCTACCCCAAAAATCAGGATGTTGATAAACATGATGATCTCGGTAATGGTAAAAGAGGTACGTTTTAGGGTGTATAATGCGAGTACTTCTATACCATCCAATGCAGCGCCTGTACGCATAACCAGCCCAACACCCATACCGAGAAATATGCCGCCAAACATAGAGATGAGCAACTTGTCTTTAGTGAGTGCAACTTCCGGAATAAGCAGCAGTACGATACTCAATAGAATAACACTGAGCAGCATTCGTATAGCAAATTGCTTGCTTACGGTAAAAAAACTGATNNACTAAAAAACATTTAAGGGCAAAAGCAGCAAGGATAACGCCCATGATATTTAAAGCCATATCTTCTATCAGCTCATTTCTGGATGCTCTATGCTTTGCCGGGATGCTGATTTTTATTTGCCGCTTCAATTCAACGAGGTTTAATTCCTTTTGTTCTTGTTGCGCTGAAATTGCAGTATTTGTAAAAAACTGATGGGCAGCTAAAAAACCGGATTGCTTTTCCAGCCATTCCAGCCTGGATTTAACGGCTCCATTTCTTTGCAGTTCTGCAAATAACAATTCGGCTTTTGCAGCATAATCCGCGGATCCCAAATAATACAAGTCTGCATCGCACAATAGCTGTGCAAGTTTAGATTTTGGTTCTTGTGGAATTCTTGTAACGGCTATTAGCTCGCACACTTGCTCAATTTCACCGGGAGAATAGCCAAAGTTTGGGAGATGTTCTTTTGCAATCTGAATCGAAATATCCTCATGGTTAATGTGGCTTCTTAAAAAGCCGGTATCATGAAAAAGGGCTGCCGTTTTAAGCAGGCACAAATCATCACCCGTAACGCCCTCTTCCCTGGCAAGACACTCTACCCTACCCAGTACATAAATGGTATGATGAACATTATGATACGTTAAATGGTTTGGAAGCTCTGTTT
>DGQO01000233.1:0-2910 GCA_002400445.1 Chitinophagaceae bacterium UBA4412
TCATCCCGGCGTAGATGCTATCGCTTTTTTGCGGGCGGCCAAAGCAAACTTTTCTGGCAGTAACACACAAGGCGGCAGCACGCTGAGCATGCAGGTGATTCGCCTTGCGGAAAAAAATAACCGCCGCAATATTTTCAACAAAATCAAGGAGAGTTTTTTAGCGCTGCGCCTGGAATTTTCTTATAGCAAAAAAGAAATCCTGTCGCTTTATGCAGCCAATGCTCCATTTGGTGGAAACGTAGTGGGGCTGGATGCTGCGGCCTGGCGATACTTTGGCCGGGATGCACACCAACTCAGTTGGGCAGAGATGGCCGCACTGGCTGTGCTACCCAATGCACCATCCCTGGTACACCCCGGAAAAAACAGGGAGCTGCTGCTGCGCAAGCGCAATTCTTTGCTAAAAAAACTAAAGATGCTGGGCAAACTCAGCAAAGAAGATTGCCGGCTGGCAGAGCTTGAACCTTTGCCCGGTGCACCACTGCCCCTACCGCAGGATGCCCCACACCTACTGCAGTTGTTTAAAAAGCAAAAAGTACAAAAAGACACCCGCCTGCTTTCCACTTTAGACGGAAACTTACAAGCCAATATCACTGGAATTTTAAACAGGCATAATGCTTTGCTCAAGAGCAACGGCATTAATAATATTTGTGCTCTTGTGCTTGATGTAGAAACCGGCAATACCCTTGCCTATGTAGGTAACGTGGGCCGCCCGGGCGATAAAGACATGGAAAGTGATGTGGATGTGATACAGGCGCCACGCAGCCCCGGCAGTGCGTTAAAACCTGTACTCTATGCGGCAATGCTGAGTGAAGGATCGCTGCTGCCCAATATGCTGGTACCAGATATTCCTACACAAATAAGCGGCTATGCACCCCAAAATTTTGATCTTGGTTATGATGGTGCAATACCTGCGCATCGTGCACTTGCCCGCAGCCTTAACGTGCCGGCCGTGAGACTCTTGCAGCAATACAAATATCCAAGGCTATATGAAGTACTTAAACAATATGGCATTACCACGCTAAATAATCCTGCAGATTTTTATGGCCTCAGCCTCATCCTTGGCGGCTGCGAAGTAAAGATGTGGGATATGGCCGGCATGTATGCTTCCCTTGCCCGCATCCTTAATCATCAGCAAAAAAACCAGGGCATTGTAAAACCGGAAGATATTCATCCGGCAAAATACACGGCAGAAAAAGGGAATTGGAAAAAAAGTAGCAATGAGAATTTTCCGTTGGATGCCACTTCCATCTTTTACACGTTTGAAGCCATGCAGGAAGTGATGCGCCCCGGCGAAGAAGGCTTGTGGCAGCAATTTATTTCCTCTAAAAAAATTGCCTGGAAAACGGGTACCAGCTTTGGCTTCCGGGATGGATGGGCCATTGGTATAACGCCAAAAAATGTGGTGGCCGTATGGGTGGGCAATACTGATGGCGAAGGCCGGGCGGGATTAATTGGCGTAGAAACGGCAGCGCCGGTGATGTTTGATATTTTTCGGCTATTGCCTGCCGTGAGTTGGTTTACAAAGCCGGCTTATAATTACAGCGATGTAGCGGTGTGCCGGCAATCTGGCTTCAGGGCGGGGCTGGATTGTCCGCAGGCAGATACGCTGCGCATGCCGCCACAGGCTGGCCGGGCAGCACTCTGCCCTTACCACAGTATCGTGCATTTAGATGCTTCCGGTATGTATCGTGTAAATGCGGGTTGCGAAAGCCCGGCAGCTATGCAACATGTAGCCTGGTTTGTGCTGCCGCCTACCATGGAATTTTATTACAAACAACGCAACCACGATTATAAACCCTTGCCACCATTTAAGCAGGGCTGCAATGATGATGCTAGCCGACCTCTTGAAATTATTTATCCATCGCAGCCGGGTATAAAGATTTATGTGCCGCTGGAGATAGATGGCAGCCGTGGTAAAACCGTGTTCTCTGCTACGCACCGGGACGCCAATGCAAAAATCTTCTGGAGTGTAGATAATAATTTTGTGGGTACCACAGAGCGCTACCATCAGCTTGCCCTCTCTCCTGCAGCCGGCAGGCACACGCTTACTATTACAGACGAAAAAGGCAACAGCCTAAGCCGCAGTTTTGAAATTATTGACAAAGAGAAGTAAGGCATTACTGCTCTACTTCTATGCGCACACCCTGGCTATGGCTTGTAAATTCTGGTGCATACATACATTGAATACTGGTAACGCCATTGCTGAAATTTCCGGCATGTGTTGCAAAAAGCGTGTACTCAAATACGTAAGTACCACGGGGGAGCCAGCCAAAGAAAAAATTCGTGCTGGCATCTTTTGTACTTTCATAATAGCCAAGGCCGCCCTGCCATTTGTATCCACTCAGCACATTCACGGGCTCAAGCGCTGCAGCACGCATATCTTTCATGTGCACATACTCCATGTTCCTGTCTGCACGCAGTTCAATGCGCACTTTCACTTTATCGCCTACGGAAATCTTATCGCCATCATTAAGCGCAGTAAGCACCGGACCCCTGTCTGTATTTTTTTCAATAAACAATTTTTTGTCGAGACTTAGCGGCGTGGTTGCTTTAGTAATCTTATCCAGGTCTTCAAAGTATTGCCAGTACACAGCACCCCATCCACCGGTAAGGGAAGCATCCTTTTGTGTAGACGTAACGGTAACGTTAATGTTCCCCATCTGCGCTGTTACCTTCTCCGCAGGAATGCGTTGCTTAATATACCCGGTTCCGGCCTCTGCATTGTCTGTATCTATCTTTGTGTTTCCCAATGAAATCTGAACGATGTTTTCTGCCTGCAGCACATTGGCATTTTTACCGGGAGCAGATATGAGCAATGCGTAGCAAGCTTCTGCTGTAGCTTTTGTAGTACCCCAGTTCTGGGTTTGCTTCTGCCTGAGCAACCATGTTTTTAAATCATTGATGGTTGCA
>DGQO01000233.1:3019-3178 GCA_002400445.1 Chitinophagaceae bacterium UBA4412
TACTTACTTTGGCTCAGCCAGTATTTTTTTACCTGCCCCTGGTAATAAGCCACGGCAGTGCGGGCATTGCTGGCAATAGCGGTTTCTGCAAAGAAGCTGCGCATGTAGAGGTATTGCACTGCGGTATAGGAAAGTTGATTATCAGAAAGCTTCGCTTTG
>DGQO01000233.1:3344-3983 GCA_002400445.1 Chitinophagaceae bacterium UBA4412
AGCACCCAGGGTGTTTCTTCGAGCAAGGCTGATTTCAGTTCTTCATTTTTTTGCAGATTGCTCATGAGGGCTGCCGTATCCAATGTTTTCCAACGCTCAAAAATGGCCTTGATCTTTGGTGTACTGTTGGCCACATAAGCCGCCAGCACATTGGCATAATACCGGTTAAAGTTTTGCTCTGCGCATTCATAAGGATACTCCATCAGGTAAGGCAAGGCCTGCACAGCATACCAGATCGGATTACTGCTATACTCTATGGTGATAGCATGATGCTCCAGCGTATTATTGTTACCCTGCCCCGCAGCGGCCGACTTCAGCAATTTTTCAAATGAGAATTGCTTTGTACCTGCACTGCGCATATAAATAGGAAGGCTCTCTGTAACCAGCATCCGATTAGTGAGCACAGGCATTGCAGCTTGTTCGCCATCGCTAAAGGCTGGAGATTTATCCACGGNNTTCGGTAGATACTGCTTTGATACGATAAGCAAGTGCGCTATTAAAATTAAACGGCACCGCAATCGGAAATTTTACGGCCACAGATTGCCCCGCAGCCACGGTAAAATATTGGTTGGGAAAAATATTTTGAAACCATCCATCCACAGATGAATTCGAGCTGGCATCCATTAATTCTAAATGTGC
>DGQO01000148.1:0-2925 GCA_002400445.1 Chitinophagaceae bacterium UBA4412
AGCGAGATTATGACGGCAAAAGTTTTTACGGTAGCTCCCGGGGCATCGCTGGAGGATTGCATGGCGCTAATGAGTTCAAAAAAGGTGCGCCACCTGCCAGTGGTGGACAATGAGAAACTGGTAGGAATCATTTCTATCGGCGATGTTGTATCAGCCATCATACAATCTCAAAAAGATACTATCAATCATCTTCAGCAATATATTACCCAGTAGATCATTACATATCATTGAATTTTGAAGTAGGAGTTACGCAGTGTAAAGCGTAACTTTTTTTATACGGTTTTTTAATCAAATTAACATCCATTTCTGCTCCTTTTAATGCAGGGCGCTTACCTTCGCACTCGAAAATTCAAAGCCATCCTTTAAAGCCGGTTTATAGCACAACATCTACTTCGGTCTATCGTTTTCTTTTTTTAAACACTTAAACACTATAGTTAAGTATGAAGAAATTCACACTCTACAGGTTCAATGTGTGTGCAGCAGCGCTATTACTTGTCCTTGTTCACTTTCCTTTTGCTTCCACCATTTCTAATGGAATGGGTTTGGGTACGGTATTTAACAGGTCTGTATATCCCGATACGAATCCTTCAAATTCAAGGGTTTCTTCCTTGTCTGAGGTTTATGACAACCTGCATTTAAGTACGCTCGGCCTAAGTAAGCAGGCTTTTGACTATGCTGTTAAAGGGTACACTTATTTTAAAGGGCAAGGAAAATTATTGAACCAACGGGTACTTTCTATTGTTGACTTTACGCAACCTTCATATAAAAAGAGACTTTTTGTGGTAGACCTGGAAAAACAGGAACTGCTGTTTAATACTTATGTTGCCCATGGTCAGAATACCGGTGAGGCACAGGCGAGTCATTTTTCTAATGTACCGGAAAGTTTTCAGAGCAGTCTTGGTTTTTATATCACAGATGATACTTATATTGGGAAAAATGGTTTCTCTCTCCAGCTAAATGGTATGGAAAAAGGAATTAATGATAACGCTTCGGAAAGAGCCATCGTAATGCATGGTGCTCCTTATGTGAGCGAAGGTTTTATCAGGAGCAGGGGATATATCGGCCGAAGCCATGGCTGCCCCGCAGTTCCGGAGAAACTTACCAGGCCCATTATCAATAATATTAAAAATGGCTCTTGCCTTTTTATTTATGGCAAGGATAGATTTTATACCTCCCGCTCCAAAATTCTCAATACCTGATTTCTACACATCTTTGAAAAGCCGCTGGCCTCCCCGGAGAAATCCCGGGAGGCTTTTTGTTGTGTGAAGGGAGATTTAATACCTTCATGTAAAAAAATATAACATGAACCTGCGGGAGCAATTACGAGGAACGGGTGTTGCAATTGTAACGCCATTTACAACCGGCGATGAAGTAGATTACGAAGCCTTGGGTAAACTCATTGATTTTCTAATCAGCAATGGCATTAATTACATTGTTACGATGGGAACCACCGGAGAGACTCCGGTACTAATTAAAGAAGAGAAAAAAACAATAATCGAATTTACTTATAAACATGTAGCCAGGCGTGTTCCTGTGGTAGTAGGTATTGGCGGAAACTGCACTCATGAACTGTTGCACGATCTCCAGTTTTTTCCTCTGGAAGAAGCTGCTGCAATACTAAGTGCCAGCCCATATTATAACAAGCCTTCTCAGGAAGGGTTGTACCAGCATTACAAAGCGCTCGCTGGTGCTTCTTCCCGCCCTGTCGTTCTATATAATGTGCCGGGTAGAACGGGTAGAAATATGACTGCCGAAACCACCCTTCGTCTTGCAGATCTTCCTAACATTGCCGGTATTAAAGAGGCAGGAGGTGATATGCTTCAGTGCATGCAAATTTTAAAAAACAGG
Organism: Chitinophagaceae bacterium UBA4412; assembly: GCA_002400445.1. Lineage (GTDB taxonomy): Bacteria > Bacteroidota > Bacteroidia > Chitinophagales > Chitinophagaceae > Ferruginibacter. The sequence goes on from DGQO01000148.1 coordinate 1,849, forward strand.
CCTGAAGATTTTTTAGTGGTGAGTGGCGATGACGCACTTGCCCTGCCACAATTGGCCTGTGGAATGGACGGTGTAATCAGTGTAGCGGGAAATTGTTTCCCCGCATCTTTTTCATCCATGGTTAATCATTGCCTGGCAGGTAATTTTTCTGTAGCAAAAAGATTTAACGATAAATTGCTTGAAGGATATGAAATCATGTTTGCAGAAAATAACCCGGCGGGAGTAAAAGCATTCCTGGCAGAAATGGGGATGATCAAAAATACAGTGAGGCTACCAGTGGTGCCGCTAAGCAAAGGATTACATAGCCAGGCGCAAGCTTATCTTAAAAAAAATCCATGATTAGATTATTGCAATACTGCATTTTTTTTGTGCTCACTTTTTCGCTTGTAATGAGCGTGGAGGCTCAGCGACATAATCTTACCATCATTGTGAAAGACGATGCAAAGCATCCGGCAGACAGCATATTTGTTGCAGGCAATTTCAATGGTTGGAATCCTGGAAAAGCTGCTTTTGCATTGCATAAGCAGGATTCAATCTGGACCTTGGTTATTCCATCTCTACCGCCGGATCTGATCGAATTCAAAATCACAAAAGGAAGCTGGAGTACTGTGGAGACGGGCCCTTCGGGCAGCGACCAGGGTAATCATGTATTNNATTCCGCAATTACAGCGCTATCGAAGGATAACCATTTATTTGCCGCCAGGTTACAAAACCGGGCTAAAGCGATTTCCCGTGTTGTACATGCATGATGGACAAAATCTTTTTGACGAGTATACGGCAGGCTATGGCGAATGGGGCGTAGATGAATGCCTGGACTCACTCATTAGCATAAAAAAAGAAAAACCTTGTATCGTGGTGGGGATTGACAATGGCCCACATCGACTCACGGAGTATAATCCATTTTACTTTGAGCAGTTTGGCAAGGGAGAAGGAGATGCTTATGTTAATTTTATTGCCCGAACCCTTAAACCCTTTATTGACAGTGCTTACAGAACGCTAAGCACAGCACCGAATACTATCATTGCCGGCAGTTCTATGGGAGGGCTCATCTCCTATTATGCTGCGCTAAAATATCCT
>DGQO01000148.1:2970-8937 GCA_002400445.1 Chitinophagaceae bacterium UBA4412
GGTGGGAAGGCTTTCAAAAGCGTATATCTACACGGCTATCGACGATGAGGGTGCGCATAACGAACAGGCATGGAGAAAGTGGTTTCCGCAGTTTTACCAATGGGTAATTAATGATGGCAATAACCACATCATCAATACGAAAGACTAAATCATAAAACTTACACCTTCCAGCGCCAGTTCGGTGTTAGGAAAAATCTCCCGACTCTCTTCCAGGAAAGGTTCCAGTATCTCATATTTTGAGGAAAAATGCCCAATGAGCAATTTCTTTGCCGCAGCCAATTGTGCAATTGCTGCAGCCTGTATGCTGGTGGAGTGGTAGCGTTCGGCAGCTCTATCTTCTAAGTCTTTGAGGTAAGTGGTTTCATGATATAATAAATCAACGCCCTGCACTTTTGCCGCAAGGCTCTCGTCATAAATGGTATCAGCACAAAAAGCATAGCTTTTTGATGGAGTGGCTGCGGTAGTCACTTCTTCATTCGGAATGATGGTACCCTTTTTAGTTGTATAATCCTTACCCTGTTGCAAGGCTTCGTAATAAGCCATTGGAATTTCATACGCCTTCGCCCGGTGCGGCATTATGCTTCGGGTATTTCTCTTCTCCCGAAACAAAAATCCCCAGCAATCTATCCTGTGGTTTACCCTAAAGCAGGAGATTGTCATTCGCTTGCCATCGTAAATCACGCCATCTTCTCCCAATGGATGAAAGTGTAAAGAAAAAGGAAGAGTTGTGAGCGCAGCATCCAGTTGTAACTGGATGATTTGTTGTAGCAGTGGTGGGGCATGCAGGTGTAGTTCCTGCTTCCTGTTCATTAGACCCAGGCTACTGAGCAGGCCTATTAATCCAAAATAATGATCACCATGCAGGTGAGAAATAAAGATCCGGCAAATGCGGCTGCGTTTGATTTTATACCGGGATAGTTGAAGTTGGGTACCCTCTCCACAGTCAATGAGGAAACTTTCATCAGCCGTTTCTAAAACTTGTGCAGTTGGGTTTCGGCCGTAGGCCGGAATGGCAGAATTGTTTCCTAAAATAGTGAGTGTGAGCACAGATAGATTTTAAGCAAAATAACCTTTTCCGTTTATTCTTCCATATCATCATCGCCCAAAAGCTCTCTTTCTATCTCTTCCATCTGCACAATATCCCAGGCTTCAGATTCGGTAGGGGTACTGTTCATCACTTCAAGCAGTTCCCGCTCGTCCAGCATTTTTTCCACAGGTTCCTGCAGCTCGCAAACCACGAATGACAGGTTATGCTCATAGAATTTTTGTTGCAGCCCGGCGATCATGTCCGCAGCGGTGCTGTCCAGGTTTTGCACGTGCTGCATATTAAGCACTAAATGCGCAGGTACCGAATTTTGCTGCTGCTCTAATATATGGCGGAGTTCTTCTGTCATATTAGCAGCAATTTCGGGTTCAACCGGTGTTATAACGCTAAATTTTTCTTTGGTATCTATTTTGACATTCATTAGTATAAATTATGCTCAGAAGGGCGGATACAGAGTTCAATATTTTAATGTTTCAGGAAGCTAAAAAAATCATAATACCTTTCCTAAACTTCTTACAAAAGTCGTTGTATTTAAATGATTTTCCCGTTTTTCAACATTTCAACATTTGCACTTATTTACAAACTATCTCCCGCAAATAAACGTTATTATTGTATAAACTAAATTGAAAGGAATGGACAACAATTTTTCCACACAAGTCAAAGAAATAATTTCATACAGCCGGGAGGAAGCTCTGCGGTTAGGAAATGATTTTATTGGCACCGAGCACCTTGTATTGGGGCTCATTAGAGACGGGGAAAATACAGCGGTAAGAATCCTGAAGTCGATGAGTGTTGATCTTTACGAATTGAGGAAGGAGATAGAGATGGCTGTAAAAGATAAAACCGGTAAAAATATTGCCAATATAAATTCGCTGCCACTTACCAAACAGGCAGAAAAAGTGATCAGGATTACTGTACTTGAGGCCAAAGCCCTCAAGAGCACGACCGTAGAGAGCGAACATCTTATGCTTTCTATCCTTAAAAACAAGGAGAATATTGCTACGCAGATTCTCAACCAGTTTGAGATAGACTATGAGTCTTTTAAAAATGAGTTAGGATTTGTAACAAGCACGCCTCCACCACAGGCAGAGTATAATGAGGATGATGATTTTGATGAGGAAAGGAAGCAGTATGGTCAGCAGCGTTCTTCTAAGCCTGGAGCGGCTAATGCACCAAAGACCAAGACGCCTGTACTCGACAATTTTGGAAGGGACATTACCCGGCTTGCAGAAAATGGTTCGCTTGATCCAATAGTAGGCAGAGAAATTGAAATAGAAAGGGTTTCCCAGATTCTATCCCGCCGTAAAAAGAATAATCCAATTTTAATTGGTGAGCCAGGAGTGGGTAAAACTGCTATTGTGGAAGGNNGTAAGCCTCGATCTCGCAGCTTTAGTTGCTGGTACAAAATATCGTGGACAGTTTGAAGAGCGCATGAAGGCCATCATGAATGAGCTGGAGAAGAACAGAGATGTAATATTGTTTATTGACGAGATACATACTATTGTGGGGGCCGGTGGCGCAAGTGGATCTTTGGATGCTTCAAACATCTTCAAGCCCGCTCTTGCCCGTGGAGAATTGCAATGTATTGGCGCTTCCACTCTTGATGAATACAGAATGCACATTGAAAAGGATGGAGCATTAGACAGGCGTTTTCAAAAAGTACTAGTAGAGCAGCCCTCTGTAGAAGAAGCTATGGAAATCCTCAATAACATCAAGAGTAAATATGAAGATTACCATAACGTAATCTACAGTAAAGATGCTATTGAAGCTTGTGTGAAACTGAGCGACCGCTACATGACAGATCGCCTGCTGCCAGATAAAGCCATTGATGTAATGGATGAAGTAGGGGCACGCAAGCACATTAAAAATATTAATGTGCCGGAGAATATTATTGACCTGGAGAAAAAGATTGAAGATATTAAGCTGGAGAAGAACAAGGTGGTTAAAAGCCAAAAGTTTGAAGAGGCAGCATCTTTGAGAGACACAGAAAAACGCCTTCAGGAAGATTTAGAAAAGGCGAAAGCAGTGTGGGAAGAGGAAAGTAAGAACAAGCGTTACCCTATAGAAGAGGAAGATATTGCAGAAGTGGTTCACATGATGACGGGTATACCGGTAAAAAGAATGGTGCAGGCTGAAACCGATAAACTTCGCCGGATGGGTGATGATTTAAAAGGTGCTGTGGTAGGTCAGGAAGATGCCATTTTTAAAGTAGTGAAAGCAATTCAGCGAAACAGGGTAGGATTGAAAGACCCTAAAAAGCCAATTGGAACATTTATTTTCCTGGGTCCTACTGGCGTGGGTAAAACTGAACTTGCCCGTTCCCTGGCCAGGCAAATGTTTGACAGTGAAGATGCACTCATTCGCATAGATATGAGTGAGTATATGGAAAAGTTTACCGTGAGTCGTTTGATTGGGGCACCTCCGGGCTATGTAGGTTACGAGGAAGGAGGGCAACTTACCGAACGTGTAAGGCGCAAACCATATAGTGTAATCTTGCTGGATGAGATTGAAAAAGCACATCCGGATATTTACAACATTCTTTTGCAGGTGCTGGATGATGGACAACTAACGGATGGTCTTGGACGCAAAGTGGATTTTAAGAATACCATGATCATTATGACATCTAATATTGGTGTGCGCCAGTTGAAAGACTTTGGTGATGGAGTAGGTTTTGCTACCGCAAATCGCCTTCAAAGTTCTGATGAAAACAACAAAGCCATCATTGAGAAAGCGCTCAAGCGTACATTCAGCCCGGAGTTCTTAAATCGGATTGATGATATCGTAATTTTTAATTCCCTTACTAAAGAGAATATTTTTGAAATCATTGATATCCTGATGAAAGGTGTGATGTTACGTTTGGCTAATCTCGGGTTCTCTATGGAGATATCTTCAGAGGCGAAAGATTTTATAGCTGATAAAGGTTATGATAGTCAGTTTGGCGCCAGACCCCTGCACAGGGCTATTCAAAAGTACCTGGAGGATCCGCTGGCAGAAGAGATTCTGAATATGAATATTAAATCTGGAGACGTACTTATCGCAGAATTGGATAAGGAAGCTGGGAAAATTACCTTCACTATTAAGGAGGAGCCTAAGAAAAAAGAAAAGGCTCCGAAACCAGATTAAAATAAATAGAATAGACTAAAGCCTGTTGCGAAAGCAACAGGCTTTTTTGTAACCAATATCCCTTCTCGCTATTAGCTGAAATAAAAATCTGCGATAACACAATTGAAAAAGAGTTAGAGGACTATTATGAAAAAGAGGTCATGTATTCAAGCACCAATTTTTTATAGGGAATCCATCAAGGATGGCGGGTTTTAAGTCTTGAGTCTATCAAACTTCATTTTGAGGTCAGCGGTTTTTCCCCCATTTTTGCAGCGCAATGTCAAAAAAGATTATCATCACCATCGATGGCTGGAGCAGTTGTGGTAAAAGTACCCTTGCTCGTCAACTTGCCCGGTCACTCGGGTATGTGTACATTGATAGTGGCGCAATGTACCGGGCCATTACCGTTTATTTTTTGCGCAACCATGTGGATTGGACGGATGGCGCTGATGTGGAAAAAGCTTTGCAAAATGTGCACTTGCATTTTGAGTACAATCCTAAATCTGCACAATCTGAAATCTTTTTAAACGATGAAAATATTGAGTATGTAATCCGTGACCTGGTCGTTGCAGAAAAAGTGAGCGAAGTGGCGGCCATTGGAAGTGTTCGTTCTTTTGCGGTGGCACAACAACAGAAAATGGGAGCACGTAAAGGTATCGTAATGGATGGACGGGATATTGGAACGACCGTATTTCCCATAGCTGAACTTAAAATATTTATGACAGCCGACCTTGACGTAAGAGTGGGACGCAGGTTTAAAGAGATGTACGAAAAAAATCCCAACATCACTATAGAAGAAGTGAAGGCTAACCTTGAACTACGGGACCATATTGATTCTCATCGTGAGGTGAGCCCACTGCGCATGGCAGATGATGCCGTGCTGTTAGATAATACCCACATCAGTATGGAAGAGCAATTAGACTTTGCCCTTAAGCAGGTAGCCCGGGTTCTTTAAATGGATCGTAACCTTCTACAGTTTGCCCAAACAGGTTTGCAATTTTTTCAATCACTGATGCTACAATAGCATCAGGACAACTTGCCCCACTCGTAAGCACAATTTTTACAGGTCGCTCTGCCGGTAAAAATCCTACCGTTTCCAGTTCAATTTTTTGATGCAAATCAAAGTGTAATATTTTTTGATCAGACTCAATCTTAGAAGCGTCATTAATAAAATACGTTGGCCATTTCTCTTCACACAGTTCTACGAGGTGCGAAGTATTACTACTGTTATAACCACCCACCACTATCGCAAGCTGTGCATCAGTTTCTAACAATCCATACACCGCAGATTGATTGTCATTCGTAGCATAACACAAGGTGTCTTTCGTGTCTGCAAAGTGTTCTTCTAAATTTTCTGCATTGAGTTTATAATGCTGAACCATTACATTTTTGAGGTAATCTGCTATGCCCTGTGTATCGCTGGCAAGCATGGTCGTTTGATTTACCACACCAATTTTCCGAAGGTCTCTTGTCACATCAAAGCCAGCAGAAAACCGACCGGCAAAGTCGCTGAAAAATGATGCTGCTGTTTTCTCCCCGGTAATATATTTGCCCAGCAGGACAGCTTCTTCAAGATCATTGATCACTATACTTGCTGTGCCGCTGGCGGCATGAGAAAATGTAGCACGGGTTTCTTCATGGGCCGGTTTTCCGTGCACTATAACAGTATAATCCCTGCTGGCAATCTGCTCACTGCGGTTCCATACTTTCTCTACAAATGGGCAGGTCGTATTATATTGTTCAATAGCAATGCCCTTGCTGCGGAGGGACGCCTCCATTTGCAAGGTTGTTCCAAATGCAGGTATCATTACAATATCATC
>DGQO01000148.1:8956-11978 GCA_002400445.1 Chitinophagaceae bacterium UBA4412
AAGGCGATCTCAATTGCATTTTCTACGCCATAGCAAAAACCAAAATGACGGGCCAGGTAAATTTGTACCGGGCCCAGATCCAGAAGGGTTGGCGTAAAGTCTTTCTTCATTTTATCCAGGTCCTTACGCCGTTGCTTAATAGCGGAAATTAGCGGGCTGCGATATGTAAAAGGTATAGTAAATTGCTTCATCTTATTTTCAATGCTGCAAAGGTAGCAGGTTTAGATAATGCAGCCGATAATGGCCAAGCCACGGATAAAATAAAACCCGATTTGACAAATTTTCAACAAGCGCCTTTCCTGGCCGCTTCAAATATATATGCCGTTAATATGCGGCAATATACCCCCGAAGGTACTTTTGACGCATTTGCCCGGCACCTGCCCCGCTTAAAAGATATGGGTGTAGAAATTCTATGGCTAATGCCCATCCATCCAATAGGCAAGTTGAATAGGAAAGGCACCCTGGGAAGCTATTATTCTATTACAGATTATACTGATGTAAATCCTGAATACGGTACCCTTAGCGATTTTCATGAATTGGTAGCCCAGATTCACAGCCTCGGTATGAGGGTGATACTGGATTGGGTGGCAAATCATACCGCCTGGGATAATGTGTGGACGATATCGCATCCCGAATTCTATGAAAAAGATGCACAGGGAAATTTTAAACCCCCTTACGATTGGGAAGATGTATTGCAAATAGACCATGGTAGTGCAGGCGAACAGCAAGCTATGATTGATGCGATGAAATACTGGGTAACGGACTTTAATATTGATGGTTTTCGGGCAGACCTGGCCCATCTCACACCCCTTCCCTTCTGGATAAATGCCCGTACACAACTCACACCCCTGAAAGAAAATTTAATTTGGCTGGCAGAAACAGAGCATATCAATTATCATGAAGCTTTTGATATTTCTTTTAGCTGGAAATGGATGCATGATACAGAAGACTATTGTAAAGGTCAGAAAACCATCAACGACTTGCTGGCTACGCTGCGTCATTATGCTAATGATTTTCCGGCTACTGCTCTTCGGATGTATTTTACAAGCAATCATGATGAAAACAGTTGGTGTGGAACTGAATTTGAAAAATACGGTATCTGGGCCAAAAATCTTGCAGTGTTCAGCCATACCTGGTGCGGCGTTTCCATGTTGTATACCGGGCAGGAATTGCCAGTTACACGGCGTTTAAAATTCTTTGATAAAGATACTATTGATTGGTCTGCAGGCATACAGTACCATGATTTTTACAAAACCTTGCTGCAGTTGAGAAAAAGCAATTCGGCGTTACAGGCTGGGCTCAATAGTTTTCCGGTCATTATAAAAGCTGACAACGAGCAAAAAGTACTTGCCTTTTTTAGAAAATCGGAATCTGCTTGCGTAATTGTACTGCTCAATATGGATAATCAGCCGCTCTGGTATCAATTCAATGCCCGGGAATTACATGGAACTTATAAGGATGTATTTTCTGGTGAGTCTTTTCAATTAACAGATGAGAGTACAATCTTTATAGATACAGCCAGCTACAGAATTCTTGAGGGAATCGCATAAAAAAATCCCGGAACTGTGCTCCGGGATCTGATTAAATACATCTTTTCTGATTGCTGAAAAGAAAGGACTTTACTGCGTAAATAATATGTTGCTCCTGTTTTCATCCAAAAATCAGATTTCAGGCAGAGAAGTGGGCGGCAGAACCCTGATATCCCGATCAGTAATTCATTGGCCGGTTGTGTGATGCAATGGTCACGGAATATTGGCCAAGTCAGGATTGGCCATAAAACTATTCACTATAGTGTAGGATTTATCTTTACTGAGACCGGTTTCTGCAAACGTATAGGTAAAACTGGCCTTTTCGGGCATCATTTTACAAATGTCCCTTTTCTTGCGGATGATCGTGATGGTATTATTGCTGACCTTGAATTGAAAATCATTTTTTACCGTGCAACCCGTGGTGACCACCTGCAGGGTGATCTCCTTTTTCTCGTAGTTGAAAGAAATGCCCATTAGTTTTTCAGAATTGTTTTGTTGTCCGTTAAAACCAAACAGCGCTATAACGAACAAAGCGGTACCGATCAATAATACTGCTTCCCGAAGTTGGTATTTCACTGAATGACGGTTAATCTTTTTCATAAAGGTTATATTTATCATTTAATAAAATGCATGACCAGACCTAGTCCTTCATTGAATACCAGCGCCGCATCATAACGTAACGGTATCACCAGTACACCTTGTTCATTGATGAATCCCCATTTATTATTCAAAGCCACTGCAGCGTATCCTTCCCGGAACGGGATAACATCATCATATTGGTAAGGGATCACCACCTTCCCATGCCTGTTTATGAAACCCTTTTTTTTATTTTCATTTTCCACAATCGCAAGATCGCCTGTAAAATCACTTCTGAAAACAGCGCTGCATATCTCCGTTCCTTCTTTATCGATCAGCAGCATTTCTCCGTCCTCATCCTCAACAATGGCTACACCCCCTTTGAATGAAAATGCAGATCTGTATCGCAATGCTATCAGCAACATGCCTGATTGATTAATATATCCGTACATGCCGTCCTTTTGTACCAGGGATAATCCGTCATGAAATTCATTTGCTTCGTCATACCCGAAAGGAATCACCAGGCTTCCCTGTGGGTTGATATATCCCCATAAGCCTTCTTTCTGTACTGCAGCAAGACCCTCGTTAAAGTCGAAAGCATCGTCATATTGACAAGGGATGATCCATTCTCCGGCTTTGTTGATATATCCAAACAGACCGTTTATTCTTACAACGGCAATACTGTCTTTAAAGGTATATGCCATATCATACCGGCAAGGAATCAGCGTTTCACCGGTCTTTGTAAAATAGCCGTACTTTCCTTTCTCTTTTACAATCGCAATTCCCCGGTGAAAATTATAGGCATAATCGAAACGGCAGGAAGTAAGTGTGTCGTCATCCTGGTATATGAAGCCCCATTTATTGTTAAACCTGACAGTTGCCAACCCTTCGTTGAATGATCCGGCACTATCATACTT
>DGQO01000013.1:0-1016 GCA_002400445.1 Chitinophagaceae bacterium UBA4412
AAGCAAGATGCCGGCAACGGATACACGCAATGGAACTGGACGGTAAAAAGCCCCATCAACAATTATAATATTGTGCCTTACATTGGCAAGTATGTAAACTTTAGCGAAACCTATGCAGGCGAAAGCGGCCCGTTAGATATGGATTACTGGGTGCTTGCCCAAAACCTGGAGAAAGCAAAAACGCATTTTGCAGAGGCCCCTAAAATGATGAAGGCCTTTGAGTATTGGTTTGGTCCTTACCCGTTTTATAAAGATGGCTACAAGCTGGTAGAAGCTCCGCATCTTGGCATGGAACATCAAAGCGCTGTGGCTTATGGCAACGGATACCAGAATGGCTATCGTGGCGTGGACCGCTCCGGCTCTGGCTGGGGTAAAAAATGGGATTTTATTATCGTACATGAAAGTGGGCATGAATGGTTTGGCAATAATATTACGGCAAAAGATATTGCCGATATGTGGATTCACGAAAGCTTTACGAATTACAGCGAAGTGCTGTTTACCGAATACTATTATGGCAAAACAGCCGCCGATGATTATGCGGTGGGAGAACGAAAGAACATCAGCAATGATGTACCCATTATCGGGCTTTATGGCGTAAATGAAGAAGGCAGTGGAGATATGTACGACAAAGGCGGAAATATGCTGCACACGATAAGGCAGGTGATGAATAATGATCAAAAATTCCGGAAAATATTGCGGGGTTTGAATGCCACTTTCTGCCATCAAACAGTTACCAGTGCAGAGATAGAGGATTATGTGATCAAAAAATCTGGCAAAGACCTTCATCCTGTTTTTAACCAATATTTGCGCACTACCAAAGTACCCGTACTGGAATATAAAATTATTGATCGAAAACTGTCCTACCGCTGGACGAACTGTGTGGCCGGTTTCAATATGCCGGTTAAAATATCGGGCATTGGCAGCAAAAAAGAGACCTGGGTTTATCCTGCAGATACTGCCTGGAAAACCATGAAACAGCGGCTGCCTGCCAGCACCGAATCCATAACTGCAGACAG
>DGQO01000013.1:1237-3509 GCA_002400445.1 Chitinophagaceae bacterium UBA4412
AACTCTTCCCTGCCTACACGTTCTGTGGCCTGGTACTGCTCTCTTGCCGTGCGGGGAAGCGCAAGGCCAAAAACGGAACTGAATAACATACCGGTGAGTGCACTGCAATCAATGCCTTTCCTGCTGGTACCACCGTAGCGATAACGAACATGCCACCAATCTTCTATCACGCTAAACAAAGAATAGTTCATCACTGTTTCGATGTTCACATCAAGGAGTTGGGCATATTTAAATTGTATAGCAGAGCAGGCTTCGGTGGCAAGCGCTTTCGCACGGGTCATCAATTTAGGGCTGGGGGCCGCATAAGTAGATACCGTGGGAGTTACCACCCGGGTATAAGCCAGGGGATCCGTTTTTAATTCTATACCGTCGATAAAACGAAGCGGCTGGGAAATTGCTGAAAATGAAATTGCTGTGAAACTGACAGCAAAAAAAGCAATTAACAAGAAGTTTTTCATACGTAAACTTTGATTTTACACGTATGTACGACTTAGTATTCCGGAATGAACTTCGAAACCTATTACAGGAGATTAAACCTAAGATTGAAGCCGCTGTATTCCGTCTTGTCCTACAAACACATTAAGAAATGATTTTTTCAAAAGATGGCGCAAAGCTAAGGGCTCAGTGCCAAAGATGCAAACTTTTGAGACCTGACTATCGTCAGTACCCGGATCTGAAACGCTAAGACCCCCAAAAACATTGCCTTCCGGCCTTAAAATGTTAAGCGTTTTTAACAGATTTTAAAGGGTTTTTCAGTGGGTTTTAGCAACATTTCAGGCAAAACAAATGGCCTTTGTGTGCATGATGTTGAATGGAAGACGTAAAAATGCGACTAGAATCATCATGGGCAGCACTTTACGGAAAGACGATTGGGATTACCTTTTCCAGTTTCCGGTATAAAGAGAAAACCCAGCATGCCATGCAAAAATTCCTGCTCTATACAGCCGCTATCCTGTTCTTAGCTTCCTGCGATACCGAAGAGATTGGTTTTAGCAAAGATGTGAACCCTGCGAGCATTTATACTTCTTATGATGTGAGCGTGCAGGAGAATGCACTCGTGGCAGAATGTATTGCAAAGTTTCGCTTTGCCGGTCCCAATGGTACTACATTGGTATTGAGCCAGCCTTCGGATGTTGCGCTGAATGGCGAAATCATAAAAGTGGACAGCAGCACTTACCAGGGCGCTTTTTATGCTGCTGTGGTGCCACTCTCCAAGCCATCTCATGAATATGTCTTCACCGGTATTGACGGCATAAAGTACAGCACAACCTTCCAGGTAAGTGTGCCCGTATGCGGGCAAGTAATTATAAACGATACCACAGGCGCAATGGAAATCCGTTTTCAAAATATCCAGGAAGGAGACAGTCTTGAACTTAGTGTGAGCGATACCAGTAAAAGCAATGCTAACCTGGAAGAACAAGTATTGCTGAAGAATAACATTTACGTGCTCCCCCCTGCCGAAATGAACAGCCTTTCCAATGGCCCGCTTAAAATTGAAATGTCCATCTTTCGCAGCATGGATTTAAAAGAATGCCCCAAAGAAGGCGGGCAAATGATGCAGCGTTTTCACTTCAGGAAGCGCCAGGTAGAAAAGAAAAGCAGGCCGGTGATTTCATAGCGGCCTTGTATCCGTGGAAGGGAGCGCTTACATTTGCAACAACCATAACGAACGCAGCACATCAACTGATAAGCCATGAAAAAATCCTTCTGCCTGTTTGCTTTCTTCGCCCTATACCTTTTCGCCTGCTCATCAACGCAAGCACAGCAACTTACGAAGGTTTGGGAAACGGACACTATTTTCAAAGTGCCGGAAAGCACCCTTTATTACGCACCGGAAAATGTTGTGTTCGTAAGTAATATTGACGGGAAATCTAATGAAAAAGATGGCCAGGGTTTCATCAGCAAAATATCGGCCGATGGAAAAGTACTGCTGATGAACTGGGCAATGGGACTTAATGCGCCAAAAGGCATGGGCATCTATAAAACAAAATTGTATGTGGCAGATGTAGATGAAATTGTGCAAATCAATGTGGCTAATGGAAAGGTGGATCACCGTTATGCCGTTGAGGGTGCGGTATTCCTGAACGATATCACAGTGGGAGATGATGGTGCCGTCTATGTATCAGACAGCCGCACTGGTAAAATTCATCGCCTTAAAAAAGGAAAGATATCGCTGTTCCTGCAGGATAAGATGGGTGTAAATGGGCTATATGCTCATCATAAGGATGTATATTTTGTAGCAAAAGATACCCTGTATAAAATGAAAAAGGGC
>DGQO01000265.1:0-2315 GCA_002400445.1 Chitinophagaceae bacterium UBA4412
GTGGAGCCGACCGGACTCGAACCGGTGTCCAAACAAACTCGCCACAAGCTTTCTACATGTTTATTTATGTATTAATTGTCGGGACGGGGCAGGAACATAACAAACCAACCCTATCCGTAGAAGAATAGTCTTAAGCAGCCGTCACTTCATTCGGCTGCAGCACCCTGTATTTTGTTTGAGTCGGCGGCGGCACCTGGAAACAGGACATCCTGTGCGGCGGCCCTAATGGTTGTCTAATTAATAATTAGGCAGCCATGGCATACTGTGTATTGCCATTTGAAGTTTTCGTATTCATATTAAAGTGCTAATTACGCAACGCACTACATGCTTACACTTGCAAAGAACTTTGCTGTCAAAACCAAAACGGCCCCAAATTGCCTGTCTTTTATTTAAACAACAGCCCACAAATGTACATCAATTAAATGTGAGGAAAAAGATAAGACCTCAACCTACCGCCGGTTCCTGCTGCCAGGAGATCTGAAGCCGAACGGAGCGTCGCCTCCACCGATGCACAATGCGCACCTGCCGGTTACAAAATAAGCGCAGCCATCCTCGTAACCCGCCTGTGATCCAATACTAAAAAACTTTGCGGGCAGGATTTCCTAAATTGTGCCGCAATAAAAAAATATGACCGCCCAGGAATTTTATAACCATCGCCTTAGCACTATTTCTGCAAAGCAGCAGCAACTTAACCGTAAAAAAAATGCCTATGGCTTTTTGCGCTTAGCCCTCATGGCTGCAATGATTGCCAGCGTCTATTTTTTATGGCCCCATGGCCTGTTGTTTGTTTTTGCCGCAATTATGGTTATCGGGCTTGTGTTTACCAGGGTACTATACCGGGATATTGCCAATAAGGAATCTATAACCCATCATACTTTACTGGCAGGTATAAACGAAGCTGAATTAAAAGCACTGCAGCACGATTACTATCATTTTGCAAATGGCCAGCAATTTGTTCCTAAAGACCATTACTATGCAAATGATATGGACATCTTTGGGCAGGCTTCGCTATACCAGTTTACGAACAGGACGGTGAGTGAGATGGGTGAAGCCACCCTGGCCGCCTGGCTGCTGCAGCCCGCCACCGCAGCGGAAATAATGGAACGGCAGCAGGCCATTAAGGAACTGGCCGGCAAGATGGAGTGGCTGCAGGGCTTACAAGCAAATGGAAAAGAGAACCCCGTACAGTTGGCTACCGGCCAAAGGTTGCAACACTGGCTTTGGGAGCCAGCGTCGTTTTCTACGGGCAAACTCTGGCGCTGGATAAGGTATGTATTGCCGGTGATAAGTACGGCAGTAACCTTACTCACTATTTTTGAAGTACTGAGTATGCCTGTATTTTACGTTACCATGGTAGTGATGGCACTTGTGGCCTTACCCCCGGAAAAGAAAATAAGCAAACTGCACGAGCGTCTTTCTAAAATGGTGGATGAGCTGGATACCCTTTCCCGCAGTATCGCCTGCATTGAAGCAGCGCAGTTTGAAAGCCCGTTGCTACTCAAATTGCAACAACAATACCGGCACGAAAAGTTAAGGGCATCTCAGCAAATTGCATCACTTAAAAAAATATTGGATCGCCTGGATGTGCGGTTCAACCTGGTGTTGGTATTTCCGCTCAACCTGCTTTTTCTTTGGGATATACAGCAAGTGATTGCCTTAGATGAATGGAAGAAAAAAAATACGGCAGAAGTACGTCATTGGTTTGATACCCTGGGTCTTTTTGAGGCGCTGGGTAGTTTTGCTGTGCTGCACCATAATAATCCTACCTGGGTATTTCCAGAACTGCGCACGGCGTATTTTTCCCTGGAGGCCATAGCCATGGGCCATCCATTATTAGCCCCTGCCCGGAGCGTAGTAAACCCGGTTAATATTGAGAAGAGCGCAAGTGTGATGCTGGTAACAGGGAGCAATATGGCTGGCAAAAGCACCTATCTGCGCAGCGCAGGTACCAATGTGATCCTGGCTATGGCAGGAGCGCCCGTGTGTGCACAAAGTTTTAAGCTATCCCCGGTGCAACTGATCAGCAGCATGCGGGTGGCAGATAACCTGGAAGAAAGCACCAGCACTTTTTATGCGGAACTTAAAAAATTAAAGACCATCATAGAAAAAGTAAATGCGCATGAAGATGTTTTTATTTTACTGGATGAAATTCTGCGGGGCACTAACTCCATGGACCGGCACACGGGCACAGAAGCGCTCATCCGGCAATTGGTGAGAGAAGGCGCTGCCGCCATACTTGCCACACACGACCTGGACCTTGCAGAAATGCAACAGAACTTGCCGGATAATATCAGCAACTATCATTTTGATGTGCA
>DGQO01000265.1:2507-6040 GCA_002400445.1 Chitinophagaceae bacterium UBA4412
CCTTCAAAGCCATCACCGTAAAAAAACTTGATCGTAGGATAGCGCTTACGCAATTCAAACTGTTTTGTTTTTTCAAAAAGATTTTTCTGCCTTTCGATGGTGAAAACCCTTGCGCCCATTTGTGCAAGCACGCAGGCCTGGTACACACTACCGGTACCAATCTCCAGCACTTTTTCATGCGGATGTATTTCCAGCAACTGGGTTTGATAAGCTACAGTGTAAGGCTGAGAAATCGTTTGTCCTTCTCCAATGGGGAAGGCACGATCTTCATAAGCAATTTGCTCTAAAGCGGTATCCAGGAAATAATGCCGGGGAATTTGCTGAATAGCATCCAGCACATTTTGATCCGTGATACCCTTTTCCGCCAGGATATCCACCAGTTTATTGCGCAGTCCTTTGTGGCGGTAAGTGTCTTCAAATTTTCTCATGTGCAGTAGTGCCGCTTTAAAGCGCAAGATA
This sequence comes from Chitinophagaceae bacterium UBA4412, assembly GCA_002400445.1. Lineage (GTDB taxonomy): Bacteria > Bacteroidota > Bacteroidia > Chitinophagales > Chitinophagaceae > Ferruginibacter. The sequence goes on from DGQO01000265.1 coordinate 2,967, forward strand.
AAAAATGCCGGGCTTGCAACCCGGCATTTTTTAAATCGTAATCTGTGTAAAATAAATTAATCTCTNNCCACTTGGCCGGGCAGAAATCATGGAACCATCCTGCAGTACAAATTGCAGCACATTGCTCTTGGGAAGCCCGGTATCAAAAGTACTTCCATCTGCCAGGTTCGTTCCTTTTTGCAATTCATAATCCATCAATCTTGCCACTGCCACGCCGGCCAGTTGCCTGGGTGGATTGTTGCGATAGCGCTCCATCATATCTGCAATTTCCTGTGCACCATTCATGCCTTTCTTGGTGATGCTCGTAAGGCTCTCTTTGTAAAAGCCATACTGCACATAGAGTTCCAGCAATTTCTCAAACAAGGTTTTTCCTTTGTTCTTTTCGTAAGCTGCCATCTCGCAAATGATGGCCACTGCACTCACGGCATCTTTATCCCGGATCTGATCGCCGATCATCAGGCCAAAACTTTCCTCGCCGCCCACCACATAATGTTCTATGCCTTCTTTTGCTTTAATGAGGGAAGCAATCCATTTAAAACCCGTGAGCACATTGTAGCAGGTTACATCATTGTTTTTGGCTACTTCATCAATCATGTAAGTCGTCACGATCGTTTTTACCACCATATCGTTGGGCCGTGCAATGCCTTTAGCCTTGCGGGCTTCCATCATATAAGTAAAAGCAAGCAACGCCGTTTGGTTACCATTCAACAGGATCCATTCTCCTTTATTATTTTTTACACCTACGCCTACCCGGTCTGCATCCGGATCGGTACCCAGCAGGATATCTGCATCCAGGCTCCGGGCTTTTTCCAGGCCAATGCTCATCGTTTCTCTTTCTTCAGGATTAGGGTAAGCTACCGTAGGAAAATTTCCGTCTGGCTCCCGCTGCTCTTCCACAATATGCACATTGGTAAAACCGTATTCTTCCAAGGCTTTTGGCACCAGCATTATACCCGTGCCATGTATGGGTGTGTACACGATTTTTAAATCATGCTCTGCCTTGCACACTTCAGGATACACACTCAAGCCTTTAACCATGGCCAGGTAAGCATCATCTACTTCCTTGCCAATGATCGTAATATTTTCNNCCATCATCCCAATAGGCTTTGTACCCATTGTATTCTTTAGGGTTATGACTTGCCGTGCACACTACTCCACCCTGGCAGCCAAAATAGCGAATGGCAAAACTCAGTTCCGGTGTGGGCCGCAGGCTTTCAAACAAGTAAACTTTAATACCATTGGCAGCAAAAACATTTGCAGTAATCTCGGCAAATTTTCGGCTGTTGTTCCGGCTATCATGCGCAATGGCCACACTTACTTTATCAAAGGAAGCTTTCAGGTAATTGGCATAACCCTGTGTGGCTGCACCAATGGTGTATTTGTTCATACGATTTGTACCCACACCCATAATACCCCGCAAGCCACCCGTTCCAAATTCCAGGTCTTTGTAAAAAGCCTCGGCCAGTTCATCACCGCCGCTTGCCTGCATTTTTCGAATAGCTTCCTTAGTTTCGGCGTCATAGTTTCCTTCCAGCCATTTGTCTACTTTTTGTTGAATTGCTGCATCCATATCTTGAGTTTTAGTCAGTCTTCAAAAATACTTTATTCGTAAGTCTTTACGGCAAACTAAAGCTATTTTTGTTTTTTATGATCCAGGCCTCATCTCGCTGTTCATCTTTTGTTGCGTCGCACTCTTGTACGGCATTGCATATACGCAGCTTTTTACCCTGGATTTGTTGCCTGTTTTTTTATTTGCCACAGCCGGCAGCAGCGCAGCAGCAAGACAGCCTGGTAAGCAGTATTCAACTCAGTGCGCTTCCCTCGGCTCCAGAACCTGTAGCGCCGCCGCCGCCGCTTACTCCACAACAAATTAAAAAAAGGGTGCGCATTGTAGCCGCCGGAAATATTATAGGCTATAGCGGAATCATGTTTGGCTTATACCAGGCCTGGTATAAAGATTACCCGCAAAGCAAGTTTCATTTTTTTGATGATAGCAAAGAGTGGCAGCAGATGGACAAGTTTGGCCACATGTTTAGTGCTTATGCAGAAAGCAAAGGCAGTTTAGAGTTTTGGCGCAGTACCGGTATCAGCCGTAAGCAAGGCATCTGGCTGGGTGGCATGAGTGGGGCTGCCTATCAAACCGTGATAGAAGTGCTGGACGGTTTTAGTGCGGAATGGGGCTGGAGCTGGGCCGATTTTGCAGCCAATATTGCCGGCAGCGGTTTATTGGTTTCGCAGGAACTGGCCTGGGATGAGCAGCGCATACAAATGAAATGGAGCTTTCATCGGAAACGATATGCCGATCCCATGCTCACGGCCCGTAGCNNCAGACTTACTGGCTCAGTGTTTCGCCAAAATCATTTTTACCACAAAGTAACTGGCCTGCCTGGCTGCAGGTTGCTGTGGGCACAGGTGCCGAAGGTATGTTTGGCGGCTATGAGAATATTGCAAAAGACAAGGCCGGCCAAATCACTTTCGACCGCAGGGATATCCCCCGCCGCAGGCAATGGTACCTGGCGCCAGATATTGATCTCACCAAAATAAAAACCAACAAAAAAGGTATTCGTACTGCATTATACATTCTCAATATTTTTAAGTTTCCCGCACCCGCCCTGGAATATAGCACAGGTAAAATGAAGTGGCACTGGCTGGCGTTTTAGCTTTAAAACACACAGCCTTTTCAACCAGCCCTTGGGCCAGGAGTAGCGGTAAAAATTTCATTGCAGCGCATCCCCGGATCTCATTATTGGAGCGCAGAAAAAATTTTACTTTAGGTTTGCAGTGGTAAACTACCATCTTTCCCTACGCTCACCCGCAAAATTTTAATAAAGAACAGGGTTACCCGCAGGCTCGCCTGCAAATGGAATTATGAAAAAAATGGTAAGGCAATTTCGGATATTTTTAAAGCAGCAGTTTGATCGCATTCATAACGACAGGCTCAGGAGAAACCTGCTGAATGCTTTGCCATTTTGGGTAGGCGCTTTTATTGCAGGTTCTGCCTCAGTGCTGTATGCAAAACTCTTTGCATTTGCGGAGCAAGGCACGCATTATATTTTCGATAAGGCAAAATGGCC
>DGQO01000259.1:0-1035 GCA_002400445.1 Chitinophagaceae bacterium UBA4412
CCTGCACAAGCTGGCATTTCAGGAGCATCGCAGGCCATAGCCACAGTTACGCTGCCTCAGCCAGGTGTGTATGTTTTCCGACTTCTGGTAACAGATGCCGGGGCGCTTTCGGCTGCAGACGATGTGCAGGTAACATTATTGCCAGCCCCGGAATTAAGTAATAAAATAAAGGTGAATATTTATGGCGGCACTAATCCTTTTAATGATGTACAATGGAATAACTGGAATGTTCTTGCCTCAAGTACAAGCGGTAAATTTAAGTACCAGGATGGAACAGTCTCCACTGCTTATGTAACTACTACCGCGGTAGGTATTGTAACAGACAATGGTGCCGGTTATGCAGCAAGCAGTACGGTTTGTCCACCAGAGGTATTGCGATATAATTCTGCCAATACCAGTTTACGAACCCTCACGGTGTATGGCTTAATGCCTGCTAAAAAGTACGATCTTGAATTTTACGCTGCCCGTACTAACACGGGGAATAGTACTGCGTTTTTCATTGGCAATAGTTATGATACCATTTCCACCAGTAGTAATGTAAACGACTATGCTAAGTTTAAAAACATATCTCCGGATGCTACAGGGAAAATCATTGTAAATATTCGTACGATTGGTGTGTGGAATTATCTTGCCGGCTTTATGCTTTCTGAATATGATCCCCCAGTTGCGCCGCCTGCATTTGCCCGGATGTTGAATGAGACAACTCCTGAAAATTTAGGCAAATCTTCTGGCATGGTAGTCTTGCCTGCTCCACCCGTTTATCCTAATCCTGTTTCAGATAAAATGCGGATTACGCTACCGGCTGGCACAGTAGGGAATTATGCAATCTTAGTTACCGACCTCCTGGGCAAAGAACTCATGAAGGTAGCTGGGAGGTTACACGGAGATGAGGGATATTCAGAAATCAATGTGAGTAAACTCCCGAAAGGGGTATACATTATCCAACTCTCTGCATCAAACCAACGGAGGATCTACCGGTTTACAAAACTGTAAGCTGCTTCCGCTTTAAAATACTCTTGGGCTGCTTCACAAAAT
>DGQO01000259.1:1057-2498 GCA_002400445.1 Chitinophagaceae bacterium UBA4412
GAAAAAATATGAGTATAAAGTTTTTGATATCTGTACCTCTGTCATTAAATACTTTTTGTCTGGTTTATAGAGATTTTAAATCTAAAGTGACTGAAAAGCTTGCCGGCTAAGGTTTAGCGTGCTTTACTGGTAATGAAAAATCCAATTAAAGTTTTCATTCACTCATTCTTTTAAATCTACTACAAAAAATAAAAATCACGACCTACAATCTTATTCCCTGAGATATCATCTCTTTGCACCGTATTGCTGAAAAGTGATACAATTTTAAAATATCCGGTGAAGCCATTGCCAGTTATTCAAGCATCAAATTTTTTTTCTGACATTTTTAAGAGGCACAATGGAGGTCCCGGCTATTTTAGAAAATAAAAGGCTAACAATCTAATATCTAAAAAAGCTAATTAATGAAAAACCTTGCCTTGCGGAGCTTTGCTCTGCTGCTCACACTTGTGTGTGTCCTGTTTTCCAATGCAACTTACAGCCAGCAAACACTTACGCAGATCAATGGCTGGAATGCTTATGTGCATTTGCCCTCCTCTTACGGTACGGGTAACAGGAGCTATCCAACCATTGTCTTTTTTCCTGGTCTCGGAGAAGTAGGAACGAATGCCGCTGCGGTAATTTCTAATGGCCCCGGTGCTTATATTGCCCAGGGCTGGAATGGCAATGTAGTTGTAGATGGAAATACGATAGAATTTATTGTCATCAGCCTGCAAACCCCCTCATCTTATCCAACTGAGCCCACGATTAACCAGCGTATTCAAACCATTAAAAGTTTATACAGGGTAGATAATAACCGGCTTTATCTTACGGGTCTTTCCCATGGCGGATGGTGCAGTACCACATTCGTGACCGGGGATGCTGCAAGCGGACCTTATACCTATGCTTCGCAAATTGCCGCCGTGGTAGAAGTAGAGGGCGTAGTGCCAGACGACAATAGTCCATATCCAAACCTGTTTGATAATTTCGCAAACTCCGGAGGAAGACTGCTTGGTTTTGAGCAGAAATTTGATAACCGGGGTATGCCCACCCGCATTAACCGGATGAATGCCACTAAAGCCAATTCCGGTATTTATGTGCAAACAAACTTTGGCGGTGGCGGTCATTGCTGCTGGAACCAATTTTATGGTGGACAAGGAACGCAACCTGGTAATTTTAGTCTGGACGGTATAAACCAGAATCTTTATCAATGGCTTGCCCGGCAGTCACTTGGTGGTGGTGCTACTCCAGTGCCAAACCAAGCGCCAGTAGCTAATGCGGGCGCAGATAAAATGCTCATACTTCCTGCTAATTCCACTACTCTTGCTGGTGCAGGTACAGATGCCGATGGAACCATTGCATCTTATGCATGGTCCAAAGTTTCTGGCCCTTCTACTGGTACGCTGGCCAACGCTTCTAACGCAACCGCAAATCTTTCTGCCCTTGTACAGGGCACATATATCTA
>DGQO01000259.1:2575-15837 GCA_002400445.1 Chitinophagaceae bacterium UBA4412
TGCTACAATTTTATCCCCAACTTCTGCTACAACAAACATCACTGGCCTTGTAGCAGGAAGCTATGTGTTTCAATTGAAAGTAACAGACAATGCTGGTGCCACAGGCATTAGTAGTGTAAAAGTGAATGTTAATGCCGCTCCCGTTGGAAGCTGTAATCAAGCAGTCCCCAAAACCTATTTGCTCACTCAAACAAGTCCTGGGGAAATTTATCGTCCAAACGGCTCTGCCTGGAAAGGCGGTGACACGATTAAAATTACCGGGACATCCTATACCGTTATTGAATTTAATAATATAGGTGGCGACGAATGCAGGCCGCTCGTCATTATGCCGCTTACTACAGTAACTACACCAGCATTCCGGTTTAAAAATAATTGTCGTTATATCAAAGTGTGGGGAGGAAATACGCCTTATGGTATTAAGGTAAATGGAGGACCGCTTGCTATCACCAGTTGCCACCACATAGAGGCGGATAATATAGAATGCACCGGCGGAAGCACTGGAATATATTGCAAGCAGGATGTGGTTTATGATGAGCCGATGACATGGGGAGACAATTACCGCATGACCAAATTCTCCTTTAAAAATATGTGGATTCATGATGTGGATGGCGAAGGAATGTACATCGGTATAACGCAACCAAGCGGGCTTACCGTAAAAAGTACCTGGAGTGGTCTTGATACCACCATCGTACCTATCAGACTGGACAGTGTAGAGATTGCCAATTGCATTGTAGAGCGCTGTGCCTGGGACGGGATACAACTATCTAATGCCCGGAATGGCAATAGCATTCATGATAACATCGTAAGAAATTTCGGCACGATCAACAAGAGCAGCCAGCAGGCCGGCATTATCTTGGGCGGCAATAGTAATGGTGATGTTTACAATAATACCATAATTAAAGGAACAGGTAATGGAATTGAAATCTTTGGTTATGGCGTAATTAACCTTTATGGAAATTCTTTAGACAGTTGTGGCTACGATGGTAATACCAATCCAAATGGCACCCAAGGCCAGCATTCTATCTATGGCAGTGATAACACTAGTGTGGTAGAAGCGAATCCGAAACAAACCCTTAATATTTACAATAATGCTGTAAATCACCCGATGAGTACAGGCGCCATTTACATTGGGGGCGAGTTTAATAATTCCTTTCCATCATCCGTTTACAACAATACTTTTTGCATACCCAATGCACCTGGTAATTGGCAAAGTGTCTATATAAAATCATATGTCGCCGGCTCAACGAGTTCCAATAATACCCTTTATTGTGGCGCAGGTACACTTCCTCCTAATCAATTGCCCACTGCTAATGCCGGCCCGGATAAAACCATCACCCTCCCGGTAAACACGGTTACCCTTACTGGAAGCGGTACAGATTCGGATGGAAGTATTGCCGCTTATGCATGGCGGCAAGTGAGTGGGCCTGGAAACAGCAGTATTGCTGCAGCACAAAACGCCAGTACCGCAATCAATAATTTAGTGGAGGGCGTTTATGTAATAGAACTGCAGGTAACAGACAATGCAGGCGGCATAGGAAAAGACAGTGTTACGATTATGGTTAATAAAGCCAACTCGACTTACCTGCCAGCCGTGAACCCGGCCAATCCAGTAAATGGTTTGGACTATAAGTACTATGAAGGTACCTGGGATGCATTGCCCAATTTTGATGCGCTCACTCCATTGAAGGCAGGAACTGTTGCTGGCTTTGATCTTAGTCTTGCTGCCAAGGCTGATTACTTTGGATTTAGCTTTAAGGGCTATGTACAAGTACCTGCAGATGCAGTGTATACATTTTATACTGCTTCAGATGATGGTAGCAAATTATTCATTGATAATGTAGAAGTGGTCAACAATGATGGCTTGCATAGTGATGCTGAAAAATCAGGCACTATCGGCCTTGCCGCCGGTAAGCACGCTATCACTGTAGTCTATTTTGAAAAGACTGGTGGTAATACGCTTACGGCAAGTATCCATGGTGGAAGCTTAACAAAGCAGCTCATTCCATCTAATCTTTTATATCGCAGCGGGGCGGCTAATATTGCTCCCACTGCAAATGCAGGTTCTACTCAAAACATCACTCTGCCATCAAACAGCGTATCCCTGAGTGGTAGTGGTGCAGATGCAGATGGTACGATCAGTAGTTACAGTTGGGCAAAAATTTCAGGCCCGGCAACTGGTAATATCAGTAATGCAAATGCAGCTTTAACTACAGTAACAGGGCTCACAGAAGGCACTTACCAGTTCCGCCTCACGGTAACTGATAACGCTGGCGCAACAGCTACTGCAACTACACAGGTAGTCGTAAATGCCGCATTGGCCGGAGTAAAAATTGTAAGAGTGAATCTGTTTGGCGGAAGCAATGGTCACACTGATACCAGGTGGAATAACTGGAATATCTCTGCCAGCATAAATAGTGCAAACTTCATGTATGAAGACCGTACGACCAGTAATATTAAAGCAACATTGGGTGGCGATATTATGGTAGTAGACAATGGTGCCGGCTATGCCAATGGTGCCACTGCTACCGATGCGCCGGTACTGCGCTATAATACCGCCGCTACAAGCCAGCGGGATCTTACGATCAAAGGCTTAAGCCCCTCGAAAATTTATACAATGGAATTTTACGGCAGTCGCAACAATACTGGCAACCGAACACTGGTGGTGATTAATGGAAAAATGGATACGATTAATACAGATAAAAACAGTAGTGACTTTGCAAGATTTGTAGATGTAACGCCTAATGCAAGCGGTACAGTAATCGTAAATCTCAGCCGCATTGGGGTATGGAATTATCTTGCAGGCTTTACCATTACGGAGCAGGGCGATGCGTCAGGCACAGTGGCAGGCAATAATCCTTATGGAAAATCAGGCAATCAAACTTATGTTGGAGAAGACCTCGTGGAATTAGGCGCAAACGCTGTAAGTGTGTATCCGAATCCTTTTGTAAGCTCCTTTAAAGTACAATTGAACAATAAAGCTGTGGGAGATTATGTACTCAAACTTTCCTCTCCCGCCGGCCAGGTTGTTTACTATAAAAAAGTAAACAAAGCCAGTGCATCTACGGTGGAAACGATTAATGTGAGTAACCTTGTTTCCGGTACTTATGTGCTACAGATTATTTCCGTAGCTACCGGCCAGCAAACGGTGCATAAGGTGATTAAAAATTAGGATAGTTTTTTAGAGTTAGATTAAAAATGGGGGTGGTTTTTACCACCCCCTTTTTTATGCAAATTTAAAACCGGGTATTTAAGTATTCCGGTAGCATGGCTTTCCAGGTAGGCCAGTCATGCGTCCACTCCTGCCCCCATACATCAAGTTCATGAGGAATTCCCTGCTGATGCAGCACATGCGACATATTTCTTGCGCCCTGCGGATCTTCGTAAGCGCCGCTGCCGGTAAGGAGATGAATATGCTTGCTTCCACGAATATGATTGAGGTACCACTCATCGCCCAGGTTGGGCAGGTAGTGCACCGGAGAATTGAAATAAACCTGGTCGTCATAAAAACCTTTGCTGTATTCCGTTAAATCATACACACCGCTCATCGCAATTACACCCTGGAAAAGGTCGGGGCGCTTTAAAAAAAGATTCATGCTGTGCAAGGCGCCAAATGAAGCGCCGCTCACGATAATCGGCGTTTCCTGTGATGTATTATTTTTGATAAATGGCACTACCTCATTAAAAATATAGTCATTAAACTGGTTGTGGCGGATGCCTTTGTGCGCTCCTTCCATCTCATTGTTCAGCCAGCTTTCTTTATTTACACTGTTTACAGAAAATACCCGCAATTTGCCGCTGTCTATTATGGGTTGCAGCACATCCATCAATTGGAATCGCTCATATTCCAGATAATCTGCACCTGCTGTGGGCACCAGCAATAAGGCAAAACCATAATGGCCGTATGATACAATGGGCATGTCTTTGCCCAGGGCCGGACTGTACCAGCTAAAAGTTTCTCTTCTCATGAAATGGAATGTTTTTTGAAATGTGTGGTCAGGAACTCCTGCAAAGATACCGGTGCAGGCAGTTATTCCACCACGCCTTCTTTTATTTCCGTCCACAGTTCCCTGTAGCATCGGGCAGCATAGCTACTATTTGCAAATTCCATTACTGGTGATTTGTACACGCCCATCTTCTCTACATCACTCAGGTATGGAATATAGTTTTGAAAAAATCTCTTGTCTTTATACATTTCCTCCATCGTTTCATTATGCAAATTCTTCCGCAAGTCTACCATGGAAAAAAAGCACATCATCTTATGCATATCAAGATCCTTTTCTTTAAAATAATCTTTAACCATATTATAGGTCCGGATAGATAATGTGGTGGGAATTACCGGCATGAGTACAATATCTGCGGCGCTAAAAATATTTTCCGAAAGCGCCGAGAATCCGGGCGGACAGTCGATAAAAACAAAATCATATTCTTTGTCTAACTGCTTTACGATGGTTTTGAGCCGGTTCTTATTACCCTTCATTTCATCCTGGATGATATCGAAACTTTTTGCCGAATTATCTGCAGGAATCACATCCATCAATTCAAAGTCAGTAGACATAATGGCCTCTTCGAGGTTAGCATCTTTTGCAATTAACTTTTTTATACCCGGATGCACTTTTGGCTTCGCCTTATAATAGAAGGAAGAGGAGCCTTGTGGGTCAATATCCCAAAGCAAGGTTTTAAAACCATCGGCGGCAGCCAGGTAAGCGAAATTTACGCAGGAAGCTGTTTTTCCCACACCGCCTTTGAGATTGTATAAAGCAATTACGATCATGAGTTGAACGGGGTTAATCGGTGAACGAAATATATTTGTTTTGCCGGGAGCAAATGTTGCTGGCTAAGGAAAGATAATAAATTATTTACGGATATAATATCCAAATTCCATCTCCTTTTATCACAAACCATGCATGGATGCCAGCAAAAAAACTATCTTGTTCATCCATAAAAAACGGTTTACCATATGATCATTTTTTCTAAAAAAACTTCTCTTGCAGCATTTTTTATCCTGGCTGCGGTTTCAGGTATCGGTCAGCAAAAAAAAAGCCTGACAGACGACCAATACTTCAAATCTAATTTTAAGGATATCATTCAACTCCTTCCCAATGCAAGCCGCTGGATAGATGACAACAATTTATTGCTGATACGGGATAATAAAACCTATGTGCTGAATGCTAAAACAGGGATAGAGCGGGAAGCTACCGATGCAGACAAACCTGTAGCAAAACCAGATGAACTGCCTTCAGCCTTTGTACAGTCAAAGAATATTTTTGTGAAAAAAGATGGTCAGACATTTCAACTAACTAATGATGACGCTGTTGAAACAAATCCTGTAGTGAGCCCGGATGGGATGTACGTTGCTTATACAAAAGGCAATAATTTGTACAGTGCAAATATCAATACAAAAAAGGAAACACGCCTCACTACAGATGGCAGCGAAATGATCTTAAACGGATATGCCAGTTGGGTATATATGGAAGAAATCCTGGGCAGGCGCAGCCTGTACCGGTCTTTTTGGTGGAGCCCGGATAGTAAACATATTGCGTTCTTCCGGAGTGATGATACGCAAGTGCCGGAGTTCATTATTACAGATGGTGCCGGTCAGCATGGCCTTGTAGAAAAACGGAGATACCCTAAGGCCGGGGATAAAAATCCAGAGGTGAAAGTAGGCATTGTAAAGCCGGATGGTGGCGCAATTGTTTGGAGTGATTTTGATGAAAAGCAGGATCAGTATTTTGGCCAGCCTTACTGGAAACCTGATGGCAGCAGCTTGCTGGTGCAATGGATGAACCGTAAACAGGACGAATTAAAAATTTGGGCAGTAAATCCTGCCACCGGCGCTAAGCAATCTTTTTATGAAGAAACACAAAAGACCTGGATAAGCCTGGATACCGAAGACAGACTGGAATTTTTGGAGAATGGAAAAGGATTTATCTTAAAAAGTGATGCAACAGGCTGGAACCATCTTTACTACTATGATATGCAGGGCAAATTGCTCAATGCTATTACCAGCGGAAACTTTACGGTAACAGGCTTGAGAAAAGTAGATGAGAAGAAAGGCATCGTTTACTTCACAGCAAGAAAGGAAAATAGTGCACACAGCGATTTTTACAGGGTGAACCTGGATGGTAAAAAAATGCAACGCCTCAGTTTTGGAGATTACACGCATTCCATCAGCAGTATCTCTCCACAGGGTAGTTATTTTGTAACGCAATACAGTAACAGTGCTACACCTGCCCGGCTGGCAGTAGTGAGCAATACTGGTAAGATTATAAAAGAACTGGGCGATAGTAAGGGCGCAGCTTTTGAGGAGTATGCGCTTGCAAAAACGGAAATCATCAGGGTAAAAAGTGATGACGGTTTATTTGAATTGCCCCTGAAAATTACATGGCCTGCGGCAATGGATAAAAGCAAGAAATATCCCGTGCTCATCAGTATTTATGGCGGGCCGGATGCAGGAACTGTTATGGACAATTGGACGCTAAGCGGTACCCAGCAGTTCTATGCAAAAGAAGGTCTCATACAAGTGTCCATGGATCATCGGGCGAGCGGNNCAATGGTAAAATGGCTGATTGAAAATGCCAATGCAGATCCTCAAAGGGTATGTATCACTGGCTTTAGCTATGGTGGATACATGAGTTGTTATGCACTTACTTATGGAGCGGATGTGTTTACCCATGGCATGGCCGGGGGCAGCGTTACAGACTGGAGCCTATATGACTCTCATTATACGGAGCGGTTTATGGGCACACCAGAAAGCAACCCGGAAGGATATAAAACCAGTTCTGTACTTAATTATGTTGACCGCTACAAAGGGCACCTGCAACTGGTGCATGGTGTGATAGATGATAATGTGCATTTGCAAAATACCCTTCAATTGGTAAGTAAACTTGAAGACGCAAAAAAGGATTTTGAGATGATGGTCTACCCTGGGGGGAGGCACGGCTGGGGCGGAAATAAAGGCATTCATTTTCAGAATTTGAAAACCAGGTTTATTTACCAGTACCTTTTGGAAAAAGAAGTACCGATGGGATTGATCAGGTAAGAGGCTGCGGCAATTTTTTGGCTAAGCTTGAAAAAATCAGAAACTGTTTTTATAAAATTCAATAACTGTATCTACCTTAGGAGAGCAAAACACGGGGTATTCGGAAAACCGTCGTGGTATGCTTTTTGAAACTTTGCGTTACATGCTGAAATATGCCGCTGCATTGGCTTGCACGGGTTTATTTGCAGCCTTGATTCTATATTTATTAACTCCATTAAATTACATTTTGTATGGCCAAGTATTCAAAAGCTGCAGGTAAAAAAGGAGCTCCTAAAAAAGCGGCTCCCAAAAAAGCAGCCGTAAAGAAGTCTGCACCCAAGAAAGCGACTGTAAAAAAAGCTGCACCTNNAAGGTTGCACCTAAGAAGGCGGCTGTAAAAAAAGCTTCGCCTAAGAAGGTAGCAGCAAAGAAGGCTGCACCCAAGAAAGCGGCTGTAAAAAAAGTTGCAACTAAGAAGGTAGCAGCAAAGAAGGTGGCACCTAAGAAGGCGGCTGTAAAAAAAGCTTCTCCTAAAAAAGTAACCGTAAAAAAAGCCACACCTAAAAAAGCTGCCGCAAAAAAAGCCACAACGAAGAAGGTTGTATTAAAGAAAGCGGCTCCCGGGAAAACAACTATTAAGAAGGCTGTAGCAAAAAAGGCAAGTCCCAAACCAGCAGTAGCTAAAAAAGCTGCCCCAAAGAAGGCAGTGGTAAAAAAAGCAGCTCCTAAAAATGGTATTGCTAAAAAAGCGGCTCCTCCAAAGGCTGCTGTAAATAAACCAGTGCCAAAGCGCAGTGCAGCAAAAAAGAAGAGTAGCAAAAAACAGGTTTCATCCACACAAGAAGCCATCACGCCCAAAGTGGAATATGCACCACCAATAAGTGATACTAATATTCCGGTGGCTGAACCAGTGACTGAGGCCCCTGTAGAACAACCCAATACAGAAAACCCAACGGAAACGGGTAACGCATAATTTAAACAATTATAGGTAAATAGGAAGCTGCTCACCTGGGCAGCTTCTTGCATTTTAAGAGATGGAGATGCTGCCAGGAAGTAAGAATTTCGGCATCATTCGTCATTCAACCGCTGAGTGAATCATTGGGGGAATGTAAAATTTGAAGTACATTCCCATTGTGTTTAAAAGAATAATCATAGCCAGCATTATTGCTGTCTTTTTTTTCCAGGCAGCCGGTGCGCAGCCGAAGGAGCGGTATAACGTTTTCAGTTATTCTGTAAATGATGGCTTACTGCAAACCACGCTTATTGACATTTCCGTAGATACAAAGAATTTCTGCTGGATTAGTTTTCCCAATGGAATACAAAAATTTGATGGAATTAATTTCACGAATGTTCCTGTGCAAGCGGGGCTTCCAGATGATAAGTGGGTAAATTTTCTTTCTGTAGAATCCGGAATGTTTATAACCCATAGCAGGGGCGTTAGTCGCTACGATCTGCAAAGTAATCGCTTCAGCCTCGTATGGAAGAACAGTGAAAGCGAAGTTTTTCCCGCTACTTTCCTTGGTGAGGATAATGGCTGCATTTATATTTTTACTTCTTCGGGTAATATTGTGGGGCTTAACTCCACTACCGGTAAACAGGAATCCCTGGTATTCTCCGGGATTGTTTCCTCGCCAGACCGTGACAAAATGCGAGCGAAACCTTCATCAGATATTGTGAACCACCATGTGGTTGTAGAGCTTAATGATTCATTTTACCTGTGGAATTTACAGCAGCAAAAACTTGCTGCTTCCGCAGGCGGTTTTAAGAGTATGACTCCACGTGTATTATTAACTGCGGGCAGCGGTGAGTTCACTATCATTTTTTACAACTTTACCCATCTCATTAGTTATAACTTCAATACGGACCGGCAAACAGTGCTGCTTAACTTAGGATCCAATGAACAATTTGCAGGTCGTTTCATTGTTAGTTTTTGGGAGGAACAGCCCATTGTCTCCATGTACAACCGACTGTTTTTTACAGGACCTGGTTTCGATAACCTGCAAAAAGAATTGGTCGATTTTCAAAATAAGCCAGCAGGTGATGCTGCCACCATATCTAAAATTCAGCCAGATTTGTTTGGCAACTTGTATATGATGACGGTGAATGGCGGACTGCGCAAAGTGATTCGTCATAATTATCCCATTCGATATTATGGCACCAATACGCCAGGCGAAAACTTTATTGTGTCATTGCTGCCCGATAAGCAAAACAATCATATCCTTGCCGGGGCTACGGGAAATGGCGTTCTTATTTTTGATACACTGCAACAATTGGTGAAACATGTGCGCACGCTTCCCGGCAGTAATAAAAGTTTTACAACTACAGCTATAACAAAGGATGAGCAGGGAAACTATTACCTCTATGTCTGGGGCGAAAAGGAAACCTGGAGACTCAGTAAAGATTTGCAATACTTAGCAGCTCTGCCATATAAGGCAACATCAGATCAAGACTATCGGGGCGTATCTTATTTTGCAAAAGCCCTTTATAGTCTTCCTGAAAAATCAGTTGTTTTTTCCCAAGGCTGGTTGCACACCACGAATTTTCTGCAGCAAGCTACGCACACGCAATACCTCTGCCCCAGTTCTGCAATGAGTGCAATACTTAATGGGAATAATATCGTGACCTATGCTAACGATCGATTGCTTTTTTTTGATGCGGTCACCGGCGATTTTGTAAAGGACCAGCCCCTACTCAATACCGGGGAGGTGCGATGTTTCACGGATGGTCCAAACCAGGAAATGTTTTTAGGAAGTAATAAAGGCATCTTTCACCTGGATAAAAATGGCCGCCTGATAGAGCACCTCACCAAGGAAACAGGCCTGCCCGACGAATGCGTATATGCTATCCTCCCAGATGCAAATGGCAATCTCTGGTGCAGTAGCAATAAAGGCATCTTCAGGATTGATAAACAGCGAAGATTTTTGCTGGTAAAAAAGCAAGATGGTCTCCAGGAAAATGAGTTCAACACAAACGTAGCAGCAGTAGCCCATGATGGAGAGTTGTTCTTCGGAGGTATAAATGGCATAAGCAGTTTTCACCCGGAACAGATCACCAGTTTTGATGATAAACTTTCTATACTGGTTACCCGTATAAGAGTGAACAATGAAGATGCCTTTAGTGATACTGCTGTTTGGAACATCGATGAAATTACCCTGCCTTATAACCGGAATTCTATTTCTTTTGATTTCATTGCCATGGCAAACAATAACCCCGGGCAGTATGTGTATCAATATAAAATGACAGGATGGGATAATGAATGGGTAAACAATAATTCAATGCAAACAGTGCGCTATCTCCTGCCACCCGGGCAATATGTATTTAATATATCGGCATCCCGTTCGTTTGATAAAAAAGCCCTCCCTCTCAAGCAAATCCGCATTACAATTTATCCTCCATTTTGGAAAACCTGGTGGTTTATTGGTATAGCTGTTTTACTCATGATCACGCTGATGGGTTCCGTTGTTACCATGTACATACGCCGTAAGTACGCCAGCCGACTGGCTGCGCTGGAAACGGAGCGCAAGTTGCAATCGGAGAGAGAGCGTATAAGCCGGGATCTGCATGATAGCATTGGCGCTTATGCTAATGCCGTTTTGTATAATACAGAGTTGCTGGAAAAAGAACAACAAACTGCCGCAAAACTCAGCCTGATGAAGGATCTTAGGTTTGCCTCAAAAGATATCATCACCTCGCTGCGGGAAACCATCTGGGCTTTAAAAAATGAAACCTATAGTGCAGAAGATTGTTTCATACGGGTGCGCAACTTCATTCATCCGCTTACCCGTTATTATGCGCATATTGCCTTTAGTATAGAAGGGGCTACACCACCGCAACTTATCCTCCATCATAATCGTGCATTTCATGTGGTGCGCATCGTACAGGAAGCTGTTACAAATGCAGTAAAACATAGCCAGGCTTCGCAGATCAGGATTATAAGTGAAGTGGTGGGCACACAATGGAAACTCACGGTAATAGATAATGGTTACGGCTTTATAGACGGCGATGGTGATGGGCATGGAAACGGATTAATTAACATGCAGCAGCGGGCAAATGAAGCTGATTTGCAACTTACAATCAGCAGTAAAGCGCAGGAAGGCACTAAAATCGCTATTTTAGTTTAGAACGCTCACCCGTTTGGAGTATTCTTTTACAGGAAACCGATCCGCAATTTTAAAGAGATGAATATTAAAGTAGCCATAATTGATGACAAAAGCAGTAACCGCAATATTATCCGGGATAAATTATTACGCCACGGTCATTTTGATATCGTACTTGAAGCCAGCGATGGAAAAGAATTTATGGATAAAATGAAAGGTCGCTCTGCAGATGAACTACCCGATGTGGCCTTGATGGATTTGGAGATGCCCAATATGGATGGAGTAGATGCTATAGCTATTGGGTCATCTTTTTACCCCAGCGTAAAATTTGTAGTGCTCACTATTTTTGATGACGAGGATAAAATATTTAAAGCCATTAAAGCCGGGGCTTTTGGTTACCTGCTTAAAGATGAAAACGCTGAAAATATTTCTGAAATGCTTTGGCAAATGCACGAAAGCGGCGCAGGCCCCATTTCTCCAGGCATTGCACATAAAATATTGCAATTGGTGCAGAATAACGAACTCACCTTGTTGCAAAAACGAACAACGAACACTGGCAAAAACTTTTTCGACCTCACACAGCGGGAACATGAAATATTAGACTTACTGGTGCAAGGCATGCAGTATAAAGAAATTGGCGCCCATTTAAATATCAGCCCCAATACTGCCAAAAAGCATGTGATGAATATTTATCAGAAATTACATGTGAATAGCCGGGCACAAGCGCTGCACCTTGCTTACGAAAAAGGAATGCTGTAATAAATCTCCCACCTCTAATATTTGCCAAACATTTTTGCAGGGCTCCATTTCTGTAGGAGCAGAACCTCGCTATATGCGCATCAAAGGCCTCTTTCTTCTTTATTTCTTAAACGCCAGATGTCTTATCTTCGCACCGGTTTTAAAAAAAAGACGGTTCTATTTTCAAAATATCTTCTTTGTATGCTTCCAAAATACAAGCGCATTCTTCTCAAACTTTCTGGTGAATCTTTAATGGGCAATAAATCTTTCGGGCTCGATTCTGAAGTGATTTCTCAATATGCAAAAGATATTAGGGAGATCATAGAGATGGGTGTTCAAGTGGCCATTGTGATAGGTGGTGGTAATATTTATCGTGGTATGAATGAGGCGGAAACCGGGATAGAGCGGGCGCAAGGCGATTATATGGGTATGCTGGCTACAGTTATTAATGGCATGGCACTACAAGCCGGGCTTGAAAGGGCCGGAGTGTACACACGGTTACAGAGTGCTATTAAGATGGAGCAAATTGCCGAACCCTACATTCGCCGCAGGGCAATGCGCCACCTGGAAAAAGGAAGAGTAGTCATCTTTGGCGCAGGTACGGGCAATCCCTATTTTACAACAGATACTGCAGGCTCCCTACGGGCCATAGAGATAAAAGCCGACGTCATTTTAAAAGGCACAAGGGTAGATGGCATTTACACGGCAGATCCTGAAAAAGACCCCACTGCTACACGGTTTGGAAAAATCAGTTTTGCAGACTGTATTACGAAAAACCTGAAAGTAATGGATATGACCGCCTTTACTTTATGTATGGAAAATGACTTGCCCATTGTGGTTTTTGATATGAACAAACCGGGCAACCTTATGCGGGTGGTTACAGGAGAAAGAGTGGGCACCCTGGTGAGCTAAATCATCTCCTATTCTAATAAATTTCCCATCAATTTACCTGCACTTACATTGCAGAAGGTTTTTTAAGTACCGGCTGCAAAGCCTTTGGGCATCATCGTTGCGTCGCAATCACTTCGTCCGCATACCTTAAGGCAGCATAGAGCATAGCGAACAGCCGGGTTTCTAATCTTCAATGCATCTGCAAAATTCCAAATGTTTAAATGTGTATCTTAACGACTCCGTTATCGGTGGCATTCCGAATAAGATCTCGTCCTTAAAATTTATCTATGATTACAGAAGAGCAACTCAAGAAATTGCATGCGGAAAATGCTTTATTGAAGAACGAGCTTGACGATGTAAATATGATGATCAGCGTAAGAGAGGAAGAACTGGAACTGCTCAGGCAGCGTGCACAGGAAGCAACAGAACTGCGCAGCAAGCTTCAGGGTAATCTCAATGCTTTTGAGCAAATGCAAAACCAAATGGGTAGCCTGCAGCAAAAAACCGCTGGCAGCCAG
>DGQO01000259.1:16032-20119 GCA_002400445.1 Chitinophagaceae bacterium UBA4412
TAAAGAACATCCTGATCACACCAAAAACGGAGTGGGAAGTCATTAATGCGGAGTCAGACAGCATTCAAACCCTGCTCACCACTTATGTGCTTCCACTTGCGGTAGTGTCTGCAGTGGGATCCTTGCTACATGGTTTTCTTTTTCCTGGCATTATTTCTCTCACATATTTTGTAGCAATGGCCGTTGTAGGATTACTATCTATATTGATAGCATTTTACATTTCTGCTTATGTTATTGATGCACTTGCACCCAGTTTTAATTCAGAAAAGAATCTGAATAAATCAGCGCAGCTTGCCGCATATTCCTGGACGCCAACTTTTCTTGCTGGCTTGCTTTCTTTCATTCCTGTAATAGGACCGCTGTTGGGCATTGCCGCCTGGGTGTATGGCGTTTACCTGATGTATGTAGGTATTGGTCCATTGAAGAAAACCCCTGAAGATAAAAAAGTGGTATATATGCTGGTATCCTTTGTGGTGCTGGTTGTAGTGTACTTTGTAATTGCTGCCATTTTAGGTATGATTATTTTTGCCGTATTTGGTTTTGGAGCAGCTTCTATGTTTGGGTACTAAAATTGACCTCCCTTTAAAATAGTAAAGCATCCGCTATGGATGCTTTTTTTATACTCTTCTTCCTAAATAGCAAAGGCCTGAAGCGCCATCCTATTCGCACTTCAAGCCTTTCAATAATTTGCGGAATGCTATTAAGCTTTCTTAGCTGGAGCTTCTTTTTTAGCTGCGGCTTTTTTCTTATCCACAGCAGATTTTACCGGCCTTGACTTACCGAAAGATCCTGCAAAAATTTTTCCCTTTTTGGTTTTGATATCACCACGTCCCATAGTCTGTATTTGATTTATATAATGATCGATAAAAAAAGCAAGATACACCAGTATCTTGCTTTCTTAATAATTTGGCACAACTTAGATTTTGGCAGATAATTCTTTACCAGCTTTAAACTTAGCAACTTTTTTCGCTTTGATTTTGATCACAGCGCCAGTTTGTGGATTGCGGCCATTACGGGCAGCTCTCTTAGAAACAGAGAAAGTACCAAATCCTACTAAAGTAACTTTGTCACCTTTTTTCAGGGTTTTAGTCACTGCATCTACAAAAGAATCCACACTAGCATTTGCTTGTGTTTTGGTAATGCCTGCATCGTCTGCAATTTTTGCAATTAATTCAGCTTTGTTCATAATGATTTTTTTGAAATTTTATATATGAACAAATATAGACGGTTTTTGATTGCAACAAAACTTTTTTTGATATTCGGCAGGCGGGTTAAAAAACGCTAAAACCCTATACCCGTAAGGATTTACGGCTATTATCCTGGTTGTTTTTTTACCCTGGTTTGAGTGCTTAATTCCCCGAAAGCCGCTACAGTAAAGGGTTTGAGTAAAGGTAAAGCGGAAACGCAAGGCTGGCAAGGCTTCTAGCGGGAATATACGGGGTAATTCATTGAGAAACTACAAGTCTTTTTTCGTTATGCACATTTACTGCACAATCTGCATCAGGGTGCGAAAAGCGATAAACTGATCGCCCCATTTTTCCAAACTTTTTTGACGCATTCCTTCTGCAAATTCGCTGATATACTGGTTATAGGCGCTCTTACTCAGGGCATGGTATTGTACCGCATAAGTAGGGCCTTCTTCCTCATCCTGTTCCAGCAGGCGCAACACTACCGCATGGGTAAAAAGCCCGGTGCTCAACATTTGAGGAATATGTTCTTCATTAAGCCATTGCAGCCAGCCGTCAGAAATTTGCTCACTTATTTTGGTGGTTACATTATAAACGATCATGTTCTACATTTTTATATCAAGAAATATGGGGCAGTGGTCGCTGTGTTTGATGTGGGGATAAATATCTGCATCCATCAAGCGGGGCTGGAGTGCAGCCGTAACGGCAACGTAATCTATACGCCATCCTTTGTTTTGTAATCTCACACTGGGAAAGCGCTGACTCCACCAACTATAGCGATGCGGCTCCGGGTGAAAATGTCTGAAAGTGTCTATCCATCCATCCTGAAAAAAGGCTGTCATCCAGGCTCTTTCTTCGGGCAAAAAGCCACTGCTTTTTTTATTCCCTTTAGCATCATGAATATCTATTTCTTCATGCGCAATATTATAGTCTCCGCAAAGGATAAGTTTTGAATGCTCTTTTTTTTGCGCTGCTAGATAATCCAGCATTTCTGCCAGCCATTGGTATTTGTAGGTTTGCCGCTCATCGCCGGAGCTGCCTGAAGGAAAATATGCGTTGATGAGTTTTACATCAGCAAATTGCAGCGTAATTACCCTACCCTCTAAATCGCTTCTTTCAAAACCACAACCATAATAAGCCGCATCGGGTTTTATCTTGCTAAAAATGGCTACGCCGCTATAGCCCTTCTTTTGCGCACTAAACCAATAATGATGAAAGCCCAGTTCTTCCAATGCTTCCACATCAATATCCTCTTTGCTGGCCTTGGTTTCCTGCAGGCAAATCACATCAGCAGGATCGGTTTTTAACCATTCTAAAAAGCCTTTTTTTATAGCGGCCCTTATGCCGTTTACATTATACGAAATGATGCGCATGCCCCGTTATATTGATTATACTTGTAAAAGTAACGAACTGCATGGTATCGCTTACAGTATGCTGGAAGAGAAGTTCTTAACGGCGAGATCCTGTAAAAAACACTTGATGGACCGGGTAAAAAATTTTGATCATTTTTACGAAGTACATATCCTGCCCCTGGCTGCACAACTGCAGCAGGAGCATGCTGCTGCAGGAAACTGGAAATGGTTTTCCATTGGCACCGGTATAGCCAGTGTTTTATTTTTTGCTTTATCGGTCACAGGATTATTGGCCTATGCCCACGTGCTTGCCTTCATCCTCCTGGGAATGTGTATTTATGGTATCCGGCAAAGCCTCAAAACATCCGAAACTTATTTTCTGTCTTTCAAGGAAAAGATTATCAGGCGCATCATCACCTACATCCATCCGGGTGCTGTGTATAAACCCACCAGTTATATCTCTCGCAAAGAATACAAAGCCAGCGGTTTGTTTCGCCGTCGGTTTAGCTATTTTGAAGGGGATGATTATTGGGAGTGCCAGTACCGGGATATTTTTTTTCACTCCTCCGAAATAGAAACATGGTACCAGGATGCAATGGGAAAGCAGGAAATTTTCAAAGGATTATTTTTTGCAGTGCGCCTCAATTTTTTGGTGACTGGGGGTACCTATGTGTGGAGTAAAAATAATGTGCAATTGCCCAAAAGCCTTGCAGATGAGCACTACCGCATGTACAGCCTGCCCCCGGTGCATGCTTACAGCACAACAGACGAGGCCTTTAATAAATCTTTTGCAGTGTACACTACAAATACAGCAGAAGCCGCCATGATACTGGCTGGTAATATGAAAGACCACATGCTCTTTTTAAAGCAGCGATTGAAAAAAGATATTGTGTTCTCCTTTGTAAACGGGCGCTGTTTTGTAGCCGTGCCTTTTGATGAAAACCTGCTGGAACCCACAGCGCAAAGCCTGCCGGGAAGAGCTGCCGTAAAATCCTATTTCTATACGGTGTTACTGGTGTTTAATATCATCAGGAAACTGGAGTTACATAAACTCACCTGATGGGTTAATCCAGGATGGGTCTTAACCATCTTGTCATTTCTTTTTCGGTAAATTTCTTTCGTTCTGTATAGTCAAGCAGTTGATCTTTCTCTATTTTACCCACACCAAAATATTTGCTTTCTGGGTGTGCAAAATACCAGCCGCATACAGATGCTGCAGGATACATTGCCAGGGATTCTGTAAGGTGAATGCCAGTGGCTTCTTCTCCGCCAAGCAGTTCAAAAAGTTTATATTTCTCTGTATGGTCAGGGCAGGCAGGATAGCCCGGNNTCATGGGTAGCATAAGCCCAAAATTCAGTTCTGGTACGCTTGTGCATGAGCTCTGCAAATGCTTCTGCCAGCCGGTCGGCAAGGGCTTGCAGCATAATTTTATTGTAGTCGTCAAAATGTGCTTCAAAGTTTTTGAGGTGTTGCTCAATGCCCTGGATCGTTACACTAAAAGCACCTATATAATCATCTCCATATTCTGCCGGCCTGATGAAATCTGC
>DGQO01000286.1 GCA_002400445.1 Chitinophagaceae bacterium UBA4412
TGTAAAACAATGAAAAAAATGATCCTGCTGACATCACTGCTCTGTGGTGCAATAATCAGCAACGCACAAAAGACATTACCGGCCGGCACTAAAATGCAGGCCATGCAAAAAAGCAGTTCTTTTAATGAAAAATTAAGACGCATGGTGCCCCCGGACAGGCAGACTGCGTTTGCCGGCACCTTCAACCCACCCCCGATCACCCGGAATATTGGCGGTATAAATGTAGTGTCCACCGCCGTTATAAATGGTAATAATGCCGACAATATCACCACCCGGCCCACTCCATCTTCTGCTCAAAAAAGCACGGAGAATGGATTTGAATGCACCACCAGCCGGGAATCCGTAACGGCCGACAGTAAAAGCTTTTTAAGTGTAACCGCCAACGGCGACGGTATTTACCCGGGAGCGATTTATGGTTTTACCGATTTTATGAATGGTAATTTCCTGAAAGAAGTTGGGGTTGGAAAGCGGAATCCGATCCAGATATTCACCAACAATCTCGCCAACAGCACCGGCGATGTTTCCGTAACGATTGCCAATCCCAGTTCGGTAAACATTTATAATTCTATCGCCAGCCTGGTCAGGAACAACTCCACTTCCAATGTTTCCGCCACACAAATAGGGCAATACATCTATTCACAAAACCAGGCCAGCCTGCTGTTGAATATTTCCGGCGGCGGGGCCTATAGCGGTTTCTCGGCCTCTGCCGGGTTCTCCCTCAACAAACAATCCAATCATATTTACATCACCTGCGATTTCAAAATTCCGTTGTATACCCTTTATACCAATTTCCCAGCCAACGGATTTCTCACTGACCCCGATCTTGAAAAAACCCCGAATCTTGTCCTGGTTAACAGTGTAACGTATGGAACAAGGGTTTTAGTGAATATTGATATTGATGAAAGCAGCCTGAGTACGGAGGCCACCGCTAAATTCAAATATGGCGATCCGTCTAAAGCCGGGTTTAATGTTGATTTAAAATTCCTGATGGATGACAAAAGAATCAAACATGTAGTAAATACCTATGTGGTTGGTGCCAAACCGCAGAATTTAGGTAACCCCACTACGGTAGAACAGGTGTATAGTTTTGTGGATGCCTGTATCCGGAATACCAACTACCAGACCGCAAAGCCCATTAGTTATACCCTTTCCTCCATGGCGGGTGATTTGATTGGTGTAAAAAGTGCCACGGATGAATATGTGGTAAAAAACTGCGTACCCAAGGAATCCACCTCCTATCTTTCCGATGTAACCGTTATGATTTCTACCAAAGGAAATTATAAGGAAAGCGGATCCAATGCGTCTTTCAAACTGTATGCAGCCAATGGCAATAAGTTAATTGCTTCGGCTCCGAATAATAATGGCCAGATGGGGCCGAATTCAGATTTTTCAGGTGGTTTGCCTTTAACCGGAACTATACTAACCAACGATCTGAATATTGCTAAAAATTTCCTGGATATTGCGCTCGACCGGCCTAATTGTGTACTGAGTTGTGATGACTGGGAGATCGATAACGTGATGCTCACACTGAATTTTAAAGACGAAAACAATACCAGCCTGGGCCGGAAAACATTCACCATTTGTTCTTCAGCCTTTGTACTCCAGAAGGGTAAATTGTTGCGTCTCGAATTTGACGGCAATTTCAAACCCTTATCGCAGAATCTTTATTAATAAATCATTTAACTCCCCGTAAGAACTGAATCCTTACGGGGAGCTCTTTTCCGCCAGGACTGGGAATTTTTCTTTTTACTATCTCCGCCAGGACTTGCTTCAAATAAGTTTGCTCTTTATTTTATTTCAAGGTAGTCCTGCAGGCGCTGCATTGCCTCTTCGAATCGCTTTTTTGTTGTGGTTTCACGGGAAAGTCCAGGGCGCCCAATTCAAAGAAGTATTACCACCACCGCTTATATTAATGACGAGTGGGTGGTTAGCTGCAATTTGCACAGAGAAAGGCCAGACAGGGGGACTTATGACACCATCACCGATCAGGCTACGACGCTAACGGTAAAGGTGAGCCTTGTAGACGACAGCGGAAAAAGACTGAAGACAGCATCGCTGATTTTTGTTTGGAATCTTAAGTTATGATTTCGCCACAACTTGTTGGCAAAAACAAAAGCCAGTTTTTAAAAAGCCGAAACCGACGATGGTCTAATTACAAGGATGTAGCCTGTTAAAAATAAAAAGCTAGCAGCATTGGATACAGCTAGCTCTTTACAAACACTGCGTAATAAATACTTGCATAGCCGGTTAAAAAGTTGAAGCAGATTTTCCTTGCCCACGGGCTGCGGGACAGTAGTGAAAAGCCCGCAGGAGCGCAGCGAACGAGGACTTGTAACGGATGGCCCGTACGGGTGTTGCATGATGGATAAAAAGCCGAAAGCCCCTGATACCGGGGCTTTCAAAATAAATATTTAACAGGCGTTATTACTTAAGAACCTGTTCAAGTTTTGCATTTAATGCCTCGCCACGTAGATTTTTTGCAATAATTTTTCCTTCGGGATCGAGGAGAATATTTTGTGGAATGCTGGTTATTCTAAATTGTTGTGCTACGGCATTGCTCCATCCCTGAAGGTCGCTCACCTGCGTCCAGGTAAGTCCGTCTGCATGAATAGCATCCATCCAGGCTTCTTTCTTTTTATCTAAAGACACGCCGAGTACCGTAAAGTTTTTGCCTTTGTATTTATGAAAACTAGCTACCAGGTTTGGATTTTCCATACGGCAAGGGCCACACCAACTTGCCCAAAAATCGACCAGCACATATTTTCCTTTTAAAGAAGATAGGGAAACCATCTTACCGGAAGTATCTTCCTGGGAGAAGTCGGCCAGTGCTGTACCGGCTTTGTTTAAATTATTTTCGTTGATGAGCGTACCCAGGTAATTCGCAATAGCACCCTGCTTCACATTTGCCGGCAATTTTTTATACATCGCTTCAAGTTGCTGGGGATTTGAACTCATTTGATAATACCTGAAAATAGCCAAAGGAGTGATAAAGGAATTAGGATTTTCGTTGATGAATTTTTCGAAACTTGTGGTAGCTGCGGCTGTCATATTTTCGTCTGCCAGTGCAGGTTTTGCAAAAGCTTGCTCAAATGGCTGGGCGATCAAATTAAATTTTACAAAATCGTCGTGGCTGGGAGAACCCGTTAAAGCCGCTGTGGCAAAATTTTCTTTTGAGGTATTCAGGCTAATGTTACTATTATCAAGAAACACGCTAAGATAGGGCGGCTGCTTGTTAATGGAGATCACCCTAAAGTCTGGCGACGACATCTGGCCGGTAAGAGAAAATTTTCCATCTACAATCGTTGCAGAAGATTCCGCTGCACCGCTGGCAGGATTGAGCACAGCAATAGTAGACTGGTCTGGCAAGCCGCTGATGGTACCAGAGATCACAAAAGATTTTGCGCTTTGAGCTGCATTGGCAGCCTTGATTTTAGAGACCTTATTATTATTTTGCGCAGCCGCAAAGAGTGGCAAAAATGCAAGAAGAAATAGCGTT
>DGQO01000226.1 GCA_002400445.1 Chitinophagaceae bacterium UBA4412
AACGATAGCAAATGGCCCGAAATGCTTGTGCCCGCCCAGTGGGAATCGCAGGCTCCTGGTGAAATAGACGGAGTCGTTTGGCTACGTAAAACAATTGAACTTACGCCAGAGCAAGCGGGGAAAACGGCAACACTGCATCTTTCTATGANNACGATGAAACTTATGTGAATGGAACAGCAGTAGGTGCCACAAAAGGCTATAACGTAATGCGGGCATATGCATTACCAAAAGGATTGCTCAAGCCCGGTACAAACAGCATCGTGGTAAGGGTGGTAGATAATGGTGGAGGCGGCGGTATTTATGGTAAAGAGGATGATGTAAAATTGCAACTCGGCAATGAAAACTTTAGCCTGGCCGGAAAATGGAAGTACCAGGTAGAATCCCTGTTGCTTGCCTTAAATGTGAATGGTTATCCTTCACTGGCGTATAATGCGATGATTAATTCCATCATTCCTTACGCCATTAAAGGTGTGCTATGGTACCAGGGCGAAACCAATGCCGGCCGTGCCGCACAATATGAAACGGCATTCCCCCTCATGATTAAAGACTGGCGCAGCCGCTGGAAAAATGATTTTCCTTTTTATTTCGTGCAACTGGCCACTTATACCACGGCAGGCAATAACAGTAATGAAGGCAGTGACTGGGCNNGAGCTGAGAGAAGCGCAATTACGCACCCTGAGTCTCCAGCACACCGGGATGGCGGTAACCACGGATATTGGAACTCCGGACGACATTCATCCCCGCAATAAGCAAGACGTGGGTAAGCGCCTGGCAGCAATTGCTTTGAACAATTTGTATGGTAAGCCTCAGGAGTACAGCGGTCCCATGTTTAAGGCACTCACGGTAAAGCAGCACCTGGCCACACTTACATTTACACATAGCGGCAAGGGCCTGGTGGCTAAACCTGCAAAAGCAGATTTGCTGGGCTTTGAAATTGCAGGTGCAGATAAAGTGTTTTATCCCGCCACGGCCATGATCATTAATAACAGCGTTGTAGTGCAAAGCCCGAAAGCACCCGAGCCGGTAGCTGTGCGCTATGGCTGGAAAGGCAATGATGAGTTGATCAATTTATTTAACAAGGATGGGTTTCCGGCAAGTCCATTTCGTACAGACAACTGGAAGCGCATTACCGAAGAGGTGAAATACATCATCGTAAAATAACAGGATCAGCGCTTAGAGGCAGCGGCTACTTTTTCAATCGTAAGTCCTTGTACAATGATGGAAAACAGCACACAGCAATAGGTTGCTATCAGCAATACATTCCTGGTTTCACTTGGTGGCATCGAAAGTACAAGCGCAATAGACAGGCCACCCCGTAGCCCGCCCCAGGTAATGATGCGGACATCGCTGCGGGTAAATTTGAGCAATGTAGGGATAAGAAGATGGGGCAGGTAAACGACAACTACCCTTGCCAGCAGCACAATGAAGATGGATACGATGCCTAAAATAACATAGCGGATTTCAAAATCTAATACGATCATCACAAATGCGATTAAGATGAATAGGATGGCATTGAGCACCACATCTAAAAGTTTCCAAAATTTTTGAACGTAATCCTGCGTAGCATCACTCATCGATTCTGAGAGGCGGAAATTACTAACGATGAGCCCCATTACCACCATGGCAAGTGCGCCCGAAATATGCAGGTAGTTGCATAGGGCATAGCCACCCATCACAAAAGCGAGGGTAAGTAAAACTTCTGTCTCAAAATGATCAATGGATTTTAATAAAAGGTATAGGCAATATCCCAATGCAAAGCCCATGGCAATACCTCCCACGGCTTCCTGCAGGAACAAGAAAGCAAAATGCGAAAAGCTGTAAGTGCCGCTGTGCAAGGTATCCAGTAATGCAATAAAGACTACCACTCCCACGCCATCATTAAAGAGGCTTTCTCCCACAATTACGGTTTCTGTGCGTTTTGGCACATTTGCTTTTGTAAGGATACCCAGTACAGCAATGGGGTCAGTAGGAGAGATGAGTGCCCCGAAAATGAGGCAATAGATATATTCAATTTGCACGCCGATGAATTGTGCCGCTCCATAAAACAGCAGGGAAATAATAAACGTGGAAAGTAAAACTCCACCTACTGCAAAAGTGGCAATCGGCCTGATTTGTTGTTTAAGGTCTTTCCAGTTGGTGTGCAGTCCGCCCGCAAAGAGCAGGAAGCCCAGGAAGATTTTGAGAATGATTTCTTCAATATGCAGTCGCTCAATATATTTTGAAATATCATCTATGGGCAGGTGCAGCCACAGCCTTGAACTAATAATCAAAATGGAGATTACAGTAGAAATAAAAAATAAGCCAATTACAAAAGGAAGTTTTAAAAAACGCTGGTTGAGGTAAGCAAAGCCAGATGAAATGATAATAAGGAAAGCAAGCGTAAAATATATATTCATTGATCTTTTTGCTTGAGAAGATTTTTAAACGTTGAAGATAAGATGGATTTCTGCAAATGCTTTGAATAGCTGTGTGGCTATGATTGCAAAACCAGTTCTGGGACTTTAGCAATGGGCTGCTTGGATTTGAGTCCTGCATTTTGTACCTTGAATAAGCAGGTTAGCAGTTTTATTTCTTCGGCTGACTCCCGTTATATAAAGCTATGACAGCCATCATTCTCCGGGCATTGCTGTTTCACTACTTTGATGTTCTGATTGTTTTAAGCCTATAAATTTTTACATCATGAAAGTTCAACAAATTTATACAGGTTGCCTTGCACATGCCGCCTACTATATCGAGTGTAAGGGCGAGGCGGCCATTTTTGACCCGCTGCGGGAAGTGGGCGCTTATATCAGCCAGGCCAATGACAACAATGCTGTAATTAAATATGTTTTTCTCACGCACTTTCATGCAGATTTTGTGAGTGGGCATTTAGACCTTGCCCGAAAAACGGGAGCCGAAATTGTTTACGGTCCCACAGCCAATCCCTCTTATGAGGTGACCATAGCCCAGGATGGCCAGGTGTTTCTCCTTGGCGATTGTAAAATTAAAGCAATACACACCCCCGGTCATACTTTGGAAAGCACTACATACTTGCTGATAGACGGACAGGGACGGGAACATGGTATTATAACAGGTGACACCCTTTTTATCGGAGATGTAGGCCGGCCAGATCTTGCGCAGCACATTGTAAAAGATCTTACCCAGGAAAAACTTGCAGGGATGTTGTACGATTCATTGCGCAATAAAATCATGCCTTTAAATGATGATATCATCGTGTATCCAAACCATGGAGCGGGCAGCGCTTGCGGAAAGATGATGAGCAATGAAACGACGGACACGCTAGGCCATCAGAAAAGAGTGAATTATGCATTGGATACCTCCTTGTCTAAAGAAGCTTTTATCGAAGCCATTCTCACCGGGCTTACGCCTCCACCGGGTTATTTTCCAAAAAATGTGCTGATGAACGTGCATGGTTATGAAAGTCTGGATACTGTACTGGAGCGAGGTCATAAAGCGCTTAATGCAGATGCATTTGAAGCCGTTGCTAATGAAAAAGGTGCCCTTGTGCTGGATACCCGCAATGCAGAAGTGTTTGCAAAAGGATTTATACCAAACAGCATTAATATTGGCTTACAGGGCCAGTTTGCTCAATGGGTGGGAGAGATGATTCCCGATATCAATCAGCCCATACTCCTGGTATGTGACGCTGGTAAAGAGGAAGAAGCCATGATTCGCCTTAGCCGTGTGGGATACGATGGTACCATTGGATACCTGCACCATGGCTTTGCTACCTGGGTAGCTGCAGGTAAGGAGATAGACCATGTGGAAAGAATAACGGCCGCAGAATTTGCCCATCGTTTTAGAAAAAATGGGGAACCTGTATTTGATGTGCGTAAACATAGCGAGTTTGACGCTCAGCATGTGGAAGGAGTGGTTAATATTCCGCTCAATCAAATTAATAAGTTTCTCTCTGCATTTCCTAAAAATGCACCCTTTGTACTGCATTGTGCCGCTGGTTATCGCAGTATGATTGCTGCCTCCATTTTGAAGCAGCGTGGCTGGAACAATTTTGTAGATGTAATTGGTGGGTTTACCGAAATGGCTAAAACAGATCTTCCACTCACCGTGTATCAAAAGCCCACCACCATGCTGTGAGCTTAAAATGAAAAATTGAATTCCCCATAGCGTGCAGACCGTTCATATGCCTGTTCGCCATCGCACAACAGAATGCTTACCTGCACAGCAGAAAGTTGGAGCTTATTCGTGTGAAGAAGAACACTGCAACGGAAAGCTGAAGTTTGCTGTTTTAAATATCGGTAAGGTCTGCTGCCAACACCAGGCCTGCGACACAGCGCATATGAACCGCATGGGGAAAATGAAGTTTAATCTTTCGCATCTGCTAACTCCCGGATTAATGCGGTTTTTGCCAATGATAAGGTGCAGTCTTCCTGCTGACCGGCATCATATATTCCGAGGTAGGGTTCAAATAGTTTTAGTATTCGATAAACTTGTTGAATATGAAAAAATGGATTGCTTTTTATACGCTTATAGCCTGCATCGCACCAATGATTTCTCTTGCTCATCCAGGGCATGGAGGTACTGATGGGTTTACCATTATCCACTATTTTACTGAGCTTCAACATGCCATTGTGAATGTTGTACTCCTTGCATTGATTGTAGTGTATGTAAAACTGCTTAGGCGCCGGCGTGCCCCAAAACAATAGTTATGCATGAGCTCTCCATTGTGCTAAGCATCGTAGATATTGCCACGGCTGAAATGGAAAAAGCAGGCGGGCAATCCATCCTGGAAATTGAGCTGGATATGGGTTGTCTTAGCAGCATTGAAATGAATGCTTTTGAATTTGCCTGGATGCAAGGCATAAAAGAAACAGCTTTGGAACATGTGGTTAAAAAAGTGAATCGCATTGAAGGCAGAGCCCGCTGCCTTGATTGTAGCAATGGGTTTGCATTGCAGCATTTTTATGATGCCTGCCCCGCCTGTGGAAGCCATCGGATGGATATCCTGCAGGGTAAAGAATTAAGTGTAAAAACAATGGTACTGTCTCAGGCAGCACCATCACCATAAAATAAAAATATTATGTGCGCAACATGTGGCTGCGATGCCGAAACAACCGTTACCATGCATGAGCCTGGCGCCCACATGCACGATCACAGCCATCATGAGCATACTCATAATCATGATAGCAGTGCTTCAAAAGTGCTGAGTGTGGAGAAAGATATTTTACAGGAAAATAATTTACTGGCACAACGGAACCGTGGCTTCTTTGAGGGAAGAAATATTCTTTCCTTCAACCTGGTGAGTTCACCCGGCAGTGGAAAAACCAGCTTGCTTGAACATACACTTACTGCCCTGAAAGGGGAGATGGAATTTGCGGTGATTGAAGGCGATCAGCAAACGACCAATGATGCAGATCGCATTCACGCCACCGGCACCAAAGTCGTGCAAATTAATACGGGCAAAGGCTGCCACTTAGATGCACACATGGTACTACACGCCGTTCAAAATATGCAGTTAAAACAGAACAGCGTGCTGTTTATTGAAAACGTGGGCAACCTCGTTTGTCCTTCTATGTTTGATCTTGGAGAAAAGGAGCGTGTTGTAATCATTAGCGTAACAGAAGGGGATGACAAACCATTAAAATACCCTGATATGTTCCATACCGCAACGGTATGTATTATCAATAAAATGGATTTGCTGCCCTATGTACCTATTGACCTGGAAAAATTAAAAACAAATGCCCTGCATATTAATCCTTCCCTTAAAATATTTACCCTCAGTTGCACAAGCGGTGAGGGCATGCAGCAATGGCTCCAATGGTTAAGAGCAAGGGTACATGAGGCTGTTACAATTTAGGGGCTTGAAAAACGTATAGCAATGCAGCTTACTTATCATATACACATTACTGGCCTGGTTCAAGGTGTGGGTTTTCGGCCGCACGTCTGCCGCCTGGCTGCTTTATATAACCTTAAAGGAGCGGTGAGTAACAGCACAGACGGCGTGCATATTTATTTTAATGCCACCCGCCAGATCGCCGATACATTTTATAAAACTTTAGTGGAAAATCCTCCAACAAATGCTATCATTAGTTTTCATGAAATGAAGGAAATACCATTGAAAGTATTTGAGCAATTTGAAATCGTGGAAAGTACGGCTACTGCTACCCCTGATCTCTTACTCACGCCAGACATTGCCCTTTGCGATACCTGCCGGCAGGAAATGATGAATCCTTCTGATAAGCGATACCGCTATGCATTTACCACTTGTCTGCAATGCGGCCCAAGGTTTTCCATCACCAGTGCTTTACCCTACGATCGGCCCAATACTACGATGTATGCATTGCCCATGTGTAACTCCTGCAAAGCAGAGTACAGCAATATTTATAATGAGCGGCATTATAGCCAAACCAACTCTTGTCCGTCTTGTGCAGTACCCATGGAATTGCACAATGCTGCAAGGGAAAGTATGGGTACAGATCCGGAAGACATTTTTTCCACTTGCCATGCTGCACTTTCCCGTGGTGAAACGATAGCCGTAAAAGGCGTAGGCGGATACCTGTTGCTTTGCGATGCCAGCAATGCGGCAGCTATAAAAAGACTGAGGCAAAAAAAGCATCGGCCATACAAACCCTTTGCGGTGATGTATGCCAATCTTGAAGCAGCGCAGGAAGGCCTGGAATTACAGCCCTGGCATATTGCAGCCCTTAAAAGCAAAGCTGCACCTATTGTACTCTGCCCTTTTAAAAAAGACAGCCTGGTACATACCGCCACTGTGGCGCCGGGCCTGGATAAGATAGGCGCAATGCTCCCCTGCAGCCCGCTTTTGCAAATTATTGCTGATGATTTTGATAAGCCATTAGTGGCTACAAGTGCCAATATCAGTGGCTCTCCTATCATTTACAAAGATGATGATGCCCTTTATCACCTGCCATCTTACGCTGCTTACATTCTTAGTTTTCAGCGGGATATCGTAATGCCGCAAGACGATAGCGTGATGCAGTTTACCCCGGATGGTTTTCCCATTATATTGAGGAGAAGCCGTGGCATGGCACCAAATTATTTTCCCAATCCAATACCTGCGGCAGAGCCTGTTATAGCACTCGGCGCCGATCTCAAAAGCAGTTTTGCACTGGCAGGAAAGGAAAAATTATATGTGAGCCAATTCCTTGGCGACCAGGAATGCCTGGAAGCACAGCAGGGCTATGCTGATACGCTTAATCATCTCTGTCACCTTGTGCAACATAAGCCGGAAAAATTGTTGGTTGATTTTCACCCAGCCTATTTTTCAACGCTGTTTGGGCAGGAGCTTGCGGCTAACCTTGGTATTGACTGCATCAGCATCCAGCACCACAAAGCACATTTTGCTGCTGTACTGGCAGAAAACAATTGCCTGCAAAGTGATGAGCATATCCTTGGTTTTATTTGGGATGGCACGGGTTACGGGGAAGATAAAATGATCTGGGGTGGAGAAACATTTTTATATGCAGGAGGTGAAATGAACCGGGTGGCGCACCTTAAATATTTTCCGCAATTGCTGGGAGATAAAATGAGCCGGGAACCACGCCTGAGTGCTCTTGCATTGTTGTACAATACCGCCGAAGACCACAAAATATTATTGCCCAGCTTCTCCTCCCAGGAATGGATGTTTTATATGCAGATGATGCAGCAATTTTCGGGTACCCGTACGAGCAGTATGGGTAGGCTTTTAGACGGGATAGCCTGCATACTCGGGCTCACAAAGCAAACACAATACGAAGGCCAGGCAGCAATGAAACTCGAGGCCCTGGCCAGCAGTTACAGAGGCAATGACGACAGTGTGTATGCATTGCCGTATGTGGGTGGCACACTAAATCCACGCTACCTGCTGCGTGGCATCCTGGAAGATTTGAATTACGGCGTAGATAAAGCAGCCATTGCCTTTAAAGTTCACTTGACCCTGGTAATGGCCATCTTTAAGCTTGCAGAAATGGTGCAGATCAATCACCTTGCATTCAGTGGTGGTGTTTTTCAAAATAGCTTATTGGTACACCTGATTCGCAGCAAAGCGCCTGCAGGGTTAAAACTTTTTTTTCATCGCCAGCTTAGCCCCAATGACGAATGTATTTCCTTTGGGCAGGCCGCTGCTTATAGTGCGCTCAATGAATACAATGTGCAGCTCTCCCCAAGAGAGACGATGATTTACGATTAAAAATATCAACATGTGCTTAGCCATCCCCGGAAAAGTGTTATCCATAACAGCGCAGGAAGACGCCACTTTCCGTTTCGGTAAAATATCCTTTGCTGGCATCATTAAAGAAGTGAATCTTTCCATGGTGCCGGAAGCCGTGGTGGGAGACTATGTACTCGTGCATGTGGGCGTGGCCATCAGTGTGGTGGATGAAGCAGAAGCGCAAATCACTTTTCAATACCTAAAAGAAATGGGTGAGATAGACGAACTGCAAAACGAAGCATCATGAAGCATCTATCGGAATACCGGGATGCAGCCCTGGTGCAAGGTTACCTGGAAGAGATCAAACGCATTAGCAAAAAGCCGCTTACCCTCATGGAAATCTGTGGTGGGCAAACACATAGCCTGGTAAAAAATGGAATCCTAGATATGTTGCCTGCTACCATTACAATGGTGCACGGCCCCGGTTGTCCCGTTTGTGTTACAAGCCTTGCCGTGATAGATGAAGCGGTGTTCCTGGCAGAGCAGGCCAATGTTATCCTTTGTTCTTTTGGAGATATGCTAAGGGTGCCCGGCAGTGGTAAAAGTTTATTAGAAGCCAAAGCGCTTGGTGCAGATGTGCGTATTCTCTATTCACCGCTGGAAGCAGTAAAACTTGCCAGAGAAAATCCTGAAAAAGAAGTTGTTTTTTTTGCTGTTGGCTTTGAAACCACCGCACCTGCAAATGCACTGAGTGTAATACAAGCACACAAGTTACAGGTAGAAAATTACAGCATCCTTGCATCGCATGTGTTGGTTCCCCCGGCCATGGAGGCCATTCTTTCAGATACCAAAAATAAAATTGATGCATTCCTGGCTGCCGGCCATGTGTGCACCATCATGGGTATGGAGGAATATTTTCCCATTGCGGAAAAATATAAAACGCCCATTGTAGTTACGGGTTTTGAACCTGTAGATTTACTGCAGGGCATCCTGATGGCTGTGCGGCAGTGGGAAGCTGGCGAATACAAGGTGGAGAACCAATATGCACGCTATGTGCAAAGGCAAGGCAATAAGATGGCCATGGATATGATCCAGGAAGTTTTTGCTGTGCAGGATAAGGTATGGCGGGGTATTGGAGAAATACCGCAGAGTGGTTTTGAAGTGAATGAAACCTATCAGCATTATAATGCGAGACTCAAGTTTAACCTGCAACTTACACCGGTAAAAGAAAACGAAGCCTGCATTAGTGGGGATATTATGAAGGGATTGAAAAAGCCAAAACAATGCACACATTTTGGGAAGGCTTGCCGGCCAGAGCATCCTCTGGGTGCACCTATGGTGAGTAGTGAAGGGGCTTGTGCTGCTTATTTTCATTACGAATAAAATAATCGTTTACCTGGGAATATCTTCCCTCATTTTTTAAAATAACCTGATGGATTGTCCGCTTCCGAAATTTGATTTTGATGTAATCACGCTTGGCCATGGCAGCGGTGGATTGCTTACGCATCGCCTGTTACAGTCGGGTGTATTTGATGTGTTTAATAATGAATTTCTGAACCAGCAGCATGATGGCGCTATCTTCTCCCTGGAAGGGAAACTGGCTATGAGTACGGATAGTTATGTAGTGTCGCCCATTTTTTTTCCGGGTGGCAATATTGGTGATCTTGCCGTGAATGGAACCGTAAATGACCTGGCCATGTGCGGTGCAGATGCCCGTTATCTTACCCTGAGTTTTATTATAGAAGAAGGCCTGCCCATGCAGGAATTTGCCCGCATTTTGCAAACGATAAAACAGGCGTCCGATCAGGCTGCTGTGCAAATTATCACGGGAGATACCAAAGTGGTGGAGCGGGGTAAGGGAGATAAAATCTTTATTAATACCACCGGTATCGGCGTGGTACATCCGCGGGCCATTATTCACCATGAGGCCATCAGGGAAACTGATGTAATTATCCTGAGTGGTGCAATTGCGGCCCATGGTATTGCTATTATGAGCCAGCGGGAAGGTCTGCGTTTTGAAACAGATATTATAAGTGATACGCAGCCGCTCAAAAATATTGTGCTGCAGATGCTGGATACCTTTGGTGAAGACATTCATTTTTTAAGAGATGCCACAAGGGGAGGTGTAGCCTCCGTTTTAAACGAAGTAGCTGGCCTCACCCGCTT
The DNA here is from genome assembly GCA_002400445.1 of Chitinophagaceae bacterium UBA4412. Taxonomy (GTDB): domain Bacteria; phylum Bacteroidota; class Bacteroidia; order Chitinophagales; family Chitinophagaceae; genus Ferruginibacter. The sequence goes on from DGQO01000226.1 coordinate 10,274, forward strand.
AGGTTTTGCAATGCAGCAAACCGATATACCCATTGCAGAAGCCGTGGAAGGAGCCTGCGAAATGCTCGGCCTCGATCCTTTGTATGTGGCCAATGAAGGATTGTTTGTGGCCATTGTGAATGCACGAATTGCCCCTGAGTTGCTTGCAATGCTGCGGCAAAATCCTGCCAGTGAGCAGGCCGCCATCGTGGGTACGGTGAGCCGGGAGCACCCGGGTAAAGTGGTGATGAAAAGTGCCATCGGCGGAAGCCGTGTCGTAAACTTTCTTACGGGCGAACAATTGCCCCGCATTTGTTAGATTTATTTTTAGCTGCGGAAGATTTGCCTCCCATGCAACATTGTGTCTCCAAACCACATTCTCCTATTTTAAGATATTTTAAGGAGTTTGCTTGTAACAAAAGTTACAGAGTACACCCGGTTTAAAACAATCATAAATAGTATTGATAACAGTCATTCGGCCGGGGTAGTTACATCATTCAAAGGCGTAGAAATCAGTTGGAGATTTACAATTCAAATTGAAAACTACCTCGCACATGAACAATCTCGTTATACTCGGCGCCGGCACAGCCGGAACCATGATGGCGAATCACATGAATCACCATCTTAAAAATCCGGAATGGCAGATCATCATTATTGATGAAAGAGAAGAACACCACTATCAGCCTGGCTATCTTTTTTTGCCTTTTGATACCTATACACCGGAAGATATCGTAAAGACGATTGAAGAGTTTATTCCAAAAGAAGTTAAACTCATTCGCCAGCAAATTTCCAGGATTATACCTTCTCAGAACGAAGTGCAACTTGCTACCGGTCATTTAATTCCTTATGATATTCTCATCATTGCCACCGGCACAAAAATAGCTCCGGAAGAGATTCCGGGGATGGGCGGCAGCGAATGGCACAAATCTATCTTTGACTTTTACAGTTTTGAAGGTGCACTGGCGCTGCGTAATAAACTGAGGGAATGGGAGGGTGGCCGCATGCTCGTGCACATTACAGAAATGCCTATCAAGTGTCCCGTTGCCCCGCTGGAGTTTGCCTTCCTGGCCGACGATTATTTTAAGAGGAAAAAAATGCGTGACAAAGTGCAGATCACTTTTGTGACGCCATTGGATGGAGCTTTCACCAAACCAAAGGCCACAGCAGCTTTTGAGCATTTGCTTGAGGAAAAAAATATCGCTATTGAAAGCGACTTTGCCATAGAACAAGTAGATAATGACCGGCATTGCATCATTGATTACGGTGGCCGGGAAATTCCCTTTGATCTGCTCGTAACGGTACCCACAAATAAAGGAGATAGCCTCATTGAACGGAGTGGTATGGGTGATGATTTAAACTATGTGCCCACCCATAAGGCTACCCTGCAAAGTAAGAACCACGAGAATGTTTTTGTCATTGGCGATGCCACTGATCTTCCCTCATCAAAGGCTGGATCTGTAGCGCATTTTGAAGCAGAGATTCTTACAGAAAACATCATGCGGTATGTGCATGGTGAGCCCTTGAAAGAAGATTTTGATGGCCATGCCAATTGCTTTATAGAAACAGGTGAAGGCAAGGCCTTGCTCATTGATTTTAACTACACCCATGAACCGGTAGAAGGAAGCTTTCCATTTCCAGGCGTAGGACCGCTGCGCCTCCTTAAAGAAACCCGCATGAACCACATGGGTAAACTTGCTTTCCGGTGGATATACTGGAACGTGCTGCTCAAAGGAACGCATATTCCATTCGTATCTGCCAGGATGAGTGAAGCCGGAAAACAATTTGAGTAAAACTCTTATCACATTAAAACGTCAATTTTTATGGAACAAATGATTGCAGGAAAAAACATCACGGTAAATGAGGAAGGATACCTCAAAGATTTTAGTCAGTGGGATGAAAATATTGGTGAAGCCCTGGCGGCGCAGGCCAATATAATTCTAACACCCCGCCACTGGGAAGTACTTAAATATTTGCAGAAAGAACAGCAGAACCAGGTAGCACTAAGCATCAGGCGAATTGGTAAAAGCGGGGTTGTAGACATTAAGGAGTTTTATCAACTCTTTCCCATTGCACCTTTAAAAACAGCCACCAAGATTGCAGGTATTCCAAAACCCGCAAGTTGCATTTAATCAACCTAAAATAATTAATCATGGATAACGATAACGGTGCCATCCGCAAGATGATGATCATCCTGAGCAAGGCTACCCTGGAAAATGTATATGCAGCCTTCGTACTGGCCAATGGTGCCAGGATGGAAGGTATTGAAGCAGAAATGTTCTTCACTTTTTTTGGGCTCGAAGCCGTGCACAAAAAGAAGTTAGCCAGCCTGCGTGTGGCTACGGTGGGTAACCCTGCAATGCATATTCCTACCATGGTGGGCGGCCTGCCCGGCATGGAAGCCCTGGCCACTCATTTTATGAAAAAGGAAATGGAGAAAATTGATATGCCGGAAATACCTGAGTTCCTGGACATATTATCAGCTTCCGGCGTAAAAATGTGGGCTTGCCGCTTAGCCATGGATATGTTTCATTACAAACAGGAAGACCTGTATGAAGGCATTGAAGAAGTAATTACCGTAGGAGATTTTTATAAGAAGAGTGAGGGCCCGGGTGTAAAAATGTTGTTTATTTAGAAATCAGTTACTCAAGAAGGGCATCCGTGCTGCATGAGCAGTGTGGATGCCCTTTCGTGCACCTTAAAAT
>DGQO01000101.1 GCA_002400445.1 Chitinophagaceae bacterium UBA4412
ACATGCGTACACACGGCATCCAGAAAGTGACGATCATGGCTTACGACCAATACAATATTTTCATAGTCGGCCAGGAAATTTTCCAGCCAGCTAATGGTTTCCACGTCAAGGTTGTTGGTCGGTTCATCCAGCAGCAGGATATCCGGGTTGCCAAAAAGGGCCTGCGCCAGCAATACCCGCACTTTGAGGTTTGCACTCAGGTCTTTCATGAGCACAGCATGCACTTCATCTTTTACCCCAAGTTGGCTAAGCATCGTGGCTGCATCGCTTTCTGCAGTATAGCCACCCATTTCACCAAAATCATGTTCCAGTTCGCCAGCCTTAAGACCATCGGCCTCTGTAAAATCTTCTTTACTGTAGATGGCGTCCCGCTCATGCATTACAGACCACATTTTCTTATGGCCCATCAGCACCGTATTTAACACGGTTTGCTCATCAAATTCAAATTGGTTTTGATTGAGTACCGCCATACGTTCACCGGGGGTGATGCTCACCGTGCCCTTATTGGGCTCAATTTCTCCACTGATGATTTTTAAAAACGTGGATTTCCCTGCACCATTGGCACCAATGATACCATAGCAATTGCCCTTGGTGAAACTAATATTTACTTCGTCGAACAGAACCCGCTTGCCATAGGCAAGGGTTACATTATTTACACTAATCATAATTTTCTTAAAAGGCCGCAAAAGTAACCAATTCCTGCAAAACACCCGCCGCATATTGGAACTTAGGCCTGTGTAGGGCATAAAAGCCCGTGAATACACAGCTACCGGCAATAGGAATTCAAAAACTATGCAATGAATTTTGTTAGTTTTGCGGCATGTCCATCGTTGAATCTTTACAGGAAGCCGTTGTAAAACAGCTCACTGCCCTCTATACCGGCCCATTTGCGGCTGCAGATTTCCAGGTAAATCAAACGAAAGAAGAATTTGAAGGCGACTATACGATCGTTCTGTTCTCTTTGCTCAAAAAGACAGGTAAGAATCCTGTGGATCTTGGACAGCAATTGGGTGAAGCCCTCCTTGCGGCAGAGCCCGATTTTTTTAATGGTTTTAATGTAATTAAGGGATTTTTAAACCTGAGCATACAAGATCATTACTGGCAAAAATTACTGAGCGATAATTATGAGAAGGATGATTTTGGCAAGCAGCAGGCTAATGGCAAAAGAGTGATGGTGGAATATTCATCTCCCAATACCAACAAACCGCTGCACCTGGGCCATCTTCGAAATAATTTCCTGGGCTGGAGTGTGGCAGAAATGTTGAAAGCCTGCGGAAATGAAGTGTTCAAGAGTTGTATTGTAAACGACCGGGGCATACATATCTGTAAAAGTATGATCGCCTGGCAAATGTTTGCCGAAGGCGAAACACCAGCAACTCAACAGGAAAAGGGTGATCATTTTGTGGGTGATTATTATGTAAAGTTTAATGACGAATACAAGCGGCAAATAGAAGAACTCGTACAAGACGGCATGGAAAAAGCAGTGGCAGAAAAAGAAGCACCCATCATGAAAGCCACACAACAAATGCTACTGAAATGGGAAGCCGGCGATGGGGAGGTGATGGATTTATGGCGTCGCATGAACAGTTGGGTGTATGAAGGTTTTAATGAAACTTATAAAAAAATAGGTAGCGATTTTGATAAAACCTATTATGAGAGCAATACCTATTTACTAGGTAAAAAAATTGTAGAAGAGGGCCTTGGCAAGGGCGTGTTTGAACAGGAAGCAGATAACAGTGTGTGGATTGATCTTACCGCTGATGGACTTGACCGGAAGATTGTGCAGCGCCGGGATGGCACGTCAGTTTACATTACACAAGACATTGGCCTTGCCCAGGTAAAATATGAAGAGTATAAAATAGACCGGAATATTTATGTAATTGGTGATGAGCAAAACTATCACATGAAAGTGCTAAGGCTCATTGCCCAAAAACTGGGACTGCCAAATGCAGATAATATTTATCATCTCAGTTATGGCATGGTAGAATTGCCAAGTGGTAAAATGAAAAGCCGGGAAGGCACGGTAGTAGATGCAGACGACCTGGTAGCAGAAATGGTAGCTACCGCAAAACAACACACGGAAGAACTGGGAAAAGTAAAAGACTTTACGGAAGATGAACTGGCTCACCTGTATGAAACGCTTGGGCTGGGTGCAATGAAATTTTACCTGCTACGGGTTGATCCCAAAAAGAAAATGGTTTTTAACCCACAGGAAAGTATCGATTTTCATGGTTTTACGGGGCCATTTGTTCAGTACACTTATGCCCGTATAAAAAGTATTTTGCGTAAAGAAGCTGCTACCAATGAAACTTTAGAGAGCACTCCCCTGCTGCGTTTGGAGAAAAGTATCCTGGTATCGCTGGAACAATTTCCTGCAGTTATTCAGCAGGCCGCCGCAGAACTCAATCCTTCGGTAATAGCGATTTATGTGTTTAACCTGGCCAAGGCTTTTAATTCCTTTTACACGGTACATTCTGTGGCCAATGCAGAAACAGCAGAGAAGAAACAACTTAGGCTACGGCTAGCCGTAATGACGGCCAATGTGCTCAAAAGCGGTATGCAGTTATTAGGTATTCAGATGCCAGAGCGGATGTAAGACACTTGGGTGTACGCAGGGTACCCGGCTGGATTTATAGGACATCATTAAATAAGGTAAGGGCTATCCTGACAGTAATTTTAGAAATTCATCTTTTTTTCTACGGGATACATCGATCACATCATCATTTTGCATTACGACCTGCCCGCTGCGGACATACCTTTTGATGTAGTCGAGATTAATAAGATGCGAATGGTGAATGCGGAAAAAGCGATATGGCAGCAGCATTTCTTCAAAATCTTTAAGCAACCTTGTGACCGTAATACTTTTTGAATCGTTGAAATGCAGTATGCAATAATTACCGCTAGACTCAATGCGGGCAATATTCCGAATTTCAAAAAAATCTATTCCTTCATTTCCGGATACGGCAATTTTATCATTGGAGCGAAAGCTGTCTTCCGGTGAGTGTTTAAGCAATTCTATTTTTTCCTTTCCAGTTCCTTTTCTTGAAGCTTCCAGCCTATTTACTGCATTTTGCAAATCTGTAATCCCGATCGGTTTGGTAAGATAATCAAAGGCACTTATACGAATAGCATCTACAGCATAGTGATCGTAAGCGGTTGTAAAAATAATTTCAGCGTTTGACCCCTCCAGTTTTTCAACCATTCGTAAACCAGTCATACCTGGCATCTCAATATCAAGAAAGACAACGTCTGGCTGGTGCTGGCGAATGAGTTCAAGAGCTTCCTCAGGATCACGACTGCTGGCCACTACAGAAACGTTTGGGCAGAACTTTGCTATTTTCTGCGTGAGGTTTTGCAAGCTGCTTAGTTCATCATCTACCAATATTGCTCTTAGTTCCATCATGATTTTTAACTTTAATCTTTACCGTAACAATTGTACCAACTGGTTGTCTATCTCTAAATTCAATATTACTTTCTTCTCCTGCCTGGTTGTGTAAACGTATTCGTTCCCTCGTTATCTGCAATCCTACGCTCTTATGCCCTGGCTTGTTCAATTCGTTAATAGCTGCAGACCCTTCCATACCAATACCATCATCTTGAATAATGTATTGTAGAAAATCTCCCTCCAGGGATACCTGCATACTTATGTCATGCCCATCATGTTTGCTATGTGCAATTCCATGTACAATTGCATTTTCAATAAAGGGTTGTACGATCATTGGCGGCACGTAGAAATTACCCTCTTCTACAGCAGGATCTATTTGAATATTGATATTGAACTTTTGGGGAAACCGGATTTGTTCCAGGTCAATATACCACCTGAGCGCCTGCATATCTTTTGAAAAAGGAATAAGATGAAGCTGATTAATTTCTAATATAGTCCTTATTAGGTTGGAAAATTTGATGAGGTAATCACTTGCCTGGCGTTGTTCATTTTGGAATATAAAATTTTCAATGCTATTGAGACTGTTGAAAATAAAATGAGGATTCATTTGCGAACGCAAGACACTCATCTCTGATTCTGCAATTTTTTGTTTGAACTGTGCATCCTTGCGCACTTTCATTACCCTGCGCTTAAAAAGAATGAGCACCAGCGCAATGATAGCTGCCAGTAATATCAACTTAAAAAAGTTCGTCTGATACCAGTGCGGATCAATATGAAGTAATAAAAAATAAGGCTTACTGAAACCGCCTGTTAAATTATTTCTTCCTTTAACCTTAACGCTGTAATCTCCATATTCCAGTCCGCTGAAATTTACAGATCCATTTTCGGCAAGTGACCAATCATCAATACCGGGTTCAATCTTGTAATACAGCTCATAATTTCCGGGAGTTGCATAATCTGTTACAGAAAAGTTGATGAGCAAGTCATAACTGCCCGCCTGGAGTTTGAGGATTTGCGTGCTGTCATTTTTGATACTGGTATTAGACCGAAGGTGATTGGCAAGTACATCTGTAATAATCGCCGTCGCTTTTACTGAATAGTTCATAATAAAGGCAGGATCAAACGCTACAACTGCATCATTGGCACCGGCATAGATGATGCCCGTTGGGCCTTTTGTTATCCCAGCTTCCAGTCGGTTGTCAGGCAATCCCATATCATAATTAAACTTCAGCATTTGCTGCCTGCTTTGCATCCAGCACCAATATCCTTTCTGGCAATTAAACCAAACATTGTTGTAGTCATCTACGGTAACACGGTAACAAAAACCCATTTCGGGAAAACCCTTAAACCTTTCAACGATTACTTTACTTGCAGGATCAAAGGCAAACATGCCATTGGAACTGGTAATCCAAAGAATGCCATTTTTATCTTCAGCCATCCCGAGCATATACTCGGATGGCGCATCGGGTATGGATATTTTTTTAAATTCCTGGTTGCTGCCCAGGCTGTACAAACCTTGAAAAGTGGTGGCAAACACCTCTCCCTTTTTAGTTCTCAATATATAATGGAGTGGTTGCTGCTGTTGCTGTTGATCCAGGATTGAATAGTGTCGCACAAATTTTTCCGTGCGGGGATTAAAAATATAAATACCCGTAGTGTAAGACCTTATCCACCAGGTGCTGTCATTCTCCCGTTCGATATTTCTAAATTGGGGTAACCTGTTACTGTCTCCTTCCGGAGCCAGCAATCTTTCTTCAGACGATCCATTTAACACAAATAGTCCAAGTTCAGACGTAATGTACATACGCCCATTATCTTCGGAAAAATCAAAAACTTCACGGCTATGCTCTTCAATGAGTTTATTGCCACTACTTGATAAAAACGGCCAGAATTGTTTTAAGTACCAGTTTTTATCATACTCAAATATGCCGCCTAAATATCTTTTGCCAAGCCAAAAGCTATTGGTGGTTTCTCTGATACTGTACACGCCAGTTACCCATGGAGCTTTCCTTGTAGACGATGGTGCCATGATGGGAATCACCGTAAACAGATCTTGCCCAAAACTGACCAACCTTACAGCATCCTCGCAAGCCAGCCAAAGATTATTATCCTTATCGGTAAAGCCGCTATTTATACGAAACAATCCAATATCATTGAATATTTTATATTCAAGATTTGCTTCATCTACCAATATTAGGGAATGATCAGAGGCCAGTACGAGAAACCTTTTATCCTTCTGCTGCCAGTAACTAAAACCGAGAACAACGAAATTGTTTTCGCCGATATTAAATTGGTTTAAAGAGCCGGTTACCGGATCAAAAATAAAAGCACCCTTTCCCCAGGTGCCTACCCAGCACCTGTTTTGCGCATCGAAGAATAGTTTTTGTATAACAGTACCGGGGCCAATATACGCCTGTTCGATTTTTAAATCCTGCTTGTTTAGGCGCAGAATGCTATTGCCATAAAAAGACCAGGGCTGGCCAGATTTGTCATAAATAATTTGATTATAACCCAGTTTAGATGGCACCCGCTTTAAGGCAGGTTCTACATGAAAGTTTTCGTCTGCCATCTGTTCGTCAGAAGGGAGGTTGAATACATTTTTGTCGTCAACCAATGTATAGCCTGCAACTTGTTTATTAATTGCCGCATTCACAAAATTTCCCAGCAGCCGTACTCTTTCTGAGTGTACAAACATATAAAACACTTTGGAGGGCGTGCAAATCCATAACCCATTCTCAGTAGCCTGTAAGTAAGTTATTTCGCCGAATGTACTGCCAGCATTATCCGTATAAAAAGTTTTCACCCTATTGCCATCATAACGATTGAGACCATTGTAGCTGCCTATCCAGATGATGCCATTTTTATCCTGGGCAATGCTGTTTATTTTTTTATCAGAAAGTCCGTCCTTTTCAGTGAGTGTACGAAAGTTAAGGTGCTGGGGCAATTGCGCATAACAAAGAGATGAAATGCAACTGAGTACAAAAAGAATATAGTGTTTTCGTTTAAACATTTATTGCTGGTAGCTTGACCAATCTGTTCTTTTGCTGATTTTAATGCTCTATAAATATAATTACAAGAATTTCGGCCAAAGATTTATTTCTTTTTAGAAACCTGCCTGCAGCAAATAGTTATGCTTCTATGCATGCGATTGTTTCATCGCTTAAGATGAAGGATTATTTACGGTGCCTTAAACCCATTCTTTTCCGAGGTTATGAACGGATATCAGCACTTACTGGTTTACAACTTAGCAAAACCAAAGGCTTACTGGCAGAGTGTATTTGGTCTAAGTGCCACCTTAGCTCCGGGGGCCGTTGGCCTGAAAGCCGCACCTGGCCCAATTCTGATCATGACTGCCCTCATCAACATTTGGGCACTGCCCCCAATCAGGTAAGATGGGCTCGCAATATTGATCAGGTTTTTTGCGGTGAGCGATAAAACACCGCCGCTGCTATTTACCGCTGAGGTTATCGTAACTACATCGGGTGCAATACAGTTGTATAACATGAGTTCTGTAAGAATATAATTGCGGGCCCGTTCTCCCTGGCCATTGGTAAAATGATCCCTGCACACCCGGCGCCCGTAGGTCATGATGTTGCGGGGTTCCATTACGAAGGGCATCTGGTCGCAGGATGACTTTAAGGTACCTGTGTAAAGGCAGGAGGTTGATATAGAAGTTTCGGACGTATTGCGGTCTGCTTCAGTATCGCAGAGGTAATCGCCTTTGGTATCACAATTTGCACAAGAGCCCGTTCTAGCCGGGTTCTCAGCGCCAAATTGGCCTTCGAAAGTGTGGTAAAGTCCAAAGCAATGACCCATTTCATGTGCCAGTGTTGAAGTGTTTGTTGTGCTTAATATGGCATCATCTACCACGGAAAGATAGGTATTGGGAATAGCGTAAGCTATCCCATTTAAATCACCGCTGGCATCTACCAGTTCTGTGTGAATAAAAATAGTGAGGTAATAGGGCCTGGTATAGGAGATTAACTGGGTTTCATTTGCTGCATTAAAATTTGCCATGGAGGCGTCTTTTACATACTCAATGTCCGACAATACAAAACAAATATTATGCGGCCGGTAAAAATTGACCATATTGGTGATATTGCGGTTAATATCCGCATCAGTCACGGTGGGCGCATCTTTATAAAATACAACAACCTGTATTTTCATCGTATAAGGCAAGGTGGCTGCAATACCCAGTTGGGCTATTCGCTGCTGTCTTAAGCCAAGATCTACGGAGGCCCTGGCATTCTTGCGCACGTTCTCGCCACAATCATTCCTTTCTACCTGCTGGGCACAGAGATTGCAGCAGATAAAAACAGTCAAGAGCATTAAAAAAAATTTCCTGTACATATTCAATGGTTTCTCTGAATGAAAAAGCGAATTACTTTCTATTTTTTAATGCCACCACTTGCTTCTCTAATTCAATAATGTGCAAAGTGAGCTCTTCAATCTTAGCCATCATCTTCGTTTGCAAATCACCGATCGCCAGCCCATTTTCCTGTATTTCTTTTGCAGAGGGAACTCCAGGCAGATGTTTGTTTTCCAGGATAAATTTTTCGGTTTCTTTTAAAGAAAGTAATGCATAGTCATCTTTAAAAACATAATCTGCCCAATTGCTTTCTACCACAACTTCTTTGCTGCGGATATTGCCATTTACAGATAATTTGTAGGTTGGATTAGTGGTACCGATACCAACATTGCCATTTTGAAGAATATACATTTTTATACTTGCGCCGGTGATGGCGCCGAAATTAGTAGTGGATTGTGCGCCGTCAAAATTGCCGATATAAATATTGCCATTGCCGGGTGTCATACCTATATAACCTCCATAACCGGCTTTGATTGTTTTTGTACCGTTGTTGTAGAAATAGTTAAAGCCAATTTCCGGGTTGTCGGCGGAAATTGTAACCCCGTATTTATCAGCACCAAACATAGCAACAGAAGCGCCTACACTGCCTGAAATTTCCAGGCGTGCATGACTGCCGCCATTGTCACCAATGGCAACATTTCCATTATACCTGTTTAGGGTTAAGTTGCGCTTAATTGTTTCTCCAAGAGCAAGACGTCTTGCTTCTATGCCATTGCCGTCGAAGGTCAGGTAATCATAAACTCCAACCTCATAATCAACACCCTTCACAATAAGACCTCCACCTTTCCAGCCGGTTCCTGCTAATGCCAAATCCTGAATATCGGTGCCACCAACGAAAACCAGGCGCTTGTCATTTTCGGTGAGGATGGGAATAAATGGTGTGGTGCCCTGTATTGGCGCTATGGGATCACCCGTTCTCCAGCCCGTATTATCGGGAAAAATTGCCCGCCAACTGCTGCCATCATAATACTGCATTTGTTTTATAGTACTATCATAAACCAGTAACCCCTGGGCTGGATTATTTATAGCCAGTCTTGCAATGGTGCTCATGCGGGGAAATAAAATTCCTCTCGTGCTGCTGGTTACATCCAGAGCGGCAGAAGCGTGCGGCGTTTGAATACCTATTCCAACATTTTGGGCTGCGCAGGTGAATGTCAGGGTGCAGAAGATGATGATTGCCAGGAGATATTTCATCGTTTTTAGTTTTGCATAAAACTATGTTCCATTGCCAAAGTTTCCCGCATCAATGTGCTACCGGTAAAGCCGGCTTAATAACTGGCAAACGCATTACAACAAGTGGACACTGGCATAGATTATTCCGCCAGACAGGTCTTAAAATAACCCGTTGCAATCGCTATACTAATTGCCGTAACAGTCCCACTGGCTGATGAGCATTGCGGACAATTGCGTTCTTACAGAACTTTGAGGATAAAAAAAAGATGGTGCTTGTGGGCTCTGAGAAAAAAAATGATGGGATCTTGAATTGGAATTGGTAAAAAGTAGTGGGAGTGAGTTCCCTACTGAATCTTGAATGGCAGTTTAATAAGATGGAAGCGTAGGCGAAATTACCTCCCCTTGTCCCTTACACAATCCTCTCCTTAATGGCCTTAGCTACTGCTTCGGGAGCGGAGTGCACATGCAGCTTCTGGTAAAAATGCTTACTATGGGTCTTAGCGGTCTCCAGCGAAATGCCCATGGCAGCAGCAATCATTTTATAGCTTTTACCCAGCACCAGGTGCTGAAGTACTTCTTTTTCTTTGTCGGTGAGACCATATTTCTGATTTCCGGGCCCTGGTACATTTTTTTGAAACAAGTCAAGCATTCGTCTTGCAATACCTGGCGTTATAGGAGAGCCACCAGTACTCACTTCCGTTAAGGCCTCCATGTATTTTGCTAGCGAGGTAGATTTGAGCAGGTAACCAGAAGCTCCATTGGTAATGGCATTGAAGATGTATTCGTCATCATAAAAAGCAGTTTGTATTAAAACTTCAATTTCAGGAAAATTCGATTTAACCAGTTTAGTGGCTTCTATGCCATTCATGCCAGGCATTTCAATATCCATTAAAACAATATCGCAGGGATTGCGGGCTAAATGTTCTATAATATTATCGCAATCTTTATAAGCACCCGTACAAGTGAAGCCCTCGGTTTCACTGAGCAGAAGTTGGAGACTTTCCCGTACATGCTTATTATCTTCAAATATGGCTACACTTATCAAAATATCTTTTTTACAATATTAATGGCTTAAACAAATGGGCGCAATACCGAGAACAGGTTACAATTTCACCTGCAAGTTGATCTGGGTACCCTGCCCGGGAAGCGAATTGATCTGCAGGTCTGCATGCATCTCTTTGGCCCTGCCCAGCATATTTTCCAGGCCATTACCTCGCTGGCAGGTATGCGTATCGAAACCTTTACCATAATCTTTGATGCACATCTCAAAAAGATTACCCTTGATAACCACATTCACGTCCAGTTTTTTTGTACCCGAATATTTCACGGCATTGTTTACGCCTTCTTTAAAAATTAAATAAAGATTCTTCCGCTGCTCCATTGTTAAATTCAAGTGTGCCATGTCGTCGCTGGAGAAATTACCTTCTATTTCTTTACCATCGCATATTTCATACATAAAGTTTTCCATCCTGGTCTTTAAACTTTGGGTGTCATTTATTTTTGGCTTTACAACCCATACGATATCGCTCATCCGCTCAATGGTCTCGTGCACATTATTGGTCATTTTGTTTAAAATATTTTTGGCGCCTGGGTTCGTTTCCTTTAGTTCTGCCATCTGGCTGAGCAAATGGATACTGCTTAAGGAACTACCCACTTCATCATGCAGATCGGCCGCAATCTGGTTACGTAATTTCAGCTCCTTTACCTGCTGGCCCATCCGGATTCTTTTGAATATAAAAATACTCATCAACAGCAGGAGCAAGCTAATAGAATACCCCGCATATTTCAATATTTTCTGCTGCTGCAGATTTCCCTTGTCAATCAGTTTATCTTTTTTCAAGAGTGCAATTTCATTTTCCTTTTTATCGGAATTGAATTGCTCTTCCATTTGCCTGAACTGAAACTGAAGTTCACTGCTTTTCAAACTGTCATACAATTGATAATATTTGTTCGTATATGACAAGGCTTTTTCAAAATCGCCGGTGGATGTATAATAATCTGCTGTATTTCTATAAACCGCAATTTTAGTTTTCATATCTCCCCTGGCATCCAATAATTCCACAGAGCCTACCAGTTTTTTTTCAAATCCCAATTTTTCTTCTTTCTTACTTGCCAATTTGTTCAATTCTCCATCTACCAAAATAACGAAACTTGTATCTCCTATTCTGGTACTCAGTACTCGTGATTGCTTAAAATAATCATTAGCTTTTAATCCTTCGTTCTTATCTGCATAAGCCTTACCAATGTTGAAAAGGGCCCGCTGCTCATCTGCCACCAGGTTCATTTCCCTGGCTAACTCTAAGGATTTTTCAAAATTCTCAATAGCATTATCATATTTATCCTGGTCTAAATAAATACTGCCGATGGAATTATAAGCTGTAGTAATTGATCTTTTATCGCCAATCGCCAATTTAATATCGAGGGATTTTTTTGCGAATACCAAACTTCGATCTAATTGCCCAAGCTCTCCATAAGAAAGGCCTATGGCCTGGTAACAAAAGGATTTCCCTAGTTTGTTATCAAGTCTCTCAAATATTTCCAATGCAATGAGATGATTTTGCAGCGCTTCTTTAGGCTTTGATATTATGGAATACGCATTTCCCAGGTTGAGATATAGCCCTGCAGTACCGGCATCGGATTTATTTTTATTGATGGGGAGTTCCAGCGCTTTTTTATAAAAAAGGATACTTTCTTTTATCTCACCCTTTTTCTTATGATAAAGGCCTGCAGAATGATAATAATTTGCCTGTATATGCTCCCTTTCCTTAGGATTAGCCTGCTGTGCAAGCGCTGCCAGCTTTCCCAGGTAATAGCTGGCGCTATCTATATTTCCTGTATTCTGAAACAAGTTAATATAGTGAAAATAAATGACGCCAAGGGGTCGCTGTGAGGTAAGGCCTTTCGCAATATTATAAGAAGCCTGCAAATAAAATTTTGCTTTTGCATAATCCTTACGGCCATAGATTTCAGCCAGTTTATTCAATGCCTCTGCTTCGGCCTGGTCCTTTTTTCCCAGGGAAATGATATGCTCCAGACTGTCCAGATTTCCCTGGGCAAAGGACTTCCCCGGCAAATGATAGAAAACTAAAAAAAGCAATACCCACTTCTTCATACTACAATTTAGTGTAACCGGAGAAGTTATATGATCACTATCGGAAATTTTTATCCCGGATATGCTCAGCAAGGGTTTTTGCCTGGCTGTTGCAACCAGCTACAAAGCCTCAAAAACTTTATGCAATGTCTCAGATTTTATCCAGAAAGGAATGTAGGCACAGGTATAAAATCGGGGTAGGTATCATCCAATAGACGGTTACCAAAAAAAGCCGGTGTTTAAAAGATTGAGAGCTGTGCTATGAATTGCAAAATATAACCTGTACTTTAAAATACTAAAACCTTATCATGATCAATTTAAAGACAAAGAACGAATTGCGCTGCCTCGCCGCTGCATGCATGGTTTTCATGTTTGTGGCCTGTAATGAAAGCGGGAACAAAACCGAAACCACTACCAATAAAGACACCGTAACAACTACCGTGTCTCCCGCCCCCGTGGATACGGGCATGCAAATGCGGGGTATTGACACTACGGTGAATCCTCGCCCGCTTCGTCCGGGTAATTAATGAAAGGAAATTGCTTAGCGCTGGCCCAATGATTTGGGCCGGCTTTTTTATTTCTCCCCGGCTTCGAATACACCCTATGCAGGTTCCTTCCGTGGGTTTAGGCCTTTTTTACCCTTAGACGCCCGCGGCAGGGTAAGCTTATGAATGAGCCAGTGCTCTATGCGGTGATGCGCAGGAATGAGCATGGAAGCTATCACCACAAAAATGAGCAATTCGTAGATGGGTGTATGATGTGTGAATGCCTCTACCAGCGGGTGCAGTAGCAAGGTGAGGTATTCAAATAAAATAAGCAAGGAGATAATGCCTAAGAAACGAATGATGCGTGCCGGTAACTTAATGCGGCTAAGCAGTACCGTAAATAAAAATAATGTGGGAATGGCCAGGCCAATAAGTAAGAGTTGCAATTGCTGCCGCCGCTCATCTTTGTGCCTTCGCTCTGCTTCCGCCATTTCATCCTGCCGGAGTTTTTCATTGATAGTTATACTTTCTGATTCCCTGATTTTCTCTTTGCTATAAATATCATCGCTCAACAGCTTTTCCTTTTGCAGGTATAAAAACGCACTATCTTTTTTGTTCTGTTCATTATAGACTTCCGTAAGGAACATTACTGCCTCCAGTTCACGACTTTGAAAAAGATCTTTGCGGGCAAGGGTGTAAGATGCTTTTGCATAGTGCAGGCTTGAGTCTGGCTGCTGTGTGGCTTTGTACAATTTGGCTAATCCCAAATAGGCTTCACACACAAAATCTTCATCATTGGCTGCAAACAAAAACACGATGGCAGCTTTATAAATTTTTAACGCCAGGTCATAGCGTTGTGCCTTTAAATAAGTATTGCCAAGGCCAACCATGGCGGTGCCCGTAAAATCTACATCCTTCATTTCCTGTGCCTGCTGCAGGCTGCGGTCAAAATATGCATAGGCAGAATCTGTATTGTCTTTGCGGTAATAAACATCTCCCAGGTTTAAGTTGATATTAAAACGCAGATCGGTAAGCTGCTCTGTTTCTATGATGGAATCTGCCTGCCGTAAATAGTTTAGAGAGAGATCGTATTCTTCCCGGTAAGCATACACAATACCAATATTCATGATCACACTTGCCAGGTTGTAAGAACTTTTGCCCTTCTCCTCCAGCCTTAATTTTCGCAGGTAAAACTCCAGGGCTTTGGAATAATTTCCCATGCTCAAAAAGCCATTGGCCATCTGCCCCAGCGAGCGGGACTCTCCCTCTGCATACTTAATCCGCTGCGCCAGGAAAAGCGCTTTTTGGGCAACTCGTAATGAAGAGTCGGGTGCATAAGAATAAAGATAACTAGCCATTTTCCACATACATTCTACCCTGCCAGTATCGCTGTGTTGCTTTGCCAGCAGCACTTGCATGCTATCTGCCTTTTGCTTTTGCGCAGTAGCCTGCAGGCTCACAAGGCATAGCAAAGCAATCATCCATTGGCTTAGGTATCTTCTGCATTGTGAAGGAAATTGATATATCGGCACAGTGTAAAATAACTTTTTTTAGCGCTTATTCAAGAATTGTATTGCGGTTTTTAAATCACAAAATAAGCTAAGCATAAGGTAACTGGAATAGATATAGCATCCACGATTTAGCAGCCTTATTTAGCGCTAAAATCTTCAGCCTCCCTGCCCGCAACCCTCCTCTCTTACAACCCTTGGTGCAGAAAGGATCCCTACTTTTAACGCCTCATTTTAAAACCACAGCATTTAAAACGCCGTCTTTTACATCAAAATAAATTAAATTTATCGGGCCTCCCCCACAGTTTTGTATTTTTAAACTACTACATACTAAAGCATGAAATCAAAACTCATCGGCCTGTGCATCATTTGCATTTTTGCCACCGAAGCCGCACAATCGCAGTCATTGTTTTACATGGCCTACCGCTTTACAGACCTTGCAGACACGGCCGAGTATAACGTGTTTTTAGTTCGGGAAGAAGATGGAACAGGTTTTTACCGGGTACGATTTACTGATGCCGAAACTCATGAAGACATGGTGGTAGAACTAGACATGGAAGAAAAATATCTTACCGATAAAAATGGATATACCGATACCACGAAATTGTATTTCAAAGGTTCTAACCCCCGCATCATCCAGGGTGACAAAGATTATAAGTACTACCCCGAACGCTTCTGGTTTAAGCAAGACCGCAACACGGGTCTCTTTGAGCCCTGGGCGGTTACAAGCCCCGATGAACAAGGAACTGCCAATGCAAAATTTACAGAACCGCCTGTATTGCTGGAGCAACAGGACCTCACCGAAGATCTTGTAGGCGCCTTCTTTTTTGAAGACGATGCCTTTTACAAAAACCTCTTTACGGTAAAGCCCCGTTCCCTCACCCCACAGCAAAGGAAAGATGTACTGCACCTCGTAATTGTGGCCAACACGGATGATGATCTCATTGGCAATACCTGCGTTTTAGACAAAGACCGCAACCTCAAAATGTTTAAAGACCTCGCAGAATTTATGGGCATCGGCTTCGATTCCAAAGTAATTTTTGGGGCCGATTTTAGTAAACAAAATGTGGCCAGCGCTGTAACCAATTTGCAACCTAATGCAAACGATCTCGTGGTATTTTATTATTCGGGCCATGGCTTTAATGATCCCAATGCAAACCGCAGCTATCCCAATATGGCGCTCTCCAATAAAAGTTTCGAAGATGCTATGGCCAGCTCTATGAACATTGAAGATGTGTACAATATCATCAAAGCAAAAGGCGCACGCTTTAACCTTGTGCTTAGCGATTGCTGCAATAACCGGCCAGACGATCGGGCCATCCTGAGTTGCGATGTGCCCCGCACCCGCAGCACTACACTCGGCTGGAGCCTCGAAAACTGCAAAGCTCTTTTCATGAATGAAAAGCCGATTTCCATCCTGGCCACTGCCGCACAGCGGGGTGAACAGTCTACCGGCAATATTAGCTATGGTGGCTTCTACACGAATAATTTTCGCACTAACCTTATCAGTTAT
>DGQO01000103.1 GCA_002400445.1 Chitinophagaceae bacterium UBA4412
CCACAATACCGAAGTGTTATTTTCTACCAGAACCAACATCAGAAAGATGTGGCCGAGCAATATAAAGCGAAGCTTGATAAAAGCGGTGCATTTGCAAAACCCATTGTAACAACACTGGAGCCGATGACGAAATTTTACAAGGCGGAAAATTATCACCAGGATTATTATAACCAGAATGGCAACCAGCCTTATTGCCAATTTGTAGTTCGGCCAAAAGTGGAGAAATTTAAAAAGGTATTTAAAGATAAATTGAAGAAGCAGGCAAACTAAAGTTTTCTTGTGCGGCGGAGTTCGAGCATATTGAGCCCGTCTGGAATAAAATTGCTGATATTATTTTGTACAAGGTGAAGCGCCATGTCGTACCACAGGGGTACTACGGGCGCTTCTTCTATGATGATGCGATCCATTTGCTGGTATAGCCGATACCTTGCCTCATCATTTTCTTCTTTCAAAGCCTCTTCATACAATGCATCAAAAGTTTTATTGGCAAAGCGGGTATAATTTGGCGGCGCCGGGTTTGCACTGTAAAATACACTCAGGTAGTTTTCTGCATCAGGATAATCCGCTATCCAGCTACCCCTGAAAAAAGCCGCCTGCGATTTACTGGTTTGTTGCAGCAAGAGGCTTTTCTGTACCGTTTCCACCTGCACAGGAATGCCCACTTGCTTTAATTCATTGGCTACATAACTGGCCAGGTTAGTATAAATGGGAATGGTGAGCAGCGTGATTTGCGGAAGCCCACGTCCTTGCGGAAAGCCAGCTTCGCTGAGCAAAGCCCTTGCTTTAGCAACATCATAAGTATAACCTGGCACCGCTGCAGCATCAAAGGATGGTAAGCCCATTGGCACAAAGCCACTCTCTGCTGCGGTGCCAATGGAATTGCGCAGGTAAAGCATCATTTTTTTACGGTTGATACCATAATTGATGGCCTGCCGCACTTTCTTAAACCGCAACGGTGAGTTACGCATGATGGGCTGCGTACTATCCAGCAATATGCCGAGATACTCAATGTTTAAATAGGGCTGTTTTTGCAATTGAATTTTGCCTACCCATTGCTTTTTCAGGTTACCCGTTTTAGTAAGAATTTCGTCTTTAAAAGATGGATCTATGTCATTGATAAAGTCAAGGCGGTGCTGGCGAAATTCTAAAAACTCCGTAGCCTTGCTTTCATAAAAACTTACTTTGATACCATCAAGATACGGCAACCTTGTACCGGCGCTGTCTTTTTCAAAATAGTTTGGGTTCTTTCCAAGAACAAGGGCCTGCCCTTCTTCCCAGGCCACAAACCTGAATGGCCCGCTGCCCACGGGATGCCGCCGGAAATCAGGACCATACTTAGCCACCGCCTCCTGCGGAATGATAGAACAATACTGCATACTTAAAATCCCTAAAATCGGCTGAAAAGGTTGCTGCAGTTTTAGCTGAAATACACTGTCATTCAGCGCAAGAAAAGGCTGCAGACTATCTACACGGTTATTAAAAATCCAGGCGCCCGGGCTGGCAGTGCGGGCATCTAAAATTCTGCCAAGACTATAGGCCACATCAAAGGCAGTAACTTTTCTACCACCCCCGTTTGGGAAAACAGGATCATCATGAAAGTACACATCGGGCCGAAGGAAAAACGTAACTTCTTTTTTATCATCGCTAAATTTCCAGCGATAGGCCAGCGAAGGCCGGATGTGCAGGGAATCATCCACTTCTACGAGGGTATTATACAATTGGTGTATGGCCCAAATAATGGATTGGTTTTTTGCAAATGCAGGATCGAGAGACGCAATGCCGCTTGCTTCATTATACCTGAAAATGCGGTGGTTGCCGTCTTGTTGCACATGGCATTGCATGAGCAGGAGGCTACTGCAAAATATTATACAAAAAAATAAAATCCGGCGATGAAGTAAGCGCATACATTACAATGATGCATAAATTTATGCAAAGCACCTGAACCATTTATATATTTAGCCGCAAAGCCACAATCAGGAATCGCTTATTTTTATTCTTCAATTCATGATATGCACCAGCGTTTTCTATGTACTGCCCTTAAGACCTTCTTCATTGCTTTATTGATGAGCAGCACGCTTTCTCTTTTTGCACAATTGACAGTACGCAATAAAACATTTACCAGGCAGGATACACTGCGAGGTAGTAATGGCGAATTTCGGCAGCGCTGGGATGTGCTTCATTACGACATCACCGTAAAGCCCGATTTTGAAAAGAAAACCATCATCGGCAAAAATGAACTTAGCTTTTTTGATGAAGGCGCACAGCTTATGCAAATTGATTTGCAGGAACCCATGATGCTGGATAGCGCCGTCTATGAAGGCCAGCATTTGCCCCTTAGGCGGGAGGGAAATGTGTATTGGCTCATGTTCAGAGATTCAGCGGCCAGGTATAAAATTGCCCCCGGACCAAGAACCATTGTATTCTATTTTCATGGTACACCCCGGGAAGCCCGTAATGCGCCCTGGGATGGCGGCTGGATATGGAAAAAAGACAGCGAAGGTAATCCGTGGATGAGCGTAGCCTGCCAGGGACTGGGCGCTAGTGTGTGGTACCCCTGCAAAGATTACCAGGCCGATGAACCGGATAGCGGTGCCAGCCTTCGCATTATTGCGCCG
>DGQO01000127.1:0-1754 GCA_002400445.1 Chitinophagaceae bacterium UBA4412
TGTTATACGTAGCACCGGAAACACTTACCAAGGAAGAAAATATAGATTTCTTTCGTGAACTGGAGATTTCCTTTTTTGCGGTGGATGAGGCACATTGTATATCCGAGTGGGGTCATGATTTCAGGCCGGAATATCGGAGGCTTAAGGAAATGATGGATATGATTAACCCCAAAATTCCGATCATTGCCCTTACGGCTACAGCTACGCCAAAAGTGCAGAGCGATATCGTAAAGAACTTAGGACTCAGAAATCCGCAGGTGTTTATTTCTTCTTTTAACAGGCCCAACCTGAGTTACGAAGTTTTACCCAAAGTGAACCTGGAGCAAACCAATAAAAGCATTGTGCGCTTTATTCAACTGCATAAAAATAAGAGCGGCATTATCTATACCCTTAACCGGAAAACAACAGAAGAACTTGCGGGGATGCTTAACGCAAATGGTATAAGTGCTGTAGCCTATCATGCCGGCCTGGATGCCAAACTGCGTGCTAAAAGGCAGGATCAATTTCTGAATGAAGATGTATATGTAATTGTAGCCACCATTGCTTTTGGAATGGGTATCGATAAGCCCGATGTACGTTTTGTAATTCATTATAACATTCCAAAATCTATTGAGAATTATTACCAGGAAACCGGCCGGGCAGGCCGGGATGGTATGGAAGGAAAATGCCTGCTGTACTATTCGCATAAAGACGTGAGCAAACTGGAACACCTGATGCGGGATAAGCCGCTGAGCGAAAGAGAAGCCGGTGCTCAATTAATTAATGAAACGGTGTCTTATGCAGAAAGCAGTGTATGCCGGCGCAAAACCTTGCTGTATTATTTTGGGGAAGAATACAATGATGAGAAAAGCTGCGGCCACTGTGATAATTGCCTGCACCCTAAAGAAAAAATAGAAGCTAAAGAGCAGGCCATTGTAGTACTTAAAGCCATCAGGGCCTTGGGAGAGCAATTTGCCATTGAGTATTTACTGCTTATCCTCATGGGCAAGGCCACGCCACAAGTGCTCATGTTCCGCCATGATTCTTTGCCTGCATTTGCGTCAGGAAATGATAAGGAACCTCATTTCTGGAGTAGCCTCGTACGACAAATGTTACTGGAAAGTTTGCTGGAAAAAGACATTGTAGAGTATGGCTTGCTTAAGATTACAAAGAAAGGCGAAGCCTTTATGAAGAAGCCGTCCAGTTTTAAAATTGTACTCAATAATTTGTTTGAGGATGCCAATGCAGACGATGATGCAGCAGAGCAAGTGAATGATGCCGCCGGCGCTGTGGATGAACCATTGTTGAACTTACTCAAGGAACTGCGCAAGAAAGTATCAAAAGAGAAAAACCTGCCGCCATTTGTCATTTTCCTGGAGAGCTCCCTGGAAGATATGGCTACAATGTACCCAACTACAATGGAGGAACTGGAAAAGATAAGCGGTGTAAGCAAAGGAAAATCTCTGCGCTACGGTAAGCCTTTCTTAGATGTCATTACAACATATGTTGAAGAAAATGATATTGTTCGTCCTGATGATTTTGTGATGAAAACAGTGGCTAATAAAAACAGCAATAAGATTTTCATTATTCAGAATGTAGATAAGAAAATTCCCCTGGAAACCATTGCAAAAAACAAAGATCTGCGGCTGGATGAATTGCTTGAACAGATGGAAACTATTGTAGCCAGTGGAACAAGGCTCAATCTCACTTACGCCATTAATGAAATGGTAGATGAGTACGACCAGGAAGAAATCATTGAATATTTTAAAGGCTGT
>DGQO01000127.1:1788-8563 GCA_002400445.1 Chitinophagaceae bacterium UBA4412
ATATAATAAGGTGCGGTAGCTCAGCCGTAGTTTTTCAAAGCGACCAAAGGAGCTTGAGAAAAACAAGGTCCCGATGAGGAACGATATCGGGATAGGGTTGGGTGAGTGAACATATAATAAGGTGCGGTAGCTCAGTTGGTAGAGCAATGGACTGAAAATCCATGTGTCGCCGGTTCAATCCCGGCCCACACCACAGGACAGCAAGGCTTTGAAGCGGAAACGCTCAAGGCCTTTTTCTTTTACCTCAAGTGGAGGCGAGCCGCTTTACTGTTTAGGAACTGCAGCTCAAGGAACGACGCATTTGAACAAGCCAGCTTTCCTGTAATTCCTCCTTTTTCTACAGTTTGTGTACCACGGAACCCGAATCTTTAAGTAGATCTTTCTTTGTTCCTTAACAATAATTTAGGCAGTTTTCTTGTTTCTTTTGATGAAGATGGTCATCTAAAAGATGAGCATATAACCGCTCTGATCATGAAAACGATTTTTACCAACCAGGAAATATTACTCTTGCCGGGTTCAAGTTTTTTCAACAGGGAATGCTGTGAAAAAGACGAACAACCTAATACAAAGCAACTTTCTCAAAAAGAGAAAGTGATCAATCTCTGTTGGAATGGGATACTTCCTGAGCTCCTGCCAGAAATAGCGGAAACCAATGCGAAGGAAAAAGCACTCACCCTTTGGGAAGTAAATGAAACCGATTGCCTGCTTGATTTGCGACTGGGCGAAGCAAATAATAACCTTAGTGATGCGTGGTCCATCAACCCATACATTTTCCTGGAATTTGCAGAAATGAATTAAGGTNNTAATCTTTGGGTACTATTTGAATTTCCCATTTACCCTCCTGTGAATTATTCATTGAATAGTTGAAGTCTTTGCTAATGAAATCCATAACATTCCCGGTCCTCAAAGTGGCCGAAGGCGAATTAACCCGACCGAAATAGGGCAAGCCCACATTTAAGGTATCTCCCTTTTTTACAACCGTATAATATCCATTTACAGGTCTCGACTGCCCATAAGAGGGCATGGCATATTGAGCCACAAAATTCCAATCCCCATTAACAATGGCTGCTTTCACAGCAGCGGGATTTGAGGCAGCCGTATACTTCATACCCGAACTGCAGGCAGCAAAACAAATACCCATAACAAGAACCAGGAATCCGGAGTACAACAATGAATGTATCTTTTTCATAAATTTAGCGTGGGAGTTTGTTTCAATTGCTGCAAAAATTTATCCTAAAATTTCAGCAATAGAACCTGAGTAATCTCTTCCAAAAAACCAATGACCGAACCCGGTATATATTATCCTCCAGCACTAACTGCCCTACAATTAGATGCCTTCCTGGCTAAAGGCTGGTACCGGATGGGACAAGGAATTTTTACCACAAATTACATTGTGCATGATGATCAGTTTCTAAGGGTTTACTGGCTACGCTACCAGTTAGAGAAAATTGACTGGACTAAAAGTTTACAAAAAATCCTAAAGGCAAATGCTCCCTTTACCACTACCATCGAACCACTCGTAATTGATGACGCCATTGAAGAACTTTTTGTGAGGTATCGTTCAGGTATCAACTTTGAACCGGCAGCGTCAGTACGGCACTGGCTCTATGAATTTATGGAAACCAACGTGTATGATAGCAGGGTGATTAAAGTAATGCACGAAAGCAAACTAATCGCTGCCGGCATATTTGATAAAGGACAGGAAAGTATTGCCGGCATCCTCAATTTTTATGACCCGGATTATAAACGCTGCAGCCCTGGAAAATTCCTGATGCTCCAAAAGATATTGTATGCGCAATCCAATCAACTAAAGTGGTATTACCCGGGCTATATTGTACAGCACTACCCAAAATTTAATTATAAACTTTTTGCGGGATTGGCGGCTGCACAGCTGTACTTGCCAGAGCAAAATCAATGGCAGCCCTACGACCCTGTCTTATTGGAGAAGCCCAGCTTTTAAACAAGAAGCATCTTGTTATCCATTTGGCTGAGTAGGTTTTTCCTCAAAAACGCAGAAGCTTCTCTACAATTTCCTTCTATTTCAAAGTATACTGATCATGGCACAATTTTCTGCATTGCAGTAGGAAAGATTGACTATGGGAGATACAAAAAATTTAACCGACAAAGAAGCCATCGCCAGAATTAAACAACTCGTGGAGGATGCAAAGCTCTGTATGTTTAACACGAACCTTTCACAAATTCCATGTGACAGCAGGCCAATGAGCGTACAGCTTGTAGAAGACACTGGTATCATTTGGTTTTTTAGCGCAGCATATAGTACCAAGAATAAAGTAATAGCTGAAGACCCCCGTGTACACCTGCTTTTCATGAACATTGGTGCTTCAGAATATCTATCCTTATATGGCAATGCAGAAATTATCAAGGACAGCCAAAAAGCAGCAGATTTATGGANNAAAATGATTTCACTCCTTAAAATTGCTATTGGTGCCATTACTGGTATAAAAATGGACGGTGGCGTAGAAGGAAAAATTAATCCTTAGCATTTCAAACAAATATTATTTACACCATAAAATAAAACCAATGATAAAAAATTCAATGTACGCATTCCTCGCCGCAGCATTATTTACCCTTAGTAGTTGTGAAGCGATAGGCACTATTTTCAAGGCTGGTATGTGGTGGGCTTTCATCCTCATTTTCGGCGTAATTGCTCTTATCCTCTGGATTGTATCCAAAGCAAAGAAATAAAAGCACGGAGTTTTTCTTGCAAGGAATTGCCCATCTGTATTATTATGTGCAGGAGGTTCCACAGGGATAGTCTCATTCTGAACGGCAAATAGAATGGCATGTTTTTGTATCTGTATAACTTGATTATTCACTTTTAAAAAATACTACTATGACAAATAACGAATCACTTGCTGAAACTTTAAATGATCTTGTGAAGATTAATAATGATAGGATTGAAGGTTATGAAAAAGCCGAAAATCAGTCTGAATCTGAAGACGTAGATTTGAAAGCAACCTTTAAAAAAATGGCTGATCAAAGCCGGAAATATGTTGCAGAACTTACACAAGCTGTAGGGCAACTTGGAGAAAAACCTTCTACGGATACTACTGTTTCCGGGAAAGTTTATCGTGCCTGGATGGCCGTGAAAAATACTGTAACAGGCCATGACCGTCACTCTATTTTGTCTACCTGCGAATATGGTGAAGATGCCGCACAGAAAGCGTACAACGAAGCCCTGGAAACTGATGCAGAGATGAGCGCAGAAACCAGGCAAATGATCATGGATCAAAAGAACAGTTTGAAAACATCACATGACCTTATTAAAAAATATCGTGACACGCAGAAGGCTGTTGCTTCCTAAACAACCTACAAAACACCCATCATTGCAAGTATGCTGATGTATTAAGAAATAATATCTGGAAATATTTTGACAGAAAAGGGAAACTCCCACATCAAGCAATACTGCAATGTTATTATAAATATGTTTTTTGGTTTTGAAATTAGGGCATCACTAACGTGATGCTCTTTTTCTATACTTTTTGAAGCAACTTCATCAGTAACTTTTCTTCCGCAGTTAGTCCCGATGAATCATCATCATCTTCAAGGCTCTCTAACTGCTGCATATAATTTTGCAATTTGCTGTCTTCATATAACCTGATGATCCCGGGATGCACATAATATTTCCTGCAAACGGTTCTTGTGTTGCCAAGTTTCTCGCTCACTTTATCCAACAAAAGATTCACTGCCGACTTTGTATTACCAGGAAGTTCTTCTTTCATGTTTTCAAATGCCATTAAAAAGTGAAGACAGCCAGCCCAAGTGCGAAAATCTTTCGCACTAAATTGCGCATCGGCTACCTCTTGTATGTAGCCATTTACCGTCCCCGAGTCAATTGCATAGTGCTTCCCGTCTTTGTCGTAGTATTGGAAAAGTTCCTTGCCGGGGATATCCCTGCATTGCTTTACTATGCGGGCAAGCCGCCGGCTGTTGATGCTAATTTTATGCGCAATACTTTTCTTTCCTTTAAAGGAAAAGCAAATATCACTGCCCTCTATTTGTACATGTTTATCATGCAAAGTGGTAAGCCCATGTGAGCCGTTCATTTTTTGGTAGCTGGCATTGCCTATGCGGATATAAGTGCGCTGCATTAAGCTTACTACTGTAGCCAATACTTTGCGTTCTGTAAGTTCCTTTATCGCAAGATCTTTTTCTAATTGAGTACGCAGGGCAGGTAGCGCTTTGCCAAACTCTACCATTTTATGAAATTTTGTTTCATTCCTAAGCACCGTCCATAACGGATGATAGCGATATTGTTTTCTGCGCCGGGCATCGTAACCTGTTGCTTGTATATGACCCTTGTCATCGCTGCAAATCCACACTTCTTCCCAGGCGGGTGGAATAGCCAAACTTTTAATTCTTGTGATAACTGCTTTATCTTTTACCGTTTTATCCATAAAGACATAGGTAAAGTTCTTACCAGCCCGTTTGCGGTTAATGCCCGGCTCCTGGTCAGAAACATATAAAAGCGAAGCGCTTTTAGCCGCCTTTTCATAATCAGTTATCAAGGATAAATGTTTCTTGTGTGAGAGCCGTGGTGTAGCCAGTTCTTGCATATATAAAAAGCAGTTTAAGTACTGCTCTGCTGATCATTGAAAAATATATGCCACTAAACTTTTACGCAGAAAGGGCTAAATGTGGAACTGCCTTGGGTTACAGCGGTAAAAGTGAGCAAATTATTACACGCATTTTGGTATGAATGCTATGCGTTGTGCTTTGGTACGCAAATTTCATTAGATAGGAAAGTTGCACAAAACCAAACATTATGAATACGCATAACCAAATCGACTTCCTCGCCCAGAAGATTAACCATTTACAAACTGCCTTGCTCCATATTCATAGCAACAGCATTTTGAAATTGCCTACCAGCATTGTAGAAACCCTCCACGTGGATGAACTAGGCTGTGTGTGGGTGGCTATCAGCAAGCCTACCCAATATGTACATGAGTTCGACCGCAGTTTTCATGTGGGCTTGAACTATTACAAAAAAGGAACACCCTTTTATTTAAATACCTATGGCATTGCCCGGGTGGTTATTGATCCTGAAGAGATGAATCAGGTTCCAATAGATATGCAAAGTAAACTAAGCAACAGGCTCTTACTCTGCGTGCGCATTTTGGAAGCAAATTATTACGAGAATCAGCCCAGGGAGGAGATGAGTGTTTTTCAAAAATGCAAGCAAACAATTTCCGAACTCTTTGCCGGCAGCAACGAATTTTATCATTTTAAAGCCGAGGACGTTACGAATTTTGCATAAATCCACGGCTTATTCATATATCTACCCATTATAACAAGAACCGGGAACCTGTGGTTCCCCTTTCTTTGAAAAGAAATTATAGACTATGAAATCAATTTGGACAGGGTCTATCGGATTTGGCTTAGTGAATATCCCTATTAAACTATTCAGTGCTATCGAAACGGGTAAGCTCGATTTTGATATGCTGGATAAAAAAGACAAAGCCAATATTAAGTTTAAACGGGTGAATGAAAACACGGGCAAAGAAGTGGAGTGGGCCAATATTGTTAAAGGCTATATGATGGACAGTAAATATGTGATTGTAGATGAAGATGACTTTAAAAAAGCCAGCCCCGAAAAATCTTCACACATTGAAATCATTCAATTTGTAAAAGTGGAAGAAATTGATCCTGTTTATTATGAGAGCCCATATTTTGTACAGCCGGATAAAAGCGGTGTGCGGGCTTACCAATTGCTGAAGGAAGCGCTGGAAAAAACAGGTAAAGCCGGGCTTGGTTCTTTTGTGATGCGGGAACGGGAACATGTTTGCCTTATTAAACCTTACGAAGATATTTTACTGCTTAGCAGGTTGCGTTTTGCCGATGAAGTACGAGACACGAAAGAACTTTCTTCCACCCAAAGCAAAGCAAAACCCGCTGAAGTGAAAATGGCCATCAGTCTTATTGACCAATTGACAAAACCATTTAAACCAGGAGCTTTTAAAGATGACTACTCCGAAAAGCTGATGAAGATTATCAAGGCAAAAGCAAAAAATAAATCGGTGGCTTATAAGCCCATGAAAGTGGTGCATTCTACAAAAACATCAGACCTCATGGATCAACTCAAAGCCAGCCTTGGTGGGGGAAAGAAAAAGGCATCCTGACAAATCCCTTTTGATGTAACAAAAATCGTTACGCTGCCATTTAATTCCTCAGCTAAATCATTGTTCCATTCATTTTTTCAATGGCGGGGAATCATTAATCCTTAAACCGCCTCGTCAAAATAAATTTCGAAAACGGTTCCTTGTTCCAGTACAGATTTTACTTCAACAATGGCATTATGGGCTTTAATAATATTAAGTGTTGCTGCAAGACCAAGGCCCATCCCGTTAGGCTTTGAGGAAAAATAAGGTTCAAAGAGGCGGGTAATATTTTCTTCACTCACGCCTTTTCCATTATCAGCAATACTTACCGACCATTTTTGCTGGGCTTTCTTAATGGTAATCTGAAGATGGCCATTTTCCTCTTCCATTGCCTCTATGGCATTAATGATAATATTAAGAAAAGCGAGTTTGAGCTGTGCTTTATCTGCAAAAACCCAGGCAGGGGATGCTGTATAATCTACCGAGAGTTTTATTTTCTTGAGCGTAATTCTATCCAGCGCAGCCGTAATGCCTTCATCCACTATTTGCTGCAAAGCTGTTTTTTCCAATGCAATTTCTATTGGCCTGGAGGTATCCAGTAATTCTGTAATGAGTGCATTTATCCTTTTGCTATTTCGGAGGATGATACCAAAAAG
>DGQO01000222.1 GCA_002400445.1 Chitinophagaceae bacterium UBA4412
TGTTTCTACCTTTACAGACTGCAGCTTTGCCTTCCGGAATACTTCCTGCTTATCTAAAAGGAATACTTCGCCTTCCCATTCCGCTGCATGCTCCGGTACCAGAAATGGCCGGAACTTACCCTGCTTATCCTGTTCAAAAAGGAAAGAATGGTTTTGGAGGTCCTTCAGGCTATATCCCAATATCTGGCTAAGGCCGCTACTTAGCTGGATAACTACGGCATCCCGGTTAGTGGTAAAACTCCCTTGAAAAGTGGTTTGAAGAAACGGGTTACTCGCAATCATGGCACAAGACTTGGTGGGTTGAGTAATACATACCCTCTTGCAGCAGATATCTGTAGATAAATGTTTTAAGGTTTTTCATTCCGTAGGTAGATTCCAGTTTCCTGGCGTGGTCAGCAAAAAACAAACGATTAATTAAAAAGAAAATTGTGTGTTTTTGGTATTAAAAAAAAGGGTATATGTCGTACCAATTTTTTTAATCCGGGGTAAACCAATTTTTCTTTTTTCTAAGCAAAGCTCAACACAAAAACAATTTTTCTTTGTAGTAAAAACAGTAATTTAGAACAAGCTTGTTCGCTACGGCAAAAAAAAATCTTACACACATGAAGAAATTTTTACTAATTGACGACCACGAAATCGTCCGGTCTGGGGTTAGGGCTGTTCTCCAGGAATTATTTAAACCCTGTGAAATCTTTGAGAGCAGCAATGAGAAAGAAGCGCTGGAAGAACTTAGAGCCCGCAAATACGATCTCATTATCATGGATGTACAGATGCCTGAAACAGATTCTGCAGGCTTACTCAAAAGTATAAAAGTTAAAACCCCGGAAGCTAAAGTGTTGATGTTTTCGATGAGTGCAGAGAACCTCTATGCTAAGCGGTTCATGAAACTTGGCGCTATGGGGTTTGTTACTAAAAATTCCGGTCTCACCGAATTGATTAAAGCCATTAACCTCTCTTTAAATAACCGAAAATACATTAGCGAAAGCTTTGCAGAAATACTGGCGGGAGAAGTGGGCGATGAAAGATCAAACAACCCGTTTGAAAACCTGAGCTCCCGGGAATTTGAAATTGTGTCCCTCATCATTCACGGGAAGTCGCTCAATGAAATTTCTGATCTGTTAGCCATACACTCTTCTACCGTAAGTACCCATAAGAGCCGCCTTTTTGAAAAACTGGGTGTAAAAAATCTGCCGGAACTCCTGGAACTTGCCCGGGCATTTGATATGAATTTTACCAATTAAGCCTGCGTTAAAATCCGCTCAAGCCCATGCTATAGCGCATTAGCATTTATCTTTGCAAAATGATTTTTTCGTCTTCGCTCCTGGAAAGTGCCGTTAATGAGTTTGCAAAATTACCCGGCATTGGTAAAAAAACAGCTTTACGCTTAGTACTACATCTGCTTAAACAAGACGAAGGAGATGTCTCCCATTTTAGCCATACCATTTCC
This sequence comes from Chitinophagaceae bacterium UBA4412, assembly GCA_002400445.1. Taxonomy (GTDB): domain Bacteria; phylum Bacteroidota; class Bacteroidia; order Chitinophagales; family Chitinophagaceae; genus Ferruginibacter. The sequence goes on from DGQO01000222.1 coordinate 1,448, forward strand.
CGCATGCGCAGCGAAATCAAATTTTGCCGCAATTGCTACAATATTGCAGATGCAGATCTATGTAACATTTGCAGTAACCGTATGCGAGGCAGCGAGATCATTTGTGTGGTAGAAAATATCCGGGATGTAATTGCTATTGAAAGCACACAGCAGTTTAATGGGCTGTACCACGTGCTGGGCGGCATCATTTCTCCACTGGATGGCGTGGGGCCAGACCAACTAACCATCGATGCACTGGTAGAAAGGGTAAAGACAGGTGCAGTTAAAGAAATCATCTTTGCCCTTAATCCGAACATCCAGGGCGACACGACTATTTACTACATTGGAAAAAAATTAAAAGATATTCCGGTAAAAATTACCACCATCGCCAGGGGTATTGCTTTTGGCGGAGAGCTGGAATATGCGGATGAAATGACTTTAGCCAGGAGTATCAGCAATCGGATAGCGGTAGAACATTATATCAGCTCCGGCTTGTAAGCCCTGGCACATTTTGCCGTAACCACTTATTAGCATAATTTTGCGGCACGCAGGGTGGATTTGTTTATTGTTCGGCCCGGCGTTTATCTATAACTGCAGAACTAATAAACGAAGCTCCACTACCCATTTCTCCCGGGTGCGAAAATCGTTTATCAGTTTATCATTTAAAAATATGCGGCAGGCCTTAGCCAGCAGCGTTATAATAAAATGTTTAACAGGCTCAGGCCGGTGAACTTTAATTCAACAACAACGATGACAGACATTCAAGAAGCACTCAACGAAAGAATACTTATTATCGACGGCGCCATGGGTACCATGATACAGCAATACAAACTTGAGGAAAAGGACTACCGTGGAACTCAGTTTGCAAATTGGCACCTCGATGTAAAAGGGAATAACGATTTGCTGAGCATTACTCAGCCCCAGATCATCGAAGCTATCCATACCAAGTACATTGAGGCAGGTGCTGATATCATTGAGACAAACACCTTTAGCAGCACCAGCATTGCACAGGCAGATTATGCTATGGAAGCCCTGGCCTATGAACTTAATGTGGCAGCGGCTAAATGTGCCAGGGAAGCTGTGCGTCTATCGGGTAAAAAAGCTTGGGTGGCAGGGGCAATCGGCCCTTTAAACAAAACACTGTCACTTTCTCCGGATGTAAACAACCCCGGCTTTCGGGCGGTAACTTTTGATGAGGTGGCAGATGCATACACAGAACAAATCAGGGGACTAGTGGATGGCGGTGTGGATATATTACTCATAGAAACCATCTTTGATACACTCAATGCAAAAGCCGCCATTTTCGCCATTAAAAATTTCTTTCGCAAAGCCGGCCGGCCAGAACTGCCCATTATGATTAGCGGCACCATTACGGATGCCAGTGGCCGCACTTTGAGTGGGCAAACGCTGGAAGCCTTTTACACTTCTGTGATGCATGCAAAGCCATTGAGTATTGGCTTGAACTGTGCCCTGGGTGCAAGCGAAATGCGCAGCCATATTGAAGAACTTTCCAGCATTGCTGCCTGCTATGTTTCTGCTTACCCTAATGCTGGATTGCCAAATGCTTTTGGAGAATATGATGAACAACCACACGAAACAGCGCATATCATTGCAGACTGGGCTAAAAGTGGCTGGCTCAATATTGTGGGCGGCTGCTGCGGAACCACACCGGATCATATTAATCACATTGCACAGGAAGTGGCCAACTATCCGCCACGGAAATTGCCAGTGGTAGAAAATATAGTAGTATAATTTAAAGACGGCCTTACAAAGGCAGATCTTTTCATCTTTTAGCAACATCGTATGAGTACAATAAAACCCTACTTAAGACTTTCGGGCCTGGAACCGCTGGTAGTGCGGCCAGAAACCAACTTTGTAAATGTAGGCGAGCGAACAAACGTAACGGGTAGTAAGAAATTTGCACGCCTGGTGAGAAACGACGAATACGAGCAGGCATTAAGCGTGGCCCGCCAGCAGGTAGAAAATGGGGCACAGGTTATAGACATCAATATGGATGATGCCATGCTGGATGGTGTAAAAGCCATGACCACCTTCCTGAACCTGGTACAAAGTGAGCCTGATATAGCCCGCATTCCTATCATGATTGATAGTAGTAAATGGGAAATTATAGAGGCGGGACTTAAGTGCGTACAAGGGAAGTGTATTGTAAATTCNNGTAATCGTTATGGCTTTTGATGAAGTGGGCCAGGCCGATACCAGGAAGCGGAAAGTGGAAATTTGCGAAAGGGCTTTTAAGATTCTTACAGAACAAGTAGGTTTTGATGCACAGGACATCATTTTTGATCCAAATATTTTTGCCATTGCTACCGGTATTGAGGAGCATAATAATTATGCAGTAGATTTTATTGAGGCTACCAGGCAAATCAAGAAACTTATGCCGCTTACAAAGGTGAGCGGAGGTGTAAGTAATGTGTCGTTTTCTTTTAGAGGAAATGACCATGTGCGGGAGGCTATTCACAGTGTATTTCTATATTATGCTATTCAGGCGGGAATGGATATGGGCATTGTAAACGCAGGCCAGCTTGTGGTGTACGATGAAATTGAGCCCGAATTAAAACAGTTATGCGAAGATGTAATCCTTAACCGGAATAATGATAATAACGAGGCTACCGAAAAGCTTATTCAGTTTGCAGAAACCGTGAAAGCGGCAGGTAAAGTACAGGTAAAGGATGAAAGCTGGAGAGAAGATACCGTTGAAAAAAGAATGGCACATGCTTTAGTGAATGGTATCACAGATTATATAGACGCAGATACGGAAGAAGCCAGATTAAAATATCCCAGGCCCCTGGATGTGATTGAAGGCCCACTGATGGATGGAATGAACATCGTGGGAGACCTTTTTGGCGCAGGAAAAATGTTTCTGCCGCAGGTGGTGAAAAGTGCAAGAGTAATGAAAAAAGCAGTAGCTATTCTTACGCCTTTTATTGAACAGGAAAAAGAGGATCGCAAGCAGGCGCATATTGCTGCAGGCACCGTAAATGAAGAAGAACAGGGGGCCGCTAAAATTTTGCTGGCCACTGTAAAAGGTGATGTGCATGACATTGGAAAAAATATTGTAGGTGTTGTGCTGGGTTGCAATGGTTACGATATTATTGACCTGGGTGTGATGGTACCGGCAGATAAAATCTTTGCGGAAGCGAAGAAGCATGGTGCAGACCTGATAGGCCTTAGCGGCCTCATCACGCCATCTCTTGATGAGATGGTACACATCAGCCGGGAAATGCAAAGGCTGGAGCTCACTACACCACTGCTCATTGGCGGAGCCACTACAAGCCGTATGCACACGGCCGTAAAGATTGCCTCGGAATATGATAACGGCGTAGTGCATGTGCTGGATGCAAGCAGAAGTGTGACGGTGGCGGGCAGCCTTTTAAACCCTGAAACGAAACCGGCCTTTCTAAGCAATATCAAAACGGAGTATGATAAACTGCGTGAAGATTTTGGAAACAAACGCTCTGTAAAACAATTCCTGCCCTTTGCGCAGGTACAACAAAATGGTGCAAAAATTGACTGGGAAAATTTTACACCGGCCATGCCAAACTTTACAGGTACAAAGCAATTCATCAATTACCCGCTGGAAGAGTTAATTCCTTTCCTGGACTGGCAACCCTTCTTTATTGCCTGGGAAATGCATGGGAAATTTCCGGCGATTTTGCAAGACGAACTCATCGGCAAAGAAGCTACCAAATTATGGGAAGATGCAAAGGCTTTGCTGCAAAAAGTAGTTTCAGAAAAATGGCTGCAGGCTCAAGGCGTAGTAGGGATTTGGAAAGTAAATCGCCCGGCA
>DGQO01000158.1:0-760 GCA_002400445.1 Chitinophagaceae bacterium UBA4412
AGGTTATCCGGCGCAATGATGGCCTTTGGATCTTCCGTTAAAAAATCTTTTCTGCACCCTATTGATGAAAACAATAAGATCATCAGTGCGGATATGTTGAATATATTCTTCATAATAATTTTATTAGTTTTTGTTACAGGGTTAAGTTTACGCCAAGTACATATTCCTTTTGCAATGGCAAACCATATTGATTTGTCATTTCAGGATCGAGCCCTTTGTACTTTGTAAAAGTGGCCAGGTTCCTGCCGGTTGCATATACTTTAAGTCCGGATATTCTTAACTGTGAAATAAGCGTAGCGGGCAATTGATAAGCAAAGGAAATATCTTTCAATCTTCCAAAACTAGCATCTTCATAAAAATTCACGCTTAGCTTATTGGCATTCTGGTCATTAGAATAATGTGTACCGTTTGGATTTGTTGGACTCCACCAATCTTTCTTCACCGTATTGCGGCGGGTATCTGAGAACACGTTATCATCCTGCAATGGGTTATCTTTTGTAACACCCTGCACGCCCTGGAAGAATACCATCAGGCTAAAGCCTTTGTATTTAAAAGTGTTGGTAATGCCCCAGATAAACTTAGGATCACGCTGACCAATAATTACCCGGTCTTTACTGGTGTTGATTACACCATCTCCATCCACATCTTTGGCCCTTACGTAGCCAGGCTGTGCAGTAGGCTGTGCAGATTTGTCCACCTCATCCTGAGACTTGAAAATACCATCGTACTGCAGTCCATAGTACACCAGGATGGGCTTACC
>DGQO01000158.1:775-1887 GCA_002400445.1 Chitinophagaceae bacterium UBA4412
TCAACACCCCTGTTGGCAGTTTTACCAAGGTTTTGAATGATGCTTCCAATGCCATGCACCGGGGAAATAGTGCGGCGCAGCAGTAAATCTTTTGTGCGGGCTGAATACACATCAAATGTACCGGTGATGCGGTTTTGCAGAACACTGAAATCGATACCTACAGAAAAAGATTTGGTTGATTCCCAGCCAAGATCAGCATTGGCCAGGGCTGTAGGGAAATAACCCGGATAAACTGTAGTGCCACTGAGGTAATAGGCTCCACTGGTTAAGCGGGCAAGCGCTGCATAAGAATCTACAGCCTGGTTACCATTAAGACCATAGGAAGTTCTCAGTTTCAGGTTGTTTACGAAGCGGATATTCTGCATAAAGTTTTCGTCAGAAATATTCCATGCTGCGGCGATGGAAGGAAAAGTACCATATTTTTTTCCGGCACCGAAAGCAGAATAACCATCCCGGCGGGCAGTAAGGGTGAGCAAGTAGCGACTGTTATAACCGTAATTAAGACGGCCCATTTGAGAAACGAGATTGTTCACCGTATTTGCAGAAGATGAAGTGAGCAGCGTAGCAGAATTCATCTGGTAATTGGTCAGAACATCATTTGGAAAACCAACACCATCAATCTGATCCCTGTCATACTGATCGCTCTGGCTGCTGTATAGCGCTGTAAAGTTCACGCTGTGTTTTCCAAAATTGCGGGAATAGTTCAGGATATTTTCTACGGTAAAATCTTTGCTCGTAGAGGCAAAATTTGTAGCAAGGCCACCTTTTTCAAAACCTGCAGCCACGTTTCTTCCGGTGTAGGTTTTACGGGTATTATTTTCATATTCAATGCCTGTATTCAATTTATAACTTAAGCCCGGTACAAAAGGAAAATCAATCTTCACATTATTAGCTGTAAAAATGCGGTAAGCATAATCATCATTTTTTACGAGTTTATTTGCCAGGGGATTACCTGCCTGCGTATTATCTGTATAGGCATATAAGGCTAAACTGCCATCAGGATTATAAGGATTGGTAAGAGGATTAAAATATGATGCACCACCGCCGGTGTTGCGGCTGTCGTCAAACTCAACAGGAATGCCGCTTCTATCCTGGAAAGAAAGTTGTGAGCT
>DGQO01000158.1:1962-2841 GCA_002400445.1 Chitinophagaceae bacterium UBA4412
TTCACGAATTTACCAGCATCATATACGGCTTGTTCGCCCGGAGAAAGTGTATTGGTATTAGAATTAAGACGGGTAGTCTTAAACTCATAAAATTCCTGTGCGGTGAGCAGGCGTGGTGCATTTACCAGGTTTTGTATTCCGTAAAAACCGTCATAAGTAATATTGAGTTTCCCTTTTCTGCCGGTTTTACTGGTTACCAGGATTACCCCATTAGAACCCCTTGATCCATAAATGGCTGCAGCAGATGCATCTTTAAGTACTTCAATGGATTCCACATCATTGGGNNTTTGCAGAAATAGAGTTTCTACCCCTGATTAAAATAGAAACGTTGTTGCCCTCAGAACCACCACCATTGGTGTTAATCTGCAAGCCAGGAAGCGAACCTTGAAGGGCTTCTGCAATGTTTGTATTGGGCAATTGAGAAAGCCTGTCTTTAGAAAGGGAAGCAACAGATCCTGTTACATCTCTTTTCTTTTGTTTACCATAACCAACCACCACCAGGGTAGTGAGGTTTTGTTCGTTGGTTTCCAGGTGAACATTGACTACATTACTGCTTCCCAATACCACTTCTTTTTCTTTAAACCCTGTAGAAGAGAAAACGAGTGTTAACCCGGCTTTTTTAACTACCGATAAACTAAACATACCATCGGTGCCCGTGGTAGTACCAGCCGTGGTACCTTTTACCGAAACAGAAATACTTGGGAGGGGCTCTCCTTCTGCACCGGTCACTTTACCCGTGATAACGGTGGTTTGTGCCATTACACTTGCAGATAAACCCCATAAAAGCAAGGAAAAAACGGGCAGGAGTGTCCTTTTTAAGAATACATTGAATGACATAAGCAATCATTTAAAATGAGTAAAAGCAATACTGATTGATTG
>DGQO01000055.1:0-1796 GCA_002400445.1 Chitinophagaceae bacterium UBA4412
TTTGTACTCGTAGCTTGTTGTTGTGGTTCGCAGCCTGCTTTTTTCTTTTCATAGCATACTACCTTATTACAGGTTGTACAATCTGTAAATTCAATTTTATACCGCACACACCATTTGAAAACTGCACTGCAGCAGGGAGTAAGTGGAGGGATTGCAATTTTTATGGCAAAGCGTTTCTCCTCTTTATTCCATTGCATGCTGTTACTGTTGTTAGAAAAATGGCCGTAGGTCGCTGATTCTTTATTACAAGGAATGCAGTAATCGTTTTCGGGTACCATTTCAAAATAAATTAATTCAGCCTCTATACTTTTGATCGTTCTTGTTGGAGTCGTTGTAACGGTAATGGGCTGGTTGTAGTCAATAAAGTTTCCGGCTATAGATATTGAAGGTGGATTTGCAGTTAGTGAAAAGTTTTTTTCATCGCAGGAAGTACACACGCAACATGGAACGTTGCTGTAAGTTTCCGCACAAGGCAAATCCATCGTAATGCCGGTGCTGCTGCAGGTGAAATTGATGCTGTAGCCCAGGAACAAGGTTTTACCACACATCTCTTCATTAATGATGAAATTGAAAGGGTAGTTACCGCCCGATCCGGTTAGCAATTTTGGTAGCGTAATACTTGTGGGTACATTGGCACCAGAAAAATTCGTTTCTTTTATTTGTGTNNCCGCAGTACACACTATCAAAAAACATTTCGTAATCTGGGCTGCAGGGAGAGCCTACACTAAATGCAGTGGGCTCGCTGCTTCCATAGGGTTTCCCTTTTTCATCTACAGCTTCCACACGCCATACAAAGGCTATTTTTGAACCTCCCTTCACTACGCCATCCCATCCCTTTCTATAAGCATACTGTGTTTGGTCTTTTACTTCTTCTTCAATAAAAGGTTGGTTGCTTTTCATTACCTGTGCAGCATTTTGCCCATCCAGTACCTGCCACACTTTTAAATTGTAGATTACCGGTGTGCGGGGTTTAGGTACCAGCGGTGTCCACCTAAAAGTTAATGGCTGCCTGGTTTCTGCCTCGCTCAAAACTTTTTGATTTGCAGGTGCAATATTTTGTGGTGGCGTAAAGCTGGTATTTGCAGGCGTGGTTACAGCAGCACCTGCATCAATTACAAAGTCAATATTGCTGCATTTTTCATCGCTTATGGGTTTGGTTTGCCCGTTTGCAGAAGAAAAGAACTGTACACACAATTGGTAGCTGCCAGGTTTAAGCACGCAGCCATTGAGCATACCGCTTATTTCACTTGCCTTAAAAACCTTATTGCGCCCGGAAAAGCCAGATTGTAACAGGTTGCCGCCACACACTTTATTGCCTCCGCTTTTTATAGTGAAGGCTACCTTGCTTTCCTCAAGCTCAGTAAGGTTTCCCTGGCCTGCAGCATTAGCTACAATAATGAGGCTGGGTAGGTTACCCCATTCTGCTGTATTGGCCGGTACTGACCGGGGCATCGAAAAAGGAGTAATGTTTACAAGGTTTTGGGCAGATGCTGCCATGCAAAACAGCGTGAAAAACAGCAGTAGTTTAAATTTCATTTTAAATAGATTTTGCAAATGGCGTGAGCAGATCAATTGGTTTTGCCGGGAAAAGAGTTATAACGATGATTTTCAATTTGTATTTCCTTTTGGCTTAATCAATTTGTATTTGTTGTGGGTTAGCTTTAAAGCGTATAGTAATTTTACGAAGGTGGGCAGACCGTTATTGCTGTCTTTGGTTGGAACACATACCATAGCCCGGAAGGCTGATATAGTCTTTGGGTGAATGTATTGGGCGCTAAGTCCAAGCTATCATGTTT
>DGQO01000055.1:1929-3869 GCA_002400445.1 Chitinophagaceae bacterium UBA4412
ATCACTGCAGGTATTACCAGCCAGGATAAATCATTTGAGAAGATTTCCAGCAATAGGAAATCCTTTTGGTTTTATACTTGTAATATTACCCGTGTACAAACAAAATATTTCGTACAACTATCCAAAAAAGAAAAACATCCTTACAATAAAAATTAGATATTATGGAAAATAAATTGCAGGCAGAAGAACTGGATATGCGGGTACTCATTCCTATTGAAAGACATAAGAAATTAATCCAGCTTTTTAAGGACTTACCTGTTGATGAAAGTTTTGTGTTTATCAATGACCATGATCCGCTACCATTATATTACGAGTTTCGTTCCATTTACGGAGATGTAGTAGGTTGGGATTATTTAAACAGGGGTGGGAGAGAGTGGAAGGTAAAGGTTACCCGCATTGAAGATTCGCAGGGCAGGGAATTTACGGATATATCCACTTTGCTGGACCTTCGTAAAGCAAATGAAAATGAATGGAAACAAATTGTATTTCACCGCTACGGTATGATGGAGCAAGGAGATACCATGGAAATTATTGCTGCAGAAGATCCAAAAGAAATTCATGGCATTTTTGTGAAAAAGTTTGAAGGCCAGCATTCCTGGATTTATAAAAAACAAGAGCCCAATGAATACGTGGTGCATATTACAAAAAAGGTAAAAAGTGGTTTAGGCGATGATGGGTTCTCCGTAGTGAACGAATTTGACCTTCGTCCATTTCCTCCTACAGAACGGCATGAAATGTTTTATAAAGCATTTGCAGATATAAAGCCCGGTGAAGCTTTTGAATTCATCAATGATCACGATCCCAAGCCGCTTTATTACCAGATGGAAGCAGAAAGTAATGAGCCCTTTAAATGGGAATATATGCAGAAAGGCCCGGAAGAATGGAAAGTGAGGGTGGTAAAAACTAAAGAATAATTTAGAAAGGGAATCCATTGAATGGTTCCNNGGCTGATTCTATGGCAATGGGTGCGGAGTTAGGAGGATGAACAGGAACTTCGTCTATCGTAGCAAGTTGGTCTAGCAATTCCTGTGTTTGGCCCTGGGTCAGAGATTCGCAAACGTCGTATAAACCGCCTGGCTCTTCCTCGGCCAGATCGTGTATCTCCAATAAGTGCCTGATTACTTTTATGAGTGAAGGCGTAGGTGGAGGCACCATCAAAGCCGTTAGTGCTCCATGATCCAGCCGATACCTCGGAATGAGTTTCTCCATCAATGCAGGGTCAGCTTTCTTTGCTGCGGGAAACATGGTTTTTTCTTCCATTTTAATATGCCGTAATAAGCCGGTTCTAAACTGGTGATAATAGTCCATGTCAATCTCGCCTGGATTTTCCATGGCTTTATTCAATAGCCCGTCCAGGCGCTGATGATCTTCTGTAAAAAAATGATGTAGGGGCTTGTGCATTATCCTTGATTGTAAAATGATCGTTGCTCGCAAAACGTATTTTTCATTAATGCTTTGCAGAAACAAATGTAGCCGAACTCAGGCAATGACCGTACCAATCAGATGCAGAAGGCAATAGCACATATAGTGGATACAACAAGAAAGTTTAGCCTGGCAACTATTCCCCCAAAGCCACTTAGAGAGAGGGTTTAATTCCCGTTGGTGAGGGTGAGATCAGCCACTTCTTCCTTCACATCATGATCTGCGTGGCATCCATTGCAGTTTTTGGTTAGTATCCGATAAGCGTTGATCGCCTCAGGAAAATTATTGGTAGCCAGTGATTTTCGAATGTCTTTTATAGCAGGTTGCAGTTTTTTCTGGTAGGTTTTTTCAAATGGTGCTGATAATTTCCGATGCTTATCAAATTTGGCCGCAATAACCAGCAGGCTGCTATCCATTCCTTCCAGGAACCAGGAGGCATCCTCTGCTGCTCCTTTTCGGAGTTCTGTTCCCAGGTTATCATGATACATCATCATGTCCTGCATATTTTGCCCCAGATC
>DGQO01000078.1 GCA_002400445.1 Chitinophagaceae bacterium UBA4412
TTAAAATGGTAACGATGGGTGATGCGGTGATCGCAACACCTGCGGTAGTTACCACATTGGCACAACCCCCTGTACCGATCATTGTGTAAGAAACAGTATAAGTGCCCGGCGTACTGAGGCCTGGCTTGATAGTTCCTGTACTGGAATTGATGGAAAGGCCTGCGGCTGCAGCATATACACCGCCTGCTGTTCCTTCCCTTGTTACGGGAATATCGTCGCTCAACGATGAGCAATAAGGACTGCCGGCATAATCGATGGTGGCCGCTGGAGCCTCGTTTACAATCACTGTAATTGTAGCCGGAGCACTTACGCAACCTCCTACGGTTTGCGTTACCGTATAATTAAAACTGCCCTCATCGTCTGTAGCAGGAACAGGGGCAGTTGGAGATGGAGTGGCGATGAATTTAATTTTGTTAAAACAACGGATCCCACCAGAGGCTCCGCCGGTGATATCCATTGTTCCGGTGGGTTCAGTTATGGGATAAGTTGGAATATTGGAACCAATATTGCCCGTTCCGGATGACACACCGATGCTATAATTTCCTGCTGTGGCAAGAGTACAATCAAAAATACTTGTAATTGTTATCGCAGAGAACAAAGCCGTTCTGCTCGTTGTGGTAGATGAGGTTCCTATAATGGTACCTGCACTGTTATAAATGGACAATTTTAAATTGGTCACCTGCTGAAAAGGAAGGATGTAAAAATTTACAGCAGTGATCTTCACATTGGGCTTGGTGCTGGTAAAATTGAGTTTACGATTGCTGTAGGATCCGTCAATATAAGTATTGGTGGCCGTGATTTTACCTGTACCATCTGCTACACCCGGCACTTCATTTCCCCAAAGAAGATTACTGCCTGTTGCGCTTAAAGGAACTGCTATAGCATCCTGGCAATAATACACCGGAGAAACCACCGTGGGTGGCGGCGGCGGTGGAAGACATTGGGCATTTGCCCGTACTGCGACAAGCTGTGCAATAAGAGTGAAACAAAGTATAAGTTTTGCTTTCATAAGGTTTAGGTAGCCAGAAAGACCGGTAAGGAGGAAGTGCCGTGCATTCTACAAAGCTGTTTAGGTGTTTGAGGTTAGGCTTTATTGTACGCCTAACGCTGCCTGTTTTTCCATATTGCAGAAAAAAGCAGCTTGTTTCGCACAACCCGACTATTTCCATAACTGGCTACCAGCTTTGTAAATATTAAGCTACACAGATGAGAGAAAATGATAAGAAGATGAGTGAGTACTATCCGCATTTACATGATGCCTGTACAGGAGATAAAAAACGCAGGCCTGTAAAAAAAGCCCGTAATATTGATGCCGTTGAGGAGTGCTTTATACACAACAGCAGCCGCCTATGCATAACTATCTCAGCCTTTAGAAGGAACAGGCTATCAAGCTACAAAAAACAAAAAGAAGGGAATTGCTTTCTTATTCAGCCATCATTTCGTTTACCATGCTTATGACATCCTCAGTGTTGGGCTTGGCGAAATAATCGCCATCGCTACCATATCCTGGTCTGTGGGCTTTGCCGGTAAGTGTGCGTGGAGCCGCATCCATGAGGCGATAACCTTTTTGCACTTCCATTACATGATTGTACATATATGCCGCGGCACCGCCAGGTACATCTTCATCTACAAATAATATCCGGCTGGTTTTTTTGAGCGAAGCCGCAATGCTATGGTTCACATCAAATGGCAGCAAGGTTTGTACATCAATGACCTCGCAGTGTATTCCGGTTTTCTCCAGTATTTCGGCAGCCTCCATTACAATTCTTAATGTAGAACCATAACTTACCAATGTGATATCGCCACCGGATTTTACAATTTCCGGAACACCCAGTGGCACTTTATAATGAAGCAAATTAGACGGTAATTTTTCTTTAAGCCGGTACCCATTCAGGCATTCGATTACAATACCGGGGTCATTGGCAGCCAGTAAAGTATTATACATTCCTACAGCTTGGGTCATATTACGAGGCACGCACACATACATTCCCCGCAGGGCATTGATCACCATGCCCATGGGTGAGCCACTGTGCCATATTCCTTCCAGACGATGCCCACGGGTACGCACAATAAGCGGCACGCTCTGCTGCCCGGCGGTACGAAAATGAGTGGTAGCTACATCATCACTCAGTGGTTGCAGGCCATACAATAAATAATCCAGGTATTGAATTTCAGCTATCGGCCGCAGGCCACGCAAGGCCATACCTATGCCCTGGCCCATAATGGTAAGTTCTCTTATGCCTGTATCGAAAATACGGTGCTTGCCATGCTTTTCCTGGAGGCCGCTAAAGCCCTGGTTCACATCACCAATAAAACCCAGGTCCTCTCCAAAAGCCGCAACTTTTGGGTTGCTGGCAAACAACTGATCAAAATACCTGTTCAGTATTTCAAAACCATTTACCCGGGGAGCATCGGGGGCATACTCAAGGGGCACCGAGGTTACTTTAAGTGCAGAGGCCGGTCCGTCATTATAAAGATGTGCGCCATAAAGCCTATCATTTTCTCTGATTAAATCATCATAACGTGCCTGCATTTTAGGATATGCCGCATGATTTTTCCCCAGGAGGTTAAGCGTTTTAAACATCGCTTTAATAATATCCCGCCGCATGGGTTCCCGGTTTTGCATAAGATCATGATAGATCTTAGCTACTGCATCGCTTGCTCCCGTAAGAGGTTCTATGAGCAGTAGTATCTCTTCCTGCAGGCGTAGGATAGGCTGCAGGTATGCTTCCCATGCCCTAAGTTTACTCTGTTTTACTACGGCGGCTGCTTCTTTTTCTATATTGCCCAGTTCTTCCGAAGAAGCCAGTTCATTTTCTATAATCCAGGTGCGCAACTGCGCAATGCAATCCCACTCTTTTTCCCAGGCAAGGCGCTCTTGAGATTTATAGCGCTCGTGACTGCCAGATGTAGAATGCCCTTGCGGTTGTGTAATTTCCTCTATATGAAATAAGGCTGGAGTATGCGTATCCCTTATTTTTTGCAACGCCGGCTCAAGCACTTCACACATGCCGGCATAATCCCAGCCTTTAAGCCTGTAAATATCCATACCATTGGTGCCATCTTCTTTTTGCATTCCAGAGAGTGCCTCCGAGATTGAACCCTTTGTCGTTTGCAATTTTTTGGGCACCGAAATGCCAAATCCATCATCCCATACAAATGTAGCAAGTGGTACCTGGAGCACGCATGCCGCATTCATAGCTTCCCAAAAATGGCCCTCGCTTGTAGATGCATCGCCAATGGTACAGAAGCAGATTTCATTGCCATTTGTACTAAGATCCGGGAAAGATTGAAGTTCCTTTACTTTTCTAAAAACGGAGGATGCAAAAGCCAGCCCCAGAGCTCTTGGCATCTGCCCCGCCGTGGGAGCCATGTCACTGGAGATGTTTTTAAGTTTAGCCAATGGCAGCCAATTGCCCTCTTCATCCACCGTTCTTGTAGCAAAGTGGGCATTCATCTGGCGCCCGGCACTAAATGGATCATGTGTAATATCCGGATCAGCATATAATTGTGCAAACATTTGTTGCACGGTGGCCAGGCCGGTGGCAAACATAAAAGTTTGATCCCGGTAGTAGCCTGCTCTAAAATCTCCGGCATTAAAAAATTTAGCCATGGCTATTTGCGCTACTTCTTTCCCATCTCCAAAAATGCCAAACTTTGCTTTTCCGGTAAGTACTTCCTTGCGCCCCAGCAGGCTGGCCTGCCGGCTTTCGCAGGCCATGCGATAATCTGCCAGCACTTCATTGCGGAAACGGTCGAAACTTAATTTTTCCTGTAATGCAGCGTCTGAGTGTTGTAACATATCCATAGCAAGTAATTAAGGCAAAAATATTGATTTTG
>DGQO01000269.1 GCA_002400445.1 Chitinophagaceae bacterium UBA4412
CATAGTTGGTTCGAGAAAAAGTTCGGGGAAGATGCTACTGAGCCCTGATTCATTTAAAAAGAAAACTGCCACTGTGCACTACAGTGGCAGTCATACTCTTGTTGAACAATAGGTTTTAATTTTCTAAAATATCATAGGCGGTTTTAAACAGCGATTTCGTAGAATCCTTTGCATCTGCATCTATATACCAACCATACATTCCTTTAAATCCGCCGGCTTTTATCGCTTGCGCTTTTTGCTTTATCAGCGGTACGCCGTTATAGTAAATTCCTTTGGAGGAATTTACAAATTCTTTCGTATCAGCAGCGGGGTCTAGTGTCAGTATATCCCGGTACGGCAGGTAATCATAAGATCCCCAGGACAAGTTGTTGCCGCTGCCATCAAGCGCATTATACCTTAAGCCAAAAACCGGAAAGCCCACCACAACTTTGCTGGGCGGAAGGTGGAAATTCTTCCAGATGTCTGCAGCAGAATTCATGTAAGCCAGGGAAGAAGCCTGCCCTAACGGGGCACCCGGTCCTACATGCACACCATCTTCGTAAGCGTGCACATTTACCCAGTCTGCGGCTGATAAATCTGGGTACTCCCAATGCTGCCATCCTGTGGTTACGGTTACCGTAACAATGCTATTTGCCGGTAAGGCTGTTTTAAGTGCAGTTACAAAAGGGCCCAGGGCTGCCAGGCTTGCGCCGTATTCCCCTGCTCCATTAAAATCAGTGAAGATGATATCAACACCGTCCACCCTTGTTTGGGTTATATAATTTTTTAATTGTTGCACCAGTGCAGCTCGCTTTGTTACATCCCTGAGGGCGGGGCCCATATCGTCGCTGCCATACAATGCCCAGCCATCTACTGGAGTTAGTCTGCCATAAATGCTTAGTAGTACAGGGATGCCGCGGTTGTGCCCGCGGGCTACAAGTTCATCCATCAACTGGTTTGTGTTCGCTCGTGTTATATCAAGTGAGCCATCGGCAGAAACCCTTCCCATTTGCACCGCAAGATGAGAGATGTGGTTCCATTGTACATCTGCCACAGTGCCGGTCTCGCTCAGGTAAGCCATCATCACTTTTGGAAAATTTCTGCGTACATAAGTGGTTGGTTTCACCAGTACTTCTGAAGTGCGCACCGAGGTCATGCCTTTGTACGTAACGGCAAGCTTTATTTTGTATTCACCCCCGGCAGTGGGCACAAAATTAAATACGGTGTCATGCGATACCACCTGGTCGTTTACACTCCAGTCAATAGTTACTTTTCCTGCGGGAGAGAATTTCAGGTTGTCGTACACGGCGGTATCGCCTGCATCAATGATGAGAGAAGCCGGGAATCTCTCACCCATGTAAAATATCCTCGGGTAATCTCCTTCACCAAATTCCGGGTCATCTGCAATATCTTTTTTACAGGCCTGCATCAGCAGCAGCACCACCACGAACAGCGGGAGTATTTTTATCAATTTCGACAGTGAATATTTCATAATATTTTATTTTTTGGTTTGTGCATTTGGGTTCATCAATTATTATCCCACCACATTTTTTTGTTCCAGTTATCGGTGCCGCCCATCCTTTCAATGGCTTCATTGTACCCCTGCCGGTTCAGTGTTTTTTCTGAAAGCGGGTACTCCAGGCGCCGGGGCATTTTCTGTGTATCAGGGTCAGAGTATCCATCTACCCTGTATCCAGATGTCAGTACCGGGAAGCCGCTGCGGCGTACGTTAGCATAAGCTTGCGGGCCATTTAAAAAATAATTTACCCAGAGTTGTGTGTTTATCTGCTCTAACTCTTTTCCTGACTGCAGCGGATTATCTGCAATAAACTGCGTAATGGCCGCATCAGATACAGGTGTTGATCCCGGGTAGTAAGCGAGCTGCTTTACAGCCGCCGCAAGTCCTGCCTGGTAATGTGCTGTGGCTGTTCCGCCGAGGGATAAGTTCAGCCGCAGCGTTGCATCTGCCAGCATGAATTGAGTTTCTGCATAAGTAAGATGAAAGAAGGGGGCGCTATTGGCCATCAGCGGTTTTGCTACCTGTAATTTGAGCAAGTTATTTCCAATGCCCACCGGGCCCACGCCAGGTACTTGCACAGTGATGGTATTTTTCCAGTCGTCCCAGATAAAATCAGTTGCATTTACACCAAAGGAACCAACTTGTGCTCTTACCTGGTCTGTTACATCTATTCGGGTGTCCCAGTTGGAACCGGGCTGATCATCCCAGTAATTCCTGGCCATTACTAACAGGCGGGGATCATTGGTAGTGCGCAGTTGTGTAATAAGGGTATTGCTCACCCGGTAGCCGCTGGGAAAACCGCCCTGCCGAAGTGCAGACGACATGCCATTACCGGTATAGGTTGCATAATTATTCAGGTTATCATCGTGGCGGGTCATGCAGATATCATCATTCGATTCCATTACACCATCCGCAAAAGCACGGGTAATCTGTGCTTTTGCCATTATCGCATCCCGGCTGGCTGCTTTTAATGCCAGCCTCACCCGCAGGGAGGAAGTGAATTTTTTCCATTTGGAGATATCACCTTTGTAGAATACATCATTAGTAAGATTATCTTTTCCTGTTGCAAACAACATCATCGCAGTATCAAGCTGCATAAAAAAATCTTTGTAAATATCTTCCTGCTTATCAAAGGAGGGAGATAGTTCTGTTTCTGTAAAACCAGCAGAAGCATGGAAGTAAGGAATATCTCCATAAAGATCTGTGAGGCGCTCAAATACCAGGATTTTTACTACCCTGGCAATGGCATTCAGATTTTTATTTTCTGTATTACGGCTTCTCAATTCAGCATCTACAATATTTTTTACGTCGTTTGGATAGTTGTCTTCCCATAGCGCAGACATATAGGCCTGGTTTCTTTGGTAAAACTGGCCATATTGATTTGCCCAGCCTCCGCCAAGATGCTGCACCAGCGGTTCTGTTAAGATGAGACCCACTCTTTCCCGCACATTTACACTGCCGGAAAAGCGCTGCTGTGCATAAGCTACTTCTATGGAAGGATCGAGCTTTGATGATTTTGTGGGGTCTGTATTCATATCCCCAAACTTGTTGCAGGAGGCAAGCAAGAAAATGATAAGAGGAAGCAGACCTATTTTAAAATATTTCATAAACGATGATTAAAAAAGTTTAAAATTTGATGTTCAGATTTACTCCCCAGCTTCTGCGGCCCGGCAGCGATCCGTATTCAAAACCTTGTCCGTTGCCGTTATTATAGTTGGAATCCGGATCTACGTTTGGTACTTTTTTATGAATAATAAAAGGATTACGGCTGATGATGCCAATGCTCAGGCGGTCCGCTTTAATCTTATTAGCAATGCTCTCTGGCAGCGTATAGATGAGCGTAAGTTCTCTCATCTTGATGTAGCTGGCATCATAGATAAACGGGGTGGCTACACCTTTGTTATCGCCATAAAAAGAAGCCCAGTACACATTAGGATCTACAGGTTTTGTATTCACTTCATATACCGGTTTGCCATTGGCGTCCGTGCCATTTTGAACAACACCTTTTGGTACATATCCTTTAACCATTCCTGCTGCTGTCCACTCTTGTATAGTTTTGCCGGCAGCTTGCCTTTCTTCTTCGCTTTGTATCCATTCTTTTCGGCCTTGCAGTGTAATATCCTGCTGGCCCCGGATTACCGCAAATAGATTGGTCATAGAAAATAAATCCGATCCTCGTTTTACATCTATCACTGCATTAAGCGCAAAAGACTTAAACCGGATGTTATTGCTGATGCCACCGGTCCAGTCCCAGGTGCCTTTACCCAAAGGAACCCTGTCGTCGGTAACCATGGGAGAAAGGTTTGCCGGATCAAGAATGACCTGCCCGTCTGCTGTACGCTGGTAATCGTACCCGATAATACTTCCGTAGGGTAAGCCAGGTTGTGCAATAATAGAAATACCAAGCCAGCGAGCATCTGAGAGCGTGAGGTAAGAAACGCCTTCTGCCAGGGACTTTACGATATTTTTATTATGCGCTGCGTTGATGCTGATATTCCAGGCAAGATTTTTTTGCTGAATGATTTTACCAGTGAGCAATATTTCAACGCCCTGGTTTTGCACCGTGCCTGCATTCAGTATTTTCTTAGCAAAACCTGTAGAGCTCGGAACATCAATGTAATTGATCTGATCCCTTGATTCTGAATTATAATAAGTAAACTCCAGCCCGATTCTATCGTTCAGTAAACGCATATCAGTACCCAATTCAAAACTTTTCGTACGGGTAGGTTTAAGGTCTGGGTTAGGTATGATGGTATTGGTTATCCCACCAATAGAAGCATCAGAAGGTTGGAATGCTTCCAGAGAATAATTAAGCAGGAGCTGATAAGGATCTGTGTCATTACCTACTTCTGCTGCAGAACCCCTCACTTTTAAGTAAGAAAGTATATTGCTCTTAATGTTTAACGCATCAGTT
>DGQO01000076.1:0-797 GCA_002400445.1 Chitinophagaceae bacterium UBA4412
TCAGGTTTAAGCGAATGCAATCCTGCATGCTACCCTGGAGGCTAATGCCCGTCTTAAATACAGTTGTTTTTGTGTAGCCTGCTTCGGCCGCATCTTTTTGCAGCCAGGGAGCAAGGCGGTTACTACAAGTAACAATAATGCTACTTTCTTGATGGAATATTTGCAAATCAATATTTGTTTAGCTACAAAAATACCGATAAAGAAAGGGAGATATAAAAAAGTATAGTTATCTTAAACCCGCTCAAAAAATGAAACATGTAATGAAGAGATTGTGGAAAATGCCCTTGAAGTTTACGAGGTTTTTACAGCGGAGAATGCTGGTTGATCCCATGGGAGAATATTCCGACTACCAGATTGCGAAAGCTTACCGGGAAATGATTGTAAGTTTAAAATCGCAGCTAAAGGGTGCTGTGCTTATTACGGCTGGTATCTTTTCTGCGGCATTTGGCTTAAAAGGATTCCTGCTCACCAATAGTTTTATTGATGGCGGAGCCACGGGCATCTCCCTGCTCATGTCAGCGCTCACGGGTGCTCCTTTGTATATTTTTCTCATTGCGATCAATATTCCGTTTGTACTGTTGGGCTATAAAATTTTAGGGAGGGTATTTGCTATTAAAACCGCTATTGCCATAGCCGGCCTTGCCCTTGTGGTGGCCACTGTAAATTTTCCAAACGTAACGAATGATAACCTGCTGGTAGCCGTATTTGGCGGTGTGTTTTTGGGTGCTGGCATCGGCCTGGCCGTAAGAGGAGGTGCGGTGATTGATGGTACAGAAGTACTGGCCATTTTCCTTAGC
>DGQO01000076.1:805-8262 GCA_002400445.1 Chitinophagaceae bacterium UBA4412
GATTTTATTATTGAAGGTATCGAGGAGTATATCGGCGTTACCATTGTATCCTCGCATAGTGAAGAAATAAGGCAGATGATTATTAATAAAATGGGCCGTGGTGTTACGGTGTACACGGGTAAAGGTGGTTATGGTAAAAAGGGAGAAACCAGGGAAGTGGATATCATCTATACAGTAATTACCCGGTTGGAATTAAACAGACTGAATGTAGAAATTGAAAAAATTGAACAAAATACCTTCATTGTAATGACACCCGTTAAAGACACTAAAGGTGGTATGATAAAACAGCGGCCATTGAAACATTAAGCCTTTAAAACCTGCAGGCAGATTTTCAAACTTTCTTTCCAGGGTTTCATGGCTACACCAAATGTTTCAGAAAATTTTGTTGTATCCAAAGCGCTGTAAGCCGGCCTTGCGGCTGGTGTTGGATAAGCAGCAGTATCAATTGCATTTACTTTGCAGGAGCTGTTGCTCAATTGCGCAATGGCCGTAGCAAAATCGCACCAACTAATGATGCCTTCATTGCAATAATGATAAACACCCGGGATAAAGTTACCCTGCGCCACAAGATGCATGAGGCCGGCAGCAAGATCGGCGGCATAAGTGGGTGAGCCAAACTGATCACCTACCACGCCAAGACTTTCCCTTTCGTTCATGAGGCGCAGCATCGTTTTTACAAAATTATTTCCATACTTGCTGTACACCCATGATGTTCTTACAATAATGCTACCCGCATTTTGTTGCAAAGCGATGTGTTCTCCCTGCAATTTTGATTCGCCATAAAAATTTACCGGGCTTGTTGCATCAGCAGGCAGGTAAGGCCGGCTGGCATTACCAGGAAAAACATAATCTGTAGAAATATGGATGAAATGAGCCCCATGCTTTTTGCAGGCGCCGGCAAGTGTACCCGTTGCAGTAGCATTGATGGCCAGTGCCAAATCTCTTTCGGTTTCGGATTTATCTACGGCAGTATAAGCTGCACAATTAATACACAGGTCAATTGGATTATCCTCAAAAAATAATGCTACTGCTTTTGCATCGGTAATGGAGAGTTCCTGTATATCCGTAAATAAAAAACGGAACTGTGGAAAACNNGTTTTTACTGCAGTACTCATGGTTTGAACTCAAAGTTGTTTTTACAATTTTCAAATGCAGGATGCACCAGGTCTTTGTCTGAAATGATTTGCTTCTCCTGCGGTATTTTCCAATCAATACCAAGGGCAGGATCGTTAAAAAGAACCCCGCCTTCTGCTTCCTTGTTATAGAATGTATCGCATTTGTAAAACACTTCGCTGGTTGCTGAAAGTACTGAATAGCCATGGGCAAAGCCCTGCGGAACGAGCAATTGCAATTTATTTTCGGCAGAGAGTTCAAGGCTATATGTTTTGCCAAAAGTGGGTGATCCTTTACGCAGATCTACCACCACATCGAGGATAGCGCCACTAAGCACCCGGATAAATTTTGTTTGCGCATGAGGGTCTAACTGGTAATGCAATCCACGTACTACACCATAGGAAGAGCGGGCCTGGTTGTCTTGCACAAACCGAATATGCACATCGTTTTCCTTGCAGGTGTTTTCATTATAGCTCTCGAAAAAATAACCACGGCTGTCTTCAAACACTTTAGGTTCAAAGATGAGCAGGCCAGGAAATTCAGTTTTTATAAAAGGCATATTTCTAAGTTATCCCGGAAAGTTCCGGGGCGCAAATTTCGCTTTTAAGATGAACAATTACACTGCTTCATACAGTTTTTTAAAATAAGCAATCGTTTCCGTGAGGCCGGCAGCAAAGTTTTTAGTGGGCTGGTAGCCCAATAAATTTTTTGCCAGGGATATGTCTGCCAGTGAATCCCGGATATCGCCTGCACGGGCTTCCCGGTAAGTGGCATCCCACTGGCTGCCGAGTTGCGTTTTGCAGGCCTGGTATAATTCATTTACGGTGAATCGCTCGCCAATAGCTACATTATACACTTTACCAAAAGCTTCCTCGTTTGACGTAAGCATGCCTTTCACATTTACCTGCACTGCGTTTTCTACAAAAGTAAAATCACGGGTCTGATCACCATCGCCATTGATATAAACGGGTTGCTCCTGCAATATTCCTTTTACAAACAAGGGAATTACGGCTGCATAGGGCCCATCTGGATCTTGCCTGGGGCCAAAAATATTGAAGTAACGAAAGCCCATAATCTTCAGGCCATACACATCTGCAAAAACCTGGGCATACAATTCATTTGTTTTTTTTGTGGCAGCATAGGGAGAAAGGCAGCGACCTACCTTGTCTTCTTTCTTAGGCAATGTAGGCTCATCGCCATACACGGAAGAAGAAGATGCATACACAAACTGTTTTACCTGGTTGTCTACCGCAGCCTTTAGCATATTGGTAAAACCTCCCACATTTACTTCATTAAAATATACGGGCTCTTTTATACTGCGTGGCACAGAACCAAGTGCTGCCTGGTGACTCACAAAATCTATATTCCTGCAGGCAAGATCGCATGTTTCTTTATGGCGGATATCGCCTTCTATAAATTCAAAAGCAGCATATTGCTGCAGGATAGCCAGGTTGCTTTTAAAGCCATTGACTAAATTATCAAGCACCTTCACTTTAGCCGCTCCATTTTGCAAAAGGTATTCTGCAATATGGCTGCCAATAAAGCCAGCGCCACCCGTTATTAAAAACGAGGAGGAAGACAAGGGAATGCTGTGAAATTTTTCCATGTTTCTTAAGGAAGGCTGAAGAGATGATGGGCTGTATGCAGCTCTATAAACTCCAGTATTTCCGGCTTTGTATTTTGTTTCTATAGATGCCTTTGAGATCGGCAAGCAGTGCCTTTTCTTTAGTGATGGCCGCAAAGTAGGCATCATCTAATGCTTTGTAGCTATCGTGGGGGACCGTTACAATAATGGCATCATAATCACTGGCAATATCTTGCACAAGGCCAAAGCCATATTCATGCAAAAGTTCATTGCTATCTGCGTGCGGGTCTGTTACATCCACATTAAGAGAATAGGTCTTTAATTCTTTAACGACGTCTGCCACTTTGCTGTTGCGGATATCACTTACGTTTTCTTTAAAAGTAGCACCCATCACCAGCACTTTTGCCTGCTTTACATTTCCATCAGATTTAATGATGTGCTGCAATACTTTCTTAGCCACATAGCCGGCCATAGCATCATTAATTACCCGGCCGGCAAGAATCACCTGGCTCTCATATCCCAATTGATTTGATTTGTAAGTGAGGTAGTAAGGGTCTACACCAATACAGTGACCTCCTACCAATCCTGGCTGAAATTTTAGAAAATTCCACTTGGTGCCGGCAGCTTCAAGCACTTCATAAGTGTTAATGTCCATCTTATCAAAGATGATGGAAAGTTCATTCATCAAAGCGATATTCAAATCCCGCTGTGTATTCTCAATGATCTTTGCAGCCTCGGCTACCTTAATACTGGAAGCCCTGTGCACGCCGGCTTTTACGACAAGTTCATACACTTGTGCAATTGTATTTAAACTTTCTGCACAGCAACCGCTCACCACTTTTACAATGGTAGAGATCGTATGTTCCTTATCTCCCGGATTGATGCGTTCCGGTGAATAACCAATCTTGTAATCTTTGGTCATTTCCAGCCCGGATAATTGCTTGATGATGGGCACACAATCTTCCTCAGTACAGCCGGGATAAACCGTACTCTCATACACCACATAATCCCCGGACTTTATCACTCTTCCAATGGTTTCACTTGCCCGTTGTACAGGTTTTAAATCAGGTACGTTGTATTCATCTACGGGAGTGGGCACGGCAACGATGAAAAAATTTGCTGCACGCAATACATCAAGATCGCTGGTAAACTCGATATCGCAATCCTCAAAAGCAGCGCTTTCCAATTCCTGGCTGGGATCTATTTTGTTGCGCATCATTTGCACCCGCTCTTCATTAATATCAAAACCAATTACACTAATCTTTTTCGCAAACTCCAGTGCAATGGGCAGCCCGACATAACCCAAACCAATTACGGCCAGCTTTTTTTTCTTATCAATTAAATCCTGGTACATGGTTGATGTAGAAGTGAGGTTTGTTTGAATAAAATTATTTGAACTCTTTCGGCATTTTATGCAATTCTTCTTTAGGCAGGCTTTTAAAATAATCGTAGGTAATGCGCAGCCCTTCTGCCCTGCTCACTTTTGGCGTCCATTGTAAAAGTGCTTTTGCTTTGGTAATATCTGGCTGACGTTGCTTTGGATCGTCTGCCGGTAAAGGTTTATAAGTAATCTTCTGGCTGGTGCCAGTAAGTTTAATAATCTCTTCTGCAAAATCTCTAAGTGAAATCTCATCCGGGTTACCCACGTTTACAGGATAAGCATAATCACTCATGAGCAAGCGATAAATTCCTTCGATTAAATCATCTACATAACAGAAACTTCTCGTTTGGCTACCATCGCCAAAAACGGTAAGATCTTCGCCCCGGAGTGCCTGGCCAATGAATGCAGGCAGCGCACGACCATCATTTAGCCGCATTCGTGGACCATAAGTATTAAAAATTCTTACGATCCTGGTTTCCACCTGGTGAAAAGTATGATAAGCCATTGTGATGGCTTCCTGGAATCTTTTGGCTTCATCATATACGCCCCTTGGCCCAATAGGATTTACATTGCCCCAGTAATCTTCCGTTTGCGGATGCACTAAGGGATCTCCATAAACCTCGCTTGTACTAGCCACTAAAATTCTCGCTTGTTTTGCTTTGGCAAGACCGAGGCAATTATGTGTGCCCAGCGAACCCACTTTAAGCGTTTGAATGGGTATTTTTAGATAGTCAATGGGGCTGGCCGGAGAAGCAAAGTGAAGAATATAATCGAGGTGGCCGGTTACATGAATAAACT
Organism: Chitinophagaceae bacterium UBA4412; assembly: GCA_002400445.1. Classification (GTDB taxonomy): domain Bacteria; phylum Bacteroidota; class Bacteroidia; order Chitinophagales; family Chitinophagaceae; genus Ferruginibacter. Next base: position 5,683 of record DGQO01000076.1, read on the forward strand.
TGGACACATCATGATGATAAAACTCAAAATTGGGCAGTTTAAAAAGATGCTCAATATTTTTTAAATCACCTGTAATAAGGTTATCCATCCCAATTACGTCGTAGCCTTCCTTTATGAAACGATCGCATAAATGTGATCCAAGAAAACCTGCTGCGCCGGTAATCAATACCCGCTTGCGTTTCGAAGTTGTTGATGTGTTTGATTCCATTGCTGCGTTTTTAATTTAAAGGGAAATTTTCCGGCGGCCTACGCTTTCATAATGATAACCCATTTGTTCCATTTGCTCAAGCGTAAATAAATTTCGCCCGTCAAAAATCACTTTATTTTTAAGTGAGGCAGTTATCTTTTCAAAATCAGGTGTGCGAAACTCGTTCCACTCCGTAGCAATAATAAGTGCATCCGCATTTTCCAGCGCCTCGTATTGGTTATGCGCAAAACTTATCTGATCACCCAGCAGTTGTTTCACATTTGGCATGGCCTCAGGATCAAATGCTGCTACGGTTGCACCTGCTTCAAGCAGGGCTTTAATGATATATAAAGCCGGCGCTTCCCTGATGTCGTCTGTGTTAGGTTTAAAAGCGAGGCCCCACAAAGCAAAATGTTTGCCTTTAATATCGTTCGCAAAGTAGGTTTCTATTTTGGGTAACAGGTGCAGTTTTTGTTTTTCATTCACTTCCATCACGGCATCTAAAATCTGGAACTCGTATTGTACTTCATGGGCAGATTTAGATAATGCCTGCACATCTTTGGGAAAACAACTTCCGCCGTATCCAATGCCCGGAAATAAGAAACGACGCCCAATGCGTTCATCCGAGCCAATACCTTTGCGCACCATATCCACATCGGCTCCCAATTTTTCGCAGAGCTGTGCTATCTCATTCATGAAACTAATCTTCACCGCCAGGAATGCGTTGGCTGCATACTTCGTTAGTTCTGCAGAGCGCTCATCCATAAAGATTAATGGATTGCCCTGGCGAACAAAAGGTGCATACAATTCATGTAAAATCTTTATTGCTTTTTCAGAGTTTGTACCAATAACTACCCTGTCTGGTTTCATAAAATCATCTACGGCTACACCTTCCCGTAAAAATTCCGGGTTGCTCACAATGTCAAAGCAGGAATTAAGATCACATTTGGCCGTAGCATGCACAGCCTCCCTCACTTTCTCCGCGGTACCTACAGGCACTGTACTTTTATCAATAATCACTTTGTAATCACCGGGTTTAATGAGCCTCCCAAGATCTGCAGCTACGCCCAATATATATTTGAGGTCTGCGCTTCCATCTTCGCCGGGGGGTGTGGGCAGGGCGAGGAAAATTACTTCAGCGTCTGTAATGGCATCGGCAAGGTTATTTGTAAAATGCAGCCGGCCTTCCTTTTGGTTACGAATAAATAATTTTTCCAGGCCGGGCTCGTAAATAGTAATATGACCTGAATTAAGTTTATCAATTTTTACCTGGTCAATATCAACGCAGGTCACATTGTTCCCCGTTTCTGCAAAACAAGTACCTGTAACAAGGCCAACATAACCTGTACCTACAACTGCAATCTTCATAATGTTTTGGTTAGTTTAATGGAATTAAATTATTGAACGAATGCTAAAACTTTCCGGATAATAAAATCCTGCTGCTCTTCATCAAGCTCCGTATGAATAGGCAGGGAAATTACCCTTTCGGTGAGCCAGTCTGTAACCGGCAAATCATAACTGCTGCCCCCAAATTCATCAAACATTTTTTGACGATGCGCAGGCACAGGATAATAAATCATGGAAGGCACGCCTTCCTTAGCCAGGTATTCATTGAGCGCATTGCGGCCTGAATCGTGCAGCGTAAGGGTATATTGATGAAAAACGTGCCTGTTGTTGGCTGCACGATAAGGCGTACTGATCTTTGGGTTTCCGGCAAAGCCTGCGTCATAATAATCCGCTGCTTTACGGCGGGCATCAATATACGCATCCAGGTGCCGCAGTTTAATATCCAGTATAGCTGCCTGGATTGCATCCAGCCGGGAATTGCAGCCTACCACATCATGGTAGTACCGGGCGCTTTGGCCATGAGAGGCAATCATGCGCAGTTTATCTGCCAGGGCATCATCATTGGTCATCATGGCACCGCCATCTCCATAGGCTCCCAAATTTTTTGAAGGATAAAACGAAGTGCAGCCAATATGGCCAATGATACCAGTTTTTATTTTTGTACCATTTGCCTGCGTATATACATTTCCGATAGCCTGCGCATTGTCTTCAATTACAAATAACTTATGCCGGCGGGCAATGTCCATAATGGCATCCATATCAGCTGCCTGCCCATATAAATGAACCGGCACAATTGCTTTTGTTTTTGGCGTGATGGCTTTTTCAATGGCCACGGGGTCAATGCAAAAAGTATCCTTATTTACTTCTACAAAAACAGGTTTGATATGAAGCAAGGCTGCTACTTCTACTGTAGCGATGTAAGTAAACGAAGGGGTGATCACTTCATCGCCAGGCTGCAGGCCCAGCGCCATCATGGCTATCTGCAATGCATCCGTACCATTGGCACATGGAATCACATGGCGTGCCCCATGATAAGTGGCAAGATT
>DGQO01000076.1:8383-15677 GCA_002400445.1 Chitinophagaceae bacterium UBA4412
GTTTTGGGTATTTTCCTCTATCAGCTTTTTCGTTTTGCCTATCATGTGGGCATTCACATTGCCAGCCTTTGGAATGCTAAAGCAAAGTTGTGGGTAAAAGGCAGGATGCACTGGCGCCGGGAATTGAAGGCATGGCGAAAAACTTTACCAGAAGGCACGGGCGTTATCTGGATGCATTGTGCCAGTCTCGGCGAGTTTGAACAAGGAAGGCCATTGCTGGAAAAAATGGCTGTTGATTATCCAACACACAAAATACTGCTCACTTTTTTTTCGCCCAGCGGCTATGAAGTGCGAAAGAATTATGCAGGTGCCCATTTCATTAGTTATTTGCCCATGGATGCGCCGCATCACGCCAGCCAGTTTATCCGCATTGCGCAACCTTCTCTTGCGCTTTGGGTAAAATATGAATACTGGTACTATTTTCTGAGAACACTTTACAGGCGAAATATACCGCTCTTACTTGTTTCTGGCATTTTTCGGCCCGACCAGCCATTTTTCAATTGGTATGGTAAATTCTGGAGAAGAATGCTGGGCTTTTTCACGCAGCTCTTTGTGCAGGATGAGCGCTCGCTGGCCTTACTTCAAAGCATTGGCGTGCGGCATAAAGTAATACTTGCGGGAGATACCCGCTTTGACAGGGTGAGCGCAATATCAGACCAATGGCAGTCTCCCGCTGCGTTTCTCTCCAACTTTTGCCTGGGGCACAGGGTAATTGTGGTGGGGAGTTCCTGGGAAGATGACGAGGCGCTTTTTATTCACTATGTAAGAATTCACCCTGAGTACAGGTTTATTTTTGCCCCGCATGAAGTGAGCCCGGAGCGTATTGCAGAAATGAAAGAAGATTTTCCGAATGCCTTCTTATACAGCGAAGCCGCAAAAGAATTTTCTATAGAAAGCAATGTGCTGTTCATTGATTGCATAGGTATTTTGAGTAGGCTGTATAAGTTTGCTGATATCACTTATATCGGAGGTGGGTTTAACAGCAGCGGCATTCACAATACGCTGGAAGCTGCCGTATTTGGCAAGCCGGTTGTTTTTGGCCCTGTATATGAAAAATTTTCAGAAGCAGTGAGCCTCGTAGATAATGGAGCCGCCTTTAGTGTAGAAAATGCGATCGAACTTGAAAGCACCCTTGACGATCTGTTTGCGAATGATGAAAAATTGAAAGAGGCTGGTGAAGCCGCTGCTGCCTATGTAAAGGCGCAACAAGGCGCCACAGCAAAAATTGTAAATTATGTGGCAGAGAACCGTCTTTTGATTAACTGATCGAACTGCCGAACCACCGGGTGCCTGTCGTCCCAACCAATTTTTAATTTTAGTTCCCGCTTTATCCAATACTCCGCTTCAGGATAAATAGAAAAACTGTTGATCGTTTTTATACTGCGTTCATACATCACTTCATCACCCCGGAATAGATCATTGATAAAAACAAAACGATCATTTACACCAATGGCTTTTTTAAGATCCCGGATGGGTTGTTCTACCAGTGCATCGCCCAGTTCCATGTGAGATTGCTTTAGGCGATCATTGAGCGAGCTACTTTGGTCTGTAGCCAGTTTCTGGTGAAGTTCGGTGCTGGTGGACTCTGCAGGTTTTTCCGGAGAGGCTGCTACTGGCAGCGTTGAAGCCGGTATGGGCCAGGCCGTGGCTCCTGTTGATGGTTCCTGGTGGGTTAAAGTGGGTATGTCTTCAATAGGATCAAAATGAATATTCGGCTTATTATGAGCACCTAAGTTTGTCTTTACTTCTGCGTTCCGCTTAATCTCCTCTAATTCTGCTTCAAGTTCCGCTTCGTCTACCTGCAGCACTTCTATCGTTTTTTCTCCCGGCATTTCCTGCTCAGTGGGCGCAGCATTTTTAGAAAGGGCAATATCAATAGTAACAGAAGACTCCTGTACCGGGGCAGGCTGGGTAAGTTTCTTATGCTGTAATTCGCTTTGAAGCATGCTTACAGTAACGAGCAACTTTTCCAGTGAAGCATTTTGAGCAATTTGCTCCTGTAATTTTTTTGCGAGGGTGTGCACCCGATCCATACTTACAAATTATCCGGTTTATATTATTGGCCATCAAAATTAGTTTTGCCCTATGAGCAGAAACTGTAATCTTTGCAGCAATTGGTTAAAGTTACTAACTGTATTTTAAAAAGGTGCTCTAAATGTTTATTGAACCCAGCTTAAAAGGCGAGCGAAGAGGATGGATAGAAGTGATATGTGGCAGCATGTTCAGCGGAAAAACAGAAGAATTAATTCGCCGGCTGAAGCGGGTAAAAATTGCTAATCTCAAAGTTGAAATCTTCAAGCCTGCATTTGATACGAGGTATGATAAACTCAATATTGTGAGCCATGATACCAATGTCATTTTAAGTACGCCCGTAGAAAGTTCGCAATCTATTTTATTGCTGGCGCAGGATGTGGATGTAGTGGGCATAGATGAAGCCCAATTTTTTGATGCGGAGATTGGGAATGTGTGTGAGATCCTTGCCACAAGAGGCATCAGGGTGATTGTAGCCGGGCTCGATATGGATTACCTGGGCAATCCATTTGGGCAAATGCCCCACCTACTGGCCAAGGCAGATTATATTACAAAGCTGCATGCCATTTGTGTGAAGTGCGGGAATATTGCCAATATCTCTTATCGCAAAACTGCCGATGCAGGCCAGGTGCTCCTGGGCGAGAAAGATATTTACGAACCTCGCTGCCGTATTTGCGCAGCAGAAAAACCCTAAGTATTATTCATAGCTATGTTTTCAAGGATACTTACTTTATTTAAAAAAGATGTAATGCTGGAGCTAAGGCAGAAGCATACTTTTTACGGTATCCTGCTGTACATAGCTTCCACCATTTTTGTTTTGTATCTTTCTATGCCCGGCAGCCCGGAGGCAAATACCTGGAATAGTTTATTCTGGGTGATCCAGCTTTTTGTATGTGTAAATACAGTGGCCAAAAGCTTTCTGCAGGAAAATCGTGGTCGCATGCTGTACTTTTATTCGCTGGCCTCCCCTGCAGAATTTATCATTGCCAAATTATTATTTAATGTTTTGCTCATGGCCATTATGAGCATGGTGAGCCTCCTGCTTTTCTTTATGTTTTTAGAAAACCCCGTGAGCGAGGTACCTCGTTTTATTGCCATTGTATTGCTTGGCGGAACGAGCATCAGCCTTGTGTTTACATTGATGAGTGCTATTGCCGCACGGGCGCAGCAAAATGCAGCCCTCATTGCCATCCTTGGTTTCCCAGTAATTCTCCCCATTTTATTGCTGCTGATGCAGCTAAGTAAGATGGCTTTTGGTGAGGCCTTCCGGCAAGGCGCTATTTTGCAAATTTTTGGGCTGATTGCACTGTTAGATATACTTGTAATTGCTATGTCCGTCATACTATTTCCTTTTTTATGGAAGGACTGATTTGGCGATAAGGAACATGATTAGTTTTCCTTTTTAGTAAAAAAAGCGCCACAGCTTGAGTATAATCATTTTTATATCATAGCCTTTACCATAACTTTGCGGCACAAAACAAAACTTCTACTATTTTGAATAAAAGTTGGTGGAAAATATTAGCAGTTCTACTCCTGGTTTACACCATTGTTGCCGGATTTTTACTGGAGGTACCACGCCTTCCCATCCTGAATGAAACGATTCGTAACCTGTACTTCCATGTGTGTATGTGGTTCGGCATGATGATTCTCTTCATCATCAGTTTTGTATATAGCATTAAATACCTGGGCAGCACAAACTATAAATACGACCTCTACGCAAAACATTTTGCTGCCACCGGCACTTTGTTTGGCCTGCTTGGTTATACTACGGGTGTGCTATGGGTATCCGTTACCTGGATCACAGATCAGAGCCAGAGCCTCGGGAGTGTTTTAAAAGAACCAAAACTAATCGGCGCTGCCATAGCCGTATTGATTTACGGGGCATACTTTGTATTAAGAGGTTCATTTGAAGACATGGATAAAAGAGCAAGGGTGAGTGCCGTGTATAATATTTTTGCTTTTGCTATGCTTTTTCCCAGCATTTGGATTATACCAAGGCTGGTAGGCAGCCTGCATCCCGGCTCTCCCGGCAGCGATACCGGGAACCCCGCACTCAATCGAAATGATATGGATGCCAGTATGCGGATGGTATTTTACCCTGCAGTAATTGGCTGGACTTTACTGGGCGTTTGGATTACTACACTTAAAATAAGGATTGACTTGCTGCGGGATAAATCACTCTTATAAACTTCTCCAAAATCATTTTATGAAACTTTATTTTTCCGGCAAATTTACACGCCTGGTCACACTACTCACTTTAACGGTTATCCTGCCGCTGGCCTCTTTTGCACAGAATGTAGAAATGGCAGATGATATGCGCCGGGATGGAAAAATCTACATTGTTGTAGCGGTATGCCTTACCATCCTTATCGGCCTCATTTTATATGTGGTGAGTGTAGATTATAAATTGAGAAAACTGGAGAAAGAATCTCCTTCCCACCTTAAGTAACAACCATGATTGCAAGGGCTTGCCCTTTTTAATAACCATAAATAAACCCATATGTCACAACAGCCGTACAGCTTTTTTCAAAGCGTAGAAAGAAGCTTTAACAAAGCAGCCGCTTTTACCAGGTTTGATCCAGGTATTCTTGAGCAAATCAAAGCATGTAATAGCGTGTACCAAATGCGCTTTCCCGTAAAATTAGATAGTGGAGAAATAGAAGTGATTGAAGCTTATCGTGTGCAACACAGCCAGCACAAATCACCATGCAAGGGCGGTATCCGCTTTAGCGATGAAGTGAACCAGGATGAAGTAATGGCACTGGCTGCATTGATGACCTATAAATGTGCGATTGTAAATGTACCCTTTGGCGGTGCTAAAGGTGGTATTAAAATTAACCCCAGGAATTATAGTGCTTACGAGCTTGAAAAAATTACCCGCCGCTACACTGCTGAACTGGTAAAGAAAAATTTCATTGGCCCCGGTATCGACGTTCCGGCGCCCGACTACGGAACAGGTGAAAGAGAAATGAGCTGGATCGTAGATACTTATGCTTCTCTCAAACCCGGCGATATTGATGCAGCAGGCTGTGTAACCGGTAAGCCCATTACCCAAGGTGGTGTGCGTGGCCGCAAAGAAGCCACTGGCCTGGGTGTTTTCTTCGGCATCAGGGAAGTGTGCAATATGCCTGATGTAATGAAGAAGCAAGGTCTTACAACTGGCATTGTAGGCAAAAGAGTTATCGTACAGGGAATTGGAAATGTGGGATATCATACCGCTAAATTTTTCAGAGAAGCTGGTGCTTTGGTGATTGCCCTTGCAGAATACGAAGGTGCTATTTTTAATGCCGAAGGATTAAACGAAGAAGAAGTATTCCAGCATAGGAAGAGCACGGGTTCTATCCTTAATTTTCCGGGCGCCACCAATATTGAAAACACTGCTGAAGCGCTGGAGTTGGATTGCGATATCCTTATTCCCGCCGCACTGGAGAACGTAATTAATGGAGAAAATGCGCCAAGAATTAAAGCAAAAGTGATTGGTGAAGCGGCTAACGGCCCTTGTACGCCGGAAGCTGATGAGGAGTTTATTCGTCGTGGAATTCTTTGTGTTCCGGATATGTACCTCAATGCTGGTGGTGTTACTGTAAGTTATTTTGAGTGGTTAAAAAACCTGAGTCATGTACGCTACGGTCGTTTGGAAAAACGATTTACAGAAAACATGAACACCCATATCCTGAGCCAAATGGAGAGTCTCACAGGCAAAAAAGTGAACGAAGCAGATCGTAAACTCATTCAACATGGGGCAGAAGAAATTGAACTGGTACACAGTGGCCTGGAAGAAACCATGATTACCGCAACGAGAGAGATCGTGGCCATCTGGCAGAATCACCCGGACATACCGGATATGCGTACAGCCGCTTATGTGAGTGCTATTAATAAGGTGGCAACGAGCTATGCAGAATTGGGCATTTTTCCATAAAATTCCGCTTTCGTTATAACAGATTTTCATCCCCGGCCTGCCGGGGATTTTTTATGAGTTTAAGCTACAAGCAGCCCCATGAGGGCATAAGGTTAATAGCACAAGCAAACCGTCAATCTCTCCAAGCTCTATAGGAGCGATACAATAACCGGGCAATTGAAAATGTATCAAGAACAATTCAAATTTTAATAAACAGCCCCATCGGGCATAAGGTTAATAGCATAAGCAAACCATCATTTACCTAAAGCTCCATGGGAGCGATACAAACAGCCCCATCGGGGCATAAGGTTAATAGCCCAAAAGGAAGCAGCAAGCCTCCCGCAATAAGTTTAACATCAAGTGTTGCTGTTTTGGTAAAGTGCACAAGTAAAGATTGCAGATATTTGCCGTTTAATAACAGCAATATTTTATGGATGATGATGTGGAAAAGAAAGCCTGCAGGCGCCTGTGAGATAAGCTACCAAATGAACATACATTGACTAAAAAAAATATCCGTTTTTCTATACTTGATCTGGCTATTGTGGCGCAAGGAAGCAGCCTGCAGCAAACCTTTGCCCACGCATTGCAATTAGCACAAAATGCCGAAGCTTTAGGCTATACACGCTACTGGCTTGCAGAGCATCATAATGCAGAAAGTATTGGCAGCAGCGCCACTTCCATATTGATAGGCTATGTGGCTCAAGGCACAAAAAATATCAGGGTGGGCAGCGGCGGCATTATGTTGCCTAATCATTCACCGCTCATTATTGCAGAGCAATTCGGCACATTGGCCGCTCTTTACCCAAACAGAATTGACCTGGGTTTAGGCAGGGCACCCGGTACAGACCAGGAAACGGCAAGAGCAATCCGATCCGATTTCATGATGGCTGCACAAAGTTTTCCGCAGGAAATAAAAAAGATAGAAACCTATTTTAGTGCAGAAAATAAAACGGCAAAAGTAAGAGCACCTATTGCAGAAGGCGCAGAAGTACCCATGTATATATTAGGCAGCAGTACAGACAGTGCGCATCTTGCCGCAGCCAAAGGTTTACCCTATGCTTTTGCGAGCCATTTTGCAACGACACAGCTATTCCCGGCGCTCCGGATTTACAGGGATGAATTTAAATCCTCCACTGCTTTGGCAATGCCTTATGTAATGGCCGGCGTAAATATTATTATTGCCGATACAGATGAAGAAGCTGAAAACATGTCAACCAGTTTTATAAGAATGATCATTGGCATCTTTACCGGCAACCGCACTTACATGCAGGCGCCCACCACAATAACAGAAGACCTCCGGGAATTTATGCAGCATCCGCAGGTACAGCAAATGATGAAGTATTCTTTTATCGGCAGCAAAGCCAC
>DGQO01000076.1:15773-23734 GCA_002400445.1 Chitinophagaceae bacterium UBA4412
TCCTTTCATGGATAGTCTTCTCCTGCAATACTCAGCAGCCGCAAAATCAAACAACTCTTCCAGACACTGCTTCCAAAATACAAGCAGATACCATAGCCACCAAAATTCCAGAGGATACGGTGCTCCTTCACCTCGCAAAAAAAATTCTACAAACCATTAAGCAGCGGGACTTCGTTGCGCTTGCTGCTTTTACAGGTACTAAAGGCAGTATTCTCTTTTCACCTTATGCTCATCTCGATACTGCGCATAACCAGGTGCTGAACAAAAGCAGTTTGCTCACGCTATCAGGCAATAACAAGACACTAAACTGGGGCAATTATGACGGTAGCGGCCTACCCATCAACCTGAGCCTGACGGACTATTTTAAAAAGTTTGTGTATGACGCTGACTTTCTGCAGGCAGAAAAATTTTCTGTTGATGAAAGAATAGGCAGCGGCAATTCTTTGCATAACGTTTCCGCTATTTACCCGGGCAGCCATTTTGTAGAAGCCCATTTCACGGGTTTCGATAAACAGTATGAGGGTATGGATTGGAAGAGCCTGCGCCTGGTATTTATGCCGGAAGCTAATGGATATAAACTTGTGGCAGTTGTGCATGACCAATGGACTATTTAAAAAGTTGGCAGAAGTTCGTGCAAAAGATGCCTGGGTATTGCAGCATTGGCATCCATATTATGTTTCCTCATCAAAGCCAGGAAACGCAGAGAGTTCCAGCACTTCGTTTCCCTTTTTGGCGAAGCCGAAACAGTGGGTACCATTGGTAAGAAAAAAACATGCTGCTTGTAGCTCAATATTGTAGCGCAGCACCTGCTCAAGTGTTTTTATGGAAACCGGTACATTCATCTCTTTGCATTCTACCAGGATATAGGGCACTTCATGCCGGAATACCACAATATCAAATCGTTTTTTTAACTCGCCCAATTGAATTTGTTTTTCCACCGCAATGAGAGATAATGGATATTGCATCACCACATGCATATAGCGTAAAATATTCTGCCGCACCCATTCCTCCGGCGTAAGCAAAATCCATTTCCTGCGCACAATGCAAAACACCTGCTCTTTTCCCTGCTGTGTTCGTATAGCTGGCTTTTGCTCCGGGTAATTAATCCTGATCATACGCAAAGGTGAGAAAGAAAATTGACGGAAAATATACTTACCTGGATGAGGACCACCTTATAAAAGAAACGCCTTTAAAAAAGGGCAAGCCTAACCGCTTCACCAATTCATGAAAAACATTCAGTAATTTTATTGCTATTAAAATTTTTTGACGATGAAATCAAGAGAAGAGATTGTAGAGAACTGGCTGCCGAGATACACGGGAGAAAAACTAGCCAATTTTGGCGAGTACATCCTGCTCACTAATTTTTCAAATTATGTAACCATGTTTGCAAACTGGAACAATGTGCCTATTGTGGGCCTTGACCGACCCATGCAATGTGCTACAGCAAATAATATTACCATCATCAACTTTGGTATGGGCAGCCCTGGCGCAGCCACTATCATGGACTTACTTACAGCAATTGACCCCGAGGCTGTTTTATTTTTAGGTAAATGCGGGGGCTTGAAAAAGCGCAACAAACTCGGTGACCTCATCTTACCCATTGCTGCGATAAGAGGAGAAGGTACCAGCAATGACTACTTCCCGGCTGAAGTGCCTGCCCTGCCTGCATTTGCATTGCAAAAAGCCATTAGTACCACCATTCGGGATTATGAATGTGATTACTGGACGGGCGTGTGTTATACCACCAATCGCCGGGTATGGGAGCATGATGAAGTCTTTAAAAATTATCTCACCCAGGTGCGGGCTTATGCCATTGATATGGAAACCGCAACCATCTTTACCGTGGGTTTCTACAACAAAATTCCTACCGGTGCTTTGTTGCTTGTAAGCGATAGTCCAATGGTGCCCGAAGGTGTAAAGACAGAAAAAAGCGATCAAAGTGTAACGGCACAGTTTGTAGAAAATCACCTTCACATTGGCATTGATTCTTTGAAACAACTCATGAACGACGGCCTCACCGTGCGTCACCTTAAATTTTAATCACTCCCGGAAATAAGGCCCGCCTATGCCGCAGCACATTGCAGATGAACAAAGCCCCGAACTGCTGCAGGTATCTAACCTTTGCATTGGCTTTAAAGAAAACGGCAAAGATGTGGAAGTGGTGCATGATATTTCCTTTTCATTGAAGCGGGGTATGCTCACTGCCATTGTGGGAGAAAGTGGCTCTGGCAAATCTGTAACGGCACTTTCTCTCCTGCGCCTGTTACCTTCTCAGANNATGCAAAACTTAAGAGGAAATAGTATTGCCATGATTTTCCAGGAACCCATGACCTCGCTCAATCCTGTAATGCGCTGCGGACAACAGGTAATGGAATCCCTGGTGCTGCACAAAAAAATGAACCGCAAGCAGGCAAAAGAAAAAACGCTTCAGCTTTTTGCAGATGTACAACTAGCCAATCCTACGGCTATTCTTAAACGTTATCCTCATGAAATAAGTGGCGGCCAGAAACAAAGGGTGATGATTGCAATGGCAATGGCCTGCGATCCGTTATTGCTCATTGCGGATGAACCCACCACGGCCTTAGATGTGCGGGTGCAGAAGAGTATTGTAGAACTGCTGAAAGCACTGCAGAAAAGCCACGACCTTGCCGTGCTATTTATTACCCACGACCTTGCGCTTGTAAAAGCATTTGCAGATGAAGTTATTGTAATGCAAAAAGGTGTAATCGTAGAAAAGGGAAAAACTGCGGCAGTTATTGATCACCCGGTGCACCCCTATACCCGTGCATTGCTCGCTTGCCGCCCCACTATCCAAAGCAAAGGAAAGCGGCTGCGCATTGTAGATGATTTCCTGGTAGAAAATAAAGCAGTGGAAGATCTGCTACCGGCAGCAACTATACAAATGGACGAGCCCGTATTAGAAGTGCGGCATTTAGTGGTGCAGTATGCTGTGGCGAAAAATATCTTTGGTAAAACAACGGCCTGGTCCCGGGCGGTGGATGATGTGAGTTTTACCGTATTCCAGGGCGAAACCCTTGGCCTTGTTGGAGAAAGTGGTTGTGGCAAAACCACACTAGGGCGTGCTATTCTACAATTGGTAGAACCCACCGCCGGTAAAATAATCCTGGATGGAAAAGAAATACAGAACCTCTCCCCGGCAGCCATGAGCAAGGTGCGCAAAGATTTACAAATTGTTTTCCAGGATCCTTATGGCTCACTCAATCCACGCCTGAGCATTGGGGAAGCCATACTGGAACCCCTTAAAGTACATGGCATAGGCAGCAATAAAAAAGAAAGAAGAGAAATTGTAGCCGATCTGCTGCAGCAGGTGAATATGACAGCCGAAGCTTACAATCGCTATCCGCACCAGTTCAGTGGCGGGCAGCGGCAGCGTATTTGTATCGCAAGGGCCCTCGCATTAAAACCTTCATTTTTAATTTTTGATGAGAGTGTTTCAGCGCTCGATGTAAGTGTGCAGGCGCAGGTACTTAATCTCATAAATACCTTGAAATCGCAATACCATTTTACGGCAATCTTTATTTCACATGATCTATCAGTCGTGCATTATATCAGCGATCGTATTTTAGTAATGCATAAAGGAAAAATTGTAGAAACCGGCACTGCCGATGAAATCATGCACCACCCCCGGCAAGATTATACCCGGCAATTAATAGCAGCTATTCCCTGATCAGTAATCCATCATTTCCTGGTAACTGCGGCGGTCATCCTGGTCATAAAACTTCTGACCACTTGCATATTTTGAAAAAAGATACCGGCGTAGGGCATTATCCAATTGATCATTTACCGGGCTGCCTTCATCCAGCTTCTTACCCGTTAGTTCAACCAGGTCCTCTGCACTGCCAGCAACATTTTCATCAAGAGGCTGTAAACCGCTGAAGCCAATTTTCCAATCTTCGGATTTATTTTCCCGGTATTTAAAACAATACAATAAGCCCGACTTTTCTTTAATGCTCACAACCCGCTTATTCAGGAAAACAATCGTATCAATCTTTATTTGCCGATTACTCATGACCAGGTAACTGCGGGCCAGCAGCAATTGCGTTCTGGCAGATGTTGGAAATTTATCCAGCCGGCCTATTTCTTCAAGGGATGAAAATAAAGCACCCCGCTGTTTATCATTCAAGGCCAATTGAAGAAGCGTACTGTCTGCCACCGCTTTGTTGTTTCGCAGCATGAGCACTACGGCATTACGGCGCACTACATCATTCCTGCTTTGTAACAGTCGGGTAAAAAACAGGGGCACATCTTTATGCGTTGCATAAAAAGGCATGAGCAATACGGCATAGTCATTCAGGGTATAAGTGTACAACATATCGCCAGTATAATCATCAGCGTCAAGCTGGTCGACTTTATCTGCAAACGCTTTTTTATTCTCCTGTTCCATCATTTTCTCTTCCCGGGCCTGCTGCTTTTTCCAGGCTACTTTTGCATCCACCAATATTGCCGGAAGGTANNAAAAATATTTTAGCCAGTGCGGCACTATCTGCCAGGTCATCAAAAAAAGCCTGGCCGGCAGGTTCATTCTCAAATACCGGGGGATCCTGCATAATGATTTCCCTGAGCGTATGGGCAGCCGCTGCATGATGTAAGCTTGCCAATGCAAGCAGTGCTTCATTTTGAAAAAAACTGGTATCTGCAGTGTGCCAATAGATCTCTTTGAGATAACCCGGAACTTCTGCAGGCATCGAATCTTTAATATTGCCCAGCTCTGCAATGAGACTCGCTTTGGAGCTAAAATAATTGTTTTCGGTAATACTCAAACGTTTGATAGCATCGTATAACATTGCTGCGCCACCGCGGCCATAATACACATTTTCTATGGCTTGTCTCGCACGGGCTTTGCTGGCGCTATCTGCACTAAAAAGATCAGAGAAAAACAACGGTAATTTACTGGCATACATATCCTCCTCAGCTACTTTGGGAGAAGGGCCAGCACTTTGTAACATGCCTGTTATAAAACTACTGGGGCCACTCATGGTATCGCTGAGCGCAGTCACTAGAAACTGATATTTGCCTTTGCGCAAAATCAGCCTTTCTACCTGGCGGGAAGATCCGGTGTCTCTTACCAGCAATTGCCAGCCTAAAGCAGTATCTTTTGTGCTGATCCATTTTTTAGAATGCAATACCATATCTTTTTCACCCAGGAGATTATCAATCCTATCCTGCCACCATTTAGCCGAATCCCGGATGTAATAATAGGCGGGAAATTCCTGCAGAATTATGGAGACCATTTCTCCAGTTGATTTGCTTTGAAAAACCGCATTGCGACGGTTTTTCCAATAGCTCACATACCCTGCGGGATTATTGCCATTACTGGCATCTTGTAATGTTTTTTCAATGATGCTTCTTATACCGTTATCCAACACTGGCCGCACGGGCGTGTGCGCCTGCAGTAGCAGGAAACTATCTTCATATAACTGAGGGGGCTCGTATAAAAAAGGCAGCCATCGTACAGACTGGAAAAATTGCGAAGCCTTAGCAGCAGCCGTTTTGCTACGCTGCGCCAGCACATAATAATGCGGCCCCCTGAGAACGTAGGCCGCTTGTACAAATGCACCATTCTGCAATTTTTCCTTCACAAACAAAGCAGGATACCCATCCAGCTTTCCGTACTTCCTTTCCGCCTGCTTCGCAAATTGGGCAGAGCTTCTAAATGATTGCTCTATCATCGCAAGATCGAAACTGTCTGAACTTAGAAAATCATAATTGTACACAGAACGTTTCAGCATGAGGCAGGCATCACCCGTATTTTTATGAAATGCTTCATACTCCCAGCGGTCGTTTTCTCTGGCATTAAAAAAGGCAAATGGCTCCTGCGGAAAAAATACAGAGAACTCTCCATGCTTCGGACTAAATGAGGAAGCTGCTGCAGCAAATTCTTTTAGCCTGATGGAACCAAAAAAACGATTGGCTTCTTCGCCTGCTACATAATCATTTTTACCGCTCATTTTAAAAAGCAGTATTTCAAACGGCGTTACGAATATGTTGTACCGCTGCATGTCGCCCCGGCGGGTTCTGTTGCCGATATCATATCCCGGATAACCATTACGGCTAATTTTTTCTTTTGACAGTATGGTGCCCGGCACATATTCATACAGCAGGCTATCTACTTTTTGAAGGACGGCTGGATTGTTTTCAAAAAATGCAGTGTAAGTACGCACCCGGGTAACCATGTAATAAGCGCCGTTGTTCATATCTGCAAATTGACTGCGGTTCAGGCTTTCATTATTTGCTTCCAGCTCATAGAGCGGGCCAGGCACTTCCACGCTGTACATTCCATCTTCGGCAGATTGCCGGGAAAAACTTACGGGAACTTTTAATTTATCAATCGTTGCTTTTTGATCGGCATCCCGGTCCGTTATTTTTACGGGCCGTAGCGTATACCCTTTCTTGCGCAGCAATTCAATTACACCCCTATCGCCCGGCAGGTGTGCTGCACCTACACCAGCAAAAAGAGAGCTGCTTCGAATGATACTATCAATAGCATGCGCCTGTATTTCGTTTCGCTTATACAGAAATTTTTCCCTGAACAGTTTAGATTGCTCAATGATGTTGTCTAAAGAATCCATCATATCAAGATCGCCGTAGCGATAGGCTTGCTGGAGCTTTTGCAATAGCCCTTGTATGGTTTCTCCATCAAGATCCAACGGTTTTTTATTCTTCTCCAGGGCAGCATCCCGGTAGGCTTCCATCACCAGCTTTTCACTTTCATAATAATCTTCTACGCCGGCGGCCCTTTTACCCAGCTTTCTTCCGGCCTGGAAAATATAGAGATCGAGAAAGGTATCCTCTTCAAAATCGTCACGGGTTTTATAGGAACGATACAGCAGGCTGTTTACCACGGGCGGCTCCGTACTCAGGGCTGTCTTCAACTGCTCTTCATATGGGGATAGCCTGAAACTGTTTTCCTTTACAAAATCCCGGGCGGGTGTTTGTACATACGCTGCATAATTCTCATTGAGCCTGGCAAGCCGCACCATTTGCGGTTGCCAGAGATCCGGATTCAGTTCAAGGGCTACAGCATCTACCTGCTTTAACGCATAATAAAAAGAATCGCTGAGGTGAAAAGCCAGTTTGCTGCTCACATGCATAGTGCCAAAAAGGTAGGATGGCTTTGCAAGCCCATTTCCACTNNGCCAGGCAGATGCACAGAATGATACAGCAGGTACTATGCTTAAGTTGCTTCATGCCAGAACTGGAATACAGGTTTTTAGTACTTAACAGGTTGCCGTTAAATGCGGCAGGTCACTAAAGTTATGCCATTGGCACGAAGGCAGCACCGGCTTCCTCAACAGATTCCCCACTGCAGGCTACGGAACGCAGCCAAAAAGATTACAATGAAGTGAAGCGAAAATAAATTACCTTCGCAGCCTTTAAATCATGCCGTAACATGATAAATGTCTTTCCCAAGGCTCCCTATCTCTGTAATGCTTACAGTACCTGGCATGTGATAAATAACAATTTAAACAGGTTTATTGCATGAAATTATCTCAATTCAGATTTGACCTTCCCCTCAACCTCATTGCCCAACATCCCACAAAAAAAAGAGAAGATAGCCGAATGATGCTGATCGACCGGAAAACCGGGAATATCGAAAACCATACTTTCCGGGATATCATGAACTACTTTGACGATAAGGATGTTTTCGTCGTAAACAACACCAAGGTTTTTCCGGCCCGTATGTATGGCAGAAAAGAAAAGACGGGTGCCAAAATTGAAGTGTTCCTGCTGAGGGAATTAAACAAACCCAATAAACTCTGGGACGTTATTGTAGATCCGGCCCGAAAAATACGGGTAGGTAACAAACTTTATTTTGGGGAAAGTGATGAACTGGTAGCAGAAGTAATAGACAATACCACGAGCCGCGGCCGCACCATCCGTTTTTTATGGGATGGCACAGATGAAGAGTTTAGAAATATGCTGGACCTGATGGGCGAAAC
>DGQO01000115.1:0-3561 GCA_002400445.1 Chitinophagaceae bacterium UBA4412
TTTTGCTCAGGAGTAAGCAAGGCCTGCATTTTGTCTTTTTGTTCCTGTTGTAATGCGGTTTTGCGTTCCCGCATTTCTTTTACCGTGAGGTTATCCTGTTTGTTTAGTTCTGCCATTTTAGCCTGGTGGGCTTCCTTGTTTGCTTTTAGCTGTGCTTTCTGTGCATCGCTCAGGTTTACACCCTTGAGCGCATTATGCTTCTTGCCATGGCGCATGCCTTGCTGGCCTTTTGGTGCATTCACATTTCTTTGGGTTTGTGCGAAAACGCTTCCTCCGGCTATCGCTAAGAGGAGCATAAATCCGAAAATTTTTTTCATCATGGTTCTGTTTTTTATTTCTTTGAAAACGTACATACCATAGACGATGCCGGGGCACCAAAGTTTACTCGGCCCGTCGTTAAAATGTAAAATATTTTGTGAAATAGGCGGAACTATCCTTTATTGGCCAATTGCCCGCAGGCTGCATCTATATCCTTGCCCCTGCTGCGACGCACCCGCACATTTACTTTGTGGGCTACGAGATAATCTGTAAACACCTGGGTTTGGTCTTCGCCAGATTTGGTGAAGGCGATACCGGCCACAGGATTGTATTCAATCACGTTTACAAGATGGGTGGGTATTTTACGATAGACTTTTACGAGTTCCTTTGCGTCTTCGAGGCTATCATTTTCGCCATGCAAAAGCACATATTCCAGGGTGATATCGTTTTTCGTTTTTTGGTAGAAATGATTCAACGCTTCTACAAGTGCTGCAATGTTATTGGTTTCATTGATGGCCATAATGCGGTTGCGCTTTTCATCTGTGGGCGCATGCAGGGAAAGGGCAAGATTAAAGCGAACCCCATCATCTCCAAGCTGCCTGATCATTTTGGCCACACCGGCGGTGGAAACGGTGATTCTTTTAGGACTCATGGCCATCGCATCGCTGGCGGTGATGCGCTCAATAGCCTGTAATACGTTTTTGTAATTAAGCAGCGGCTCACCCATACCCATAAATACAATATTGGAGAGGGGCGTGTTATAAGTGCGCAGGGCATTTTCATTGAGCAGCGCCACCTGGTCATATATTTCTTCGAAGCTGAGATTGCGCATGCGTTCCATCATGCCGGTTGCACAAAATTTACAACTGAGGCTGCAGCCCACCTGTGAAGAAACACAAGCTGTAAATCGCTTTTCGGTAGGGATGAGAACGCCTTCAATAGAATGGCCATCAAAAGTTTTGAAACGACTTTTTAAAGTGCCGTCATTGCTTTGCTGCTCAGCATCTACCCTCAGGCTGGGAAAATTAAATTCTTCAGCCAGTTTTTTACGCAGCTCCAGGGGGAGGTTGCTCATCTCTTCAAAACTTCGGGCATTTTTTTTCCATAACCATTCATAAGTCTGAATGGCCCGAAAACGTTTATCGCCGATGGCTTCAAAATAAGCTTTGAGGTCGGGCAAATTAAACTCCCGTATGTTCTTTTTCTGCGGCATGGCGGCAAAGATAATAAAGTTTGAAGCCCGCTTTGCGCCTTGCTTTGCGGGCGGGATGTTAAAGATGCGCAGAAGAAACTTTATCTTGTGAAACGTTGCTCAAATGCGCACCCATGCACAAGAGTGCGACGCCAATGCTGCCGGGATGTGCACGGCTGCTGACTCAATAAAAAAAATATTATGCAGGAAATTTTCGTGATAGACGCTGTGAGAACGCCCATTGGGCGGTATGGTGGTGCCCTAAGCACTGTGCGGCCAGACGATTTGCTGGCGCACGTTATAAAGCAACTGCTGCAGCGCAATGACAGCATTGATGTAAATGCAATTGAAGATGTGATAGCCGGCGCAGCAAACCAGGCCGGGGAAGACAACCGGAATGTGGCCCGTATGGCAGCCTTGCTGGCCGGCTTGCCGGTAACGGTACCTGGTACAACGGTAAACAGGCTTTGCGCAAGCGGCTTGCAAGCTATTATGGATGCCGGCAGAAGTATTGCCTGCGGCGACGGGGATTTGTTTATTGCCTGCGGCGTAGAAAGTATGAGCCGTGCGCCGTTCGTAATGGGAAAAGCAGTTTCTGCATTTGATCGCAGCCCTGAAATGTATGATACCACTATGGGTTGGAGGTTTGTAAACCCGGCCTTGTGTGCAATGTACCCGCCATTCAGTATGGGAGAAACGGCAGAAAATGTAGCCAGGCAGTGGAACATCAGCCGGATGGCACAGGATGAGTTTGCGCTGGAAAGCCAGCAAAAATATGCGGAGGCCCTGGCGGCAGAGAAATTTGCAGCGGAGATTGTGCCGGTAAAAGTGAAAGCAGGAAAGGAAATCATCAATATATCTGCCGATGAACATCCCCGCAAGACTTCATTGGAGAAACTTGCGCAACTGAAACCGGCATTCCTGGCAGACGGCACGGTAACAGCAGGTAATAGTAGTGGTATAAATGACGGTGCTGCAGCAATGCTGCTGGCAAGTGCAGCGGCAGTAGAAAAATACGGCTTACAACCTATCGCAAAATTAAAAAGTATGGCGGTGGCCGGTGTAGATCCTGCCATTATGGGTATGGGCCCCGTTCCGGCAAGCATAAAGGCTTTAGAGCGTGCAGGCCTTTCCATAAACGATCTTGATCTCATTGAATTGAATGAGGCATTTGCTTCTCAAAGCATTGCCTGTATTCATGACCTTGGTCTTGACTTGCAAAAAGTAAATGTGAATGGCGGTGCTATCGCACTGGGTCACCCGCTGGGTTGCAGTGGTGTGCGCATCAGTACTACTTTACTACACGAAATGCAAAAACGTAAAAGCAAGTATGGGCTGGCCACGATGTGCGTGGGAGTAGGGCAGGGCGCTGCTATTGTTTTTGAAGGGATGACTGGTGGAGTGGTTTAATGTGGGATCGGGAGCAGCATTATTTGAGGTAGTATTTTAGAAGATAAGTGGAGCATATTTCAAGCCCTATCATCAACATCACGAGCCCATAATAAACGCTACAATTTATACAAGGATTTTCTCACTTGCATAGTGGTAGAAACAATGCATAATGCAAAGAGCGCCACGGCAAGTAACCAAACGGACCAATGCAAAATGGAAGGCAGTTGATTTACACCCATGGTGAAAAATTCCCGCATGAGCAATTGTAAACCTTGCGTGAGTACGAGGGCGAGCACTATGATCGTTGCATACACCGGGAACCATTTGCCCGACAGTGCTTTACTTAACCAGGCAGGAGAATAGCCGAGTTGCAGGAGAAGTTGCAGATTGTCTTTACTGCGTGCAATAGTGAGTTGCAGAAAGAAAGAAAATAGCATCATCGCCAGGAGAATTACGAGGATGGCAAAACCCGCCAGGCTGCTTACCACCACTTGCAATGCCTGCCTTGCACCACCAAATTTTGTGCGGTCCTTATTTACCCTGTAATCTTTTTCCTGTAAGAACTTTAGTAACTGTGGATCGCTGGCATCTTTTGTTTTGATGTACACTCTTGCAGACGGGGGATCTGTGCTACTGGCTAAAGTGAGATTTGCCCATTCTAAAAATGCTTTGGGCACCAGTACAGAATTGATGCGATCACTAACTGCCACAATATGGCC
>DGQO01000115.1:3768-6070 GCA_002400445.1 Chitinophagaceae bacterium UBA4412
TAAACATATTTTCCTGGCCCATATTCTGGTCAGTGATATTTTTTGTAACGCTCAAAAAATCAAAGCCATCTTTTCGGATATTTTTTTCCTGGAGGGCAGTATTGATGTTTACAAACATTTGCGCAGCACATAACAATAATAGTACGCCAAGCCCAAAGCCCGTAAAACTTAGCATGCGGGAAACCGCATTTTTTTGCGGCTGTAGAAATGGAGTTATATTTTTATAAGGTTGCTTCAAAGGCCTATAAGTAAAATATTTCTGTTGCGGTGAAAGAGGGAACCAACTGCAGATCGGCCAGGAGCAGCGCAGCGTTTCGATGCTTTGCCTCCTGCTCAATTAATTTGGATGCCCTGGCAGCATTGGCATCATCCAGATGACTAAAAGGCTCATCCATGAGTAAATATTCAAAGGGTTGCATGAGTGCCCGGATGATTGCAATTCGTTGTTGTTCTCCATAGCTGCATTGCATTGCGGGCTGGTTCATTTTATTTTGTATACCAAGTTCCTCGGCCATCTGCATGATTCTCTCCTGTGGATGAAAAGGATTGAGCAGGCGCTTTACGTCGATATTTTGCAAAGCTGTTTGTTCTGGAAATAAGCGGAGGTCCTGGAAAATGATACTCAATTTTTCAGAGCGCAAGCCGGCTTTTCTTTCTGCACTCAGCCCTGCTATGTCTTCATCTCCTACAACCACTTTACCCTTAAAGTCGTGCCGCAGGCCATAGAGAAAATGCACGAGTGATGTTTTGCCACTTCCGCTGGGAGCTACAATTTGTACCCTGCCACCCGCGGGGAACAGTAATTGCTGCGCCCACACCTGGGAGCGCTCAATTTTTTCTGTTTCCAGGAAAACGGGTATTACATTATCGAGTTGTATTTGCATGAGCGCTCAAATATCACATTGAATATTTTTTAGAAATCAGTATCGCTGGCATCATTTTTCATTTTTAAAACTGTAGCAGAAGTAATTCTTCCCTGTGAATGTATATTGTCAAAATATTCCCTGTGATGGATGATCGTTACATTTGATTTGGCCTATCTGCCACCGCAGAATCTTTAATTGAAATGGACGTAACAGGCTTTTGGTATTGCTTTTTCTTTGCCCATTGAATGATGTTGCCCATATACTCGTTTAATTGTTTAAGGCTGTTCACATCCTGGTTCATCAGGTTTACTTCAATGTGTTGCGTCATAGCATCCCCTTTCATATCTCCACCAGAGAACGTTGCATTTTTCCACATGGCCTGGGAGGCTTTCACTATTTCGGCAACGGCCGTATCCTGCTTTGCGGCAGGTGCCATTGCAGTAAGCAGGTATTGAATATTTACATAGCCGCCCATTGGTGCGCCATTCCATTTGCTTGTAAAAGAAAGATCTGGTTTGCTGGTACCGGCCATGTAGACATCCACGTTAGCCGCCTCATTTCCGATGGCAAAAAGTTTTCCGTCCGTTTTAAAATTGAGTTTATTTCCCTGCAACGCCTGGCTTCCCATTTTTTTGCCTGCTGCCATTAGCTTTTCGAAAGCAGCTTTGTCTCCTACACTTGTAGAAAATAAAAAGCCCCCTGCTGGTTTTTGGTTACTGTCCAGGGAAACGTCGTACACAGAAAATAATAAATCTCCTTTATTAGCTTTTACAAAATCATCTACAGAAAAGCCAAGCATTCCTGCGCCCATATTTGCAAAGCCTTCCATGCCCAGGAGTTTTAAAAATTCCCGGATGCCCTCTGGTTTAAAGTTCATGGCAAATAGTACAGCAATATCTTTACCCGGAATATTTTTAAGCATGGCCTCATTCACAGATTTACCACTATACTTTTTCCATAATTCCGTCATCTCTTTTCCGGCATACGATTTTGTATCTACAAGCATTTGACCCTTTTCAAACTTTACCGTTCCAGCAGTAACGCTGCTTTTATAGATTTTTTCCAGGTTTAGCATGGCCAGGCCAGCCATCTCCGGCATTTGTCCGTACAGTGCTTCTGTATTCATCCAAAAATGGAGGTCACCACTGGTTTTCACCAGGTCTGTGAATTTTTCATTCTCCGCCAGGCTGTTTTTTTCTGTAAGATTGTATAAGGATGTGGCAATGCTCACGCCATCAAATCTGGCCATGGGCAATGCGGGAATGGCTGTGCTGTCTCCATCGATTCTATTCTCCATGGCATCCATCCAGGATTGCATTCCGGCTTTATCTGTAATGGGCACATTGGTTACCAGAATAAAGCGGTCTTTATTCCATGAAACGGTAACCGTGTCATTAGATAAAAAACTGATACCGTCTTTTTGCGAAGGGGTAGCA